>NZ_JABEPJ010000002.1:0-459529 GCF_013002825.1 Pseudoalteromonas sp. NEC-BIFX-2020_002
GACTAATTTTGCTGAATCAAGTTTAAACTCTTGAGAAAAAGAGCGACGTTGTTTTGTCATAGAACACCTCTGTTTGAGTGGTAATAATACCACCTAAATTTGTGTCCGGTTTCATTGAATCACAACAGTTTGCCTTTACTTCTACAGCGACGCATTCTTCTGAATTGTATGCAATAAAATCATACCTCCCGGGATGCCCTAATTTTTTATATTTTTTCCCACCATCCAAAATCTCTTTGGGAGTTTTTTTACTATTTTGATGTTCTAGGAAGCACTTTTGAATATATAAATGAACCCGAATATTATCTTGCAAAAATTGGTTAGTTACATTGAGGCTACCGATTTTTCCTCGTTGTAAAGCAGAAATCAAGCCAAACCTTCCTTGGCACTTTTGAATACTGGCACATTTATGAAAGTGCCCTGTATAAAGGGGCGGGGTTAATCCATCTAAATAGATAGGGTTAAATAAATTTCTTCCCAAGCTACAAGGAGCCTGCTTTCTGTCTTTTTGGTATAAGTGACAAGGATATTTTGATGAGCAAGTTTTAGCTAATTCTATAAACTCCTCAAATGTATAGTCTAACTCTTTTGGGTAGGTATTTTGTTCTAAATTTTCAGACGAAATATTTATACCTAACCCCCTTTTTTGACCCAAGTTATTTTTAAAAATATTTATATGCGAAAGTCCAACGTGCGTATCTGGAACAATATTGAGTAACTTATGATTTAGACTACTATTTTTTCGTTCTTTACCGAACCTAGCTACTTCATACCCCATACCTTTCAACTTTACGATGGCTGCCATCTCACCATCAAATCCAATTTTTTGCACTTTAGTTGCTTTTTTAACTGATAATTTGACCTCTCCAACCGTTTTTCCTTTCCATTTATTCCAATTACCTCTCCACTCTTGTGCTCTAGCGTGTTCACATACAGCATCAACCTCATGGTAACGCTTTTTAAAAAATAAATATTTAGCATACAACTCAAAAGTGCCGTGCCTAGGCAATATTTCTATAAGTCTATTTTTAAGTGCTTTTGCTATACCACCAGAAAGTAATATTACTTTTTCGCAATAATACTCGAATAATTCATCAAAATTACTATCTACCTCTGTAAGAGGATATAATAAGCTGGCGATAAGGCAGTAGTTTTTGTGTTTTTCTTCACTTGAATCACTAATTTCAAATGCATCTAATAATTTTATGAATTTACTTAATATTACTAATTCACCACCTACTTTCATCCTTGAAGCAACATCAATGAAAAAGGCGAAATCTAAGGAATACCTTTCACCTTCAGAAATATAATAACTCGCATTCTTTTCGATATATTTTTGAATTTTAATTGCATCGTTAGCATTAAAATTTTCTTGCAAAATTTCATTTAAATTCATATCCTTATAAGTTCCACCCATACTATTTAGCGCACTAATAATGAAAAAGGTTGTTAGTTAAAATATTGATGAGTTAGAAAAGTAAGTTACTAAATTCGTAGCTATTTAAAATAATCATAGGTTATTAACCTTTGAATTCTGCTAAAGATAGGTGATGTATATACCCTGACGTAACCGCCCATCAAAGGACATTGAATGACTAAACCACTACTGAGCAGCCTGTGAAAAAGAGCATAAACATCATCAATCAATATGTGAGTTTTATCTGCGATATAATCTTCAGGTTTATAATTAATCTCGCTACGATGAGAGACTTTTTTTTGATATTCATCTAAATGATATAAAACAGTAAGCTCACGAAAAGATAAGTTACTTAAAGCAGCTAAAGCTTCATGATAAAAATCGGGGTCTTCATCAATGAGTTTTGACGTTGTACTTGCCATATAGAAGCTCATTAATATTTCAAATTTCTCTTCGCAATTAGCCCTTTCTAATGCCTCTTGAGTTACAATGATCACAGAAATTATTTTATTATATTTCACTTCAGAATCATTTATTGAAAGCTCTCCCTTTTTCAACAGCTCAAACAGTTGATTCTGTTTATAATTACTTCTGATATCATATAGAGCTTTCGCTGACTTTAAGGCTGCACTCATTTCCAAACTAAACCTCCATTTATTTACTAACACCCTAATATTTGTACCGAACTGAAACTGCAATAACATTAGATGCAACTAAATGGTATTGCTGATGATTTGGGGATTTTGAACTTGCCCAAAATAAACACAGTGATAAAGTGACAGTCACTTCCAAGCTATTACTGCATTGTCCAGCGTTTATTCTGCTTCTATTAAACCTAATTTATTACTTTAAAACAACTAACCCATTTAAAGCACAGTTATAGATCACCGCGACTAAAGAACTCAATTTATACTTAACAACCAAAATTCTATAGTAATAGCATGAAAGACTAGAAATAAAGGGAGTAAATCTTGATCATACATCACGGTTAATTAACTTTTGCTATTAGGGTAAGCTGCCTTAAATGTAATTTGGATATTTTGAAAACTGGCGCGCGAATAAACTTTTTTGAAATTAGAAAATTTCGATTTAGACTGCTATAAATGCGCTACAAAAAAACAAATAAAAACAGAAATAAACTCATAACCCATTGATTTAATTGGTAGCCCCTGCAGGAATCGAACCTGCAACTGCCCCTTAGGAGGGGGCCGTTATATCCATTTAACTAAGAGGCCACATTCTAGCTTTGCGCTGCTGATAGCTGATAGCTGATAGCTGATAGCTGATAGCTGATAGCTGATAGCTGATAGCTGATAAGAAATTATAACGGTTTATCCCATTTACAATCAAGCAGTTAAATTGATTCTTTAATTAAGTTAGTTAACACTTGCTCGTTGCAGGTTTATATCTGCGTTATTTAATACAAAATAAGGTAGAATTTTTTGGCTGCTGGCAACCACGCGCTTGCTGTTTACGTCGATTATGCGGGTGTTTACTTCAAC
Source organism: Pseudoalteromonas sp. NEC-BIFX-2020_002 (assembly GCF_013002825.1). Classification (NCBI taxonomy): domain Bacteria; kingdom Pseudomonadati; phylum Pseudomonadota; class Gammaproteobacteria; order Alteromonadales; family Pseudoalteromonadaceae; genus Pseudoalteromonas; species Pseudoalteromonas sp. NEC-BIFX-2020_002. The sequence goes on from NZ_JABEPJ010000002.1 coordinate 2,920, forward strand.
GCCGTTACCACGGTAGATTAACGTTCCTGACAGTACATGGCTGGCAAGGTGTCTGCGGGCTAGCTTTTCAATATCGCGTGAAAAAACAAAATCGCCACGTTTGTTTACTAAAACATGGTCAGTGGTTTTAAAATCGACCACACCGTAACCAAATTTTTGTAATTGGTGAATAAAGCTCTCTGACAACTGGTTGCCTAATTGGCTGCTGTTGTTTAAATTTGCATCTAAATCTACAAACGACGCGACTCCGATTGAAATATCTTCATCAGTGAGCATGGTATCAACCAAATCAAGGGCTATTTGTTCTACATAGTTCACCAAGGTTTTATGGTGTTTAAGAGGTGTGAATTGCGTTGAGTCTTGGTACGCTTCGCCCTCTTTCTCCTCTGCTTGACTGATCCGTTGATCTAAGTGGTCGTTTTGTGTCGGCTGCGCTTTGGCTGAGCCGTCAAACAGGTTACAACCTGCAAGTAATAGTATTGCTACACTTGAGCTAATAAACGCTATACGCTTGATGAGTGTTGTCATTATAACCTCACTTATTCACTTGTTTTAGCATGACACCATCTGTGCGGTAGCTACTATCGAGTGCGTCCACGACTGATTGCGGAATAAATCCTTGGGCTGAGCCTACAACTGCTTTGCTTGTTAAACCAATAATACGCGCATTAATTAATACTCCACCTTGGTGATTTACCATGGTGCCAGCTAATACATAATTAAAGTTTTGATCTTGGCTTAGCTCTAAGTAATCACGGCTAAATACAAAGTCGCCATTGGGAGTAACACGCATATAGTCGGTGGTTTTAAAGTCAATAACTGGCACGCCAAAGTTATGCAGTTCGTGCATAAAGCTTTCGGCAATCTGATTGCCTAGTAATGTGCCGTCGTTGTAATCGTCATCTAAAAATATAAAGCTGGATACTGCCAACGGTGTTTTGGTGTTCACGTATTGTAGGTTTTCAGCCATGTCTTGCATTATACCGCGCACGTAATGATTAATGTTCTTACGTGTTGGTACATTGATATGGCTGTTGTCGTTCATAACGGCTGTGTTTTGATACAAGGCATTGCTATCGCCGGGCGCTGCAACGCCGCGCTCTTGATTAGCTAATTGAGGGGGGCCTTTTTTTGCAGTGGTGTCGTTGTCATTCATTATGTGCGAACAACCAAAACCCAGCGGCAAGCATAAAGTTAATATTAAGCGTTTCATGATGGGCTCCTAATTAGTATTCGCTGCGATAGATAAACCCATCGCGCTGCTGAATTTTTTCATCTCCCCACATTACGTTAATAGGGATCTCGGTACTTGCTGCTGATACAACGGCGCTGTCATGTGTATTGACCATGCGGGCATTAACAATATAGGCATGTTGTTGCCGTGTTAGCGTGCCGGTGATCACAAAGTCAATATTCTGACGTTTACGTAGTTTGGTTATATCGCGACTTAACATACCATCTGCTATGGGCGATAAGTTAAGGTTATTCTCAAGGCGATACTCAATGATGTTGTAGCCTAGTTGCGTAAATTGCGTTAGTAGGCTTTCTTGTATTTGCTGGCTAAGGCCATCCCCCTGCCCTTGCGCAAGCTCTGAATCAAGCCCATCGGCAAAGTAAAAGCTAGTCACCGCTATACGTGCAGAGCTTTTAAAAGGCCCTTTGATATGGCTTAGCTGTGCGCTCAAATCACCAACATATTGATGAACAGTAAACGGCGCCATTGCTGACTTGGGTGCTACTGTACTACGAGCTGGCGGCTTCTCTGGCGTTAAGCTGCAGGCCGTTAAGCTCAGCAATAAAAAACATAATAAAAGGCGCATAATTGCCATCCTCTATAAACATAACAAATACAAAGCAATTATTATGCCTATTTACATAAAGGCTAGACCGTTTATTATTTACTCTGATAATCAAAGGGTTTATTTGTATAGTTACTAACTAGGCAATCAACTTGATAGTGCTTAAAAGTTTGGCAATCCGCGAGTGCATTTTTATAGTATTTGTAGGCTCCAAACTTAAGCCTATAGACATTCGTATTTTTAACCAGCGCGGTTTCAACATTGGCAATTACACTGCCTTGAAACAAGTTTGGCGCTTTACTTTTTAACGACGCTAAAGTGGTCATTAAGTTAGATTTTTTATTAACCGATGCGATTTGCAGTGAAAATCGCCATTGGATTGGCTTTTGTACAAAAAGCTCTTTTTTTTCTAGCATTAAGGCCGCTGGCCCTATTAAAGCATCCAAGACCTTATTTTTATGTATATATTCAGCGCTATCTGTTGGAATATATAAATAAGATAAATTACTCATTTCAGTAAAAGATGCATAACTGCGACTAAATTTTGGAGTTACCTTCGTTGGTGCACTTATTTTTGGTTGAGTGTTATCAGTGTTTTTTTTGGGCTGATAATGACAGCTTGATATTGATAAACCAACCCATAAAAGGCCGATAAAAGAAAAGCAACGAGTTGTATTGTGCATAAAAGTTCCTGTATGTTGAACATACAATTTCCATGACATTCAATTGCATGGTTTTTTGCTAAGCGTTTACTCCTTTTAACAGCTAAAAATTTTAATTACAGGCATTTCAATACCTTTTTACCAATTTACATTAGTAAAATGTTAATAACCATACGTGAGGTGCAAAAACAGCAATTATCACTATGAGATAAAAAAGAACATAATAATAAAGTTGCTATGACGCATCCATTTATCAGCAAAAACAAGCTTAAAACGTAACAATAGAGGGAAGTTGGCATAGTCAGCCAGAAATAGGATTAAGTTAGTAACTCAATTTAGCGCTTGATAATGAATTTTAAACACCGCTGTTACACTACCCAGCTCGTTAACACGAGCAATATTCAATAGAAACAATGTTTTGGCAGTTTTTTTACATTAATTTAAGAGTACAAAAGTGCTTTATACTCTCAAACCGACAATAGGCTTATTACTTATAATTTATACCAATCGATTTAAATATTTAACCATTCTAGCGAGTTAAATCAAGCGCTAACTGCGTTATTAATGGCCAGTAACTTAACACGATTGGTATTAGATTATTTTTAGTTAAGGAAAGGATGCTTATAATGTAACTGATGATTTATAAAAAGTGCCAATGACACTTTTTATAAATAACTACTCGCTTGTCGTTTAAACCGAAAACGGGTATTTAATTGCGTCATGGCATTGGTAGCCATGCACTTGAAAGTCATCACGGGTAACCCATGTTTCTATGTCTTCAAGTGATTTAATATCAGGGTTAATAGTTAATGTGGGTGATTCAAACGGTTCACGTTTAAGCTGCACATCACGCATCAACTCGAGTTGATTTTCATAAATGTGTGCATTAACAATTTTATGATAGGCCTTACCTGCTTTGTGGCCAGTAATTTGTGCAACTAAAGCGAGTAATACAAAACATTGTATTTGATTAAAGTTTAGGCCAAGTGGTACATCGCAGCTACGCTGATACGAGGTTAAATACAAGGTATCACCCAGCAACGAGAATGTATGCGTGTGCATACATGGGCGAAGGCAGCCTAAATCAAACTCACCAGGGTTGAAAAAGGTAACGATCTCACCTCTATCATCAATGCCATTTTTAAGGTTATCAATCACTTTTTTAAGCTGATCCAGTGGCGTACCGTCAGGGCGTTTCCAATCACGGGCCTGTACGCCATAAACGCGGCCCATGTCGTCATCACCTTTGCGATTTGGATTGTTTAGCCATGCTTGGTTGTCATTGGCATTGGCATCCCATGTCATACACCCAATATCACGAAACTGAGCGGCACTGCTATATCCACGTAAATAACCTAAAAGCTCTGCTATTGCTGCTTTATAGTAGCTTTTACGCGTTGTGATCATTGGAAATTTATTATTCGCAACGTCGTATTCAAGTTCAGCATTAATCACAGTTAAACAGCGTGTACCTGTGCGCTTATTTTCAACCCACACACCTTCGTCAACAATACGCTGACATAACTCTAAATATTGTTTCATTCTTCGCTTCTTTTATTAGGGTCTGTTGACCTTTCAAGGTTGAATTTTCAGCAGCCTGTTTGGTATTTAAGCAAGGCAGCGCCTATGTCGTGTGGTTATTCCCCATAAATAGGTAATAACGCAGCATCAATGCAAACAGGCGCTGCCCTTTGGGTTCTGCCTCGGGCCGATTTACTCTTTGTTGCCTACATAGATGTAGGTAAGGGGCGTGGGCAGGACGCACAAGCTTTGCTCGGTTTTTACTTAATCCACTCAATCCCAAACCTCGCGTCGCGATTAAACCGCCCCGAGCTTGAACAAATTTTAATCCACAAAGACCCTAAGCTTTGCTAGCAACAGTTGGCTGTGGCTTTTTATACGCCCATATTATCAAACCTAGGCCACCGATGACCATTGGCAATGACAATATTTGCCCCATTGAGATAAACCCGCCAAATAAACCTAAGTGCGCATCAGGCTCTCTAAAGTATTCAATACCAAAGCGGAATACGCCGTAACCTAATAAAAATAAGCCTCCTACACTGCCCGCAGGGCGCGACTTTTTAGTAAATAGGTAAAGGATAATAAACAGTACTAAGCCTTCAAAAAATGCTTCATAAAGCTGCGATGGATGACGAGCAAGCGGCCCGCCCGTTGGGAACACCATGGCCCATGGCACATCGGTTGTTCGTCCCCAGAGTTCGCCATTAATAAAGTTACCTATGCGCCCAGCTAATAAGCCGACAGGCACAAGAGGTGCAACAAAGTCGCCAACTTCTAGTAACTGCTTTTTACGGGTCCACGCAAAAATACAAATCGCGGTGATCACACCTAATGTACCGCCATGAAAAGACATGCCACCCTGATCTATTCTAAATAAATACAGTGGGTTTTCTAAAAAGTAACTAAACTGGTAAAACAGTACATACCCGATCCGACCACCAAGAATAACCCCTAACATGCCATAAAAAAGTAGGTCGCCGACCTCCTCTTTTGTCCAACCTGAGTTTGGTTTTGCAGCTTGGCGATTTGCCCACCACATTGCAAAAGCAAAACCTATTAAATACATTAAACCGTACCAACGTACGCTTAACGGGCCGACTGTGAAAATGATCGGATCGATTTGTGGAAACTCAAGAGCCATAAAAATTAAACCTTAACTAAAAACCATTTGAAGTGCGATGATGACTAATAATACTGCGAACGCTTTTTTAATCGTTGCAACGGGTAAATAATGTGTCGCTTTTGCACCAATTGGTGCCATAAACCACGACGTAATAACTATACCTAATAATGCGGGTAAATAAACAAAACCTGCAAAACCATGTTCTAAATCGGTTACTTGCCACCCAGCAGACACATACCCAACTGAGCCAAATAGGGCTATGACGATACCACACGCAGCGGCGCAGCCAATTGCTTTTTTAATATCAACTGAAAAATAATTAAGTAACGGAACAATAAGTGCTCCTCCGCCAATCCCTATTAATCCTGATAGTCCGCCCATTATGGCACTTAACGAGCCAATAACAGGACCGCTTGGCATGGGCTTTTCACTCTGTGTTTTACTACGAGTAGATAGCACCATACGCGCTGCTATAAATACCACGCTGGTTGCAAACACTACGCGCAGTAGTTGCTCTGGGATATAGCTTGCGGCAAAACCACTGATCAATGCGCCTAGCCCTACACCTGACATAACCCAAGGTGCAATATTCCACGGAACATTATTATTTTTATGATGCGCTAATGCGGAAGATGTCGAAGTAAATAAAATAGAGGCTAAGGATGTCGCGATTGCGATTACTAACACATGATCAACCGATGCCACATTAAATTTAACAAGTAAAAGGCTTAAAACAGGCACAATGATTAACCCGCCACCAATTCCGAGCAACCCAGCTAAAAACCCTACAATGCTACCTAATATTGCACAGCTGATAATCAGTATGGCTAAATCCTGCATAGTACACTCTTAAATATAAATTTGTTATATACATATACTAATAGATTATATTGCATGTTCACAGCAAAAAATGACACGGGATATTAACGGTTTTTAGGGGTATAAAATAATTCAGCCAGATTATGCTCAATCATAAAGCTGCGTGTTAGCCTTAGTACCTGTTTAGCTGTTGACTGCGCTAAACATTCAGCAAGTAATATTTCCATATCACTTACCTTTAAACGCCTTAAAACCCACTTCACTTTACTCAATGAGGAGCTATTCATACTTAAACGACGATAACCCATTGCAATCAGTAGGATTGCCCCCTCAGGTTCACCACCTAATTCACCACACAAACTAAATGGGAGTTCGTATTGTTGGCATTCTGTCGCCACTTTTTGCAGCACTCTTAAAACGGCGGGGTGATAAGGATTAAATAGCTCTGCCACACGTGCATTAGAACGATCGACTGCGAGTAAATATTGCGTTAAATCATTACTGCCTACTGAACAAAAATCTACTTTTTTAGACCACTCGGGCAACATAAAAACACTGGAGGGAACTTCTAGCATTAGGCCTATTTCTGGGCGTTCAATAACGTGTTCTGGAAACTGCTCTTCCAGCTCAAAGTAAGCTTGCTCAAGCAATGCAAAAGACTCATCTACCTCTTCAATACCGCTTATCATTGGCAGCATGATCTTTAAATTACCTAAGCCTATATTGGCTTTGATCATCGCTTTGAGTTGATCTAAAAATAGCTCTGGGTGATCGAGCGTTACGCGTATTCCCCGCCAGCCTAAAAATGGGTTTTCTTCTATGATATCAAAGTAATCGAGTACTTTGTCACCGCCTATATCAAGCGTACGCATGACCACTGGCTCAGGGTGATAACTGGCGAGCACTTCTCTATACCAGTTTTCTTGTTCCGTTTGTGATGGAAACTGGCCTTTTTGCATAAACCATGCCTCGGTTCGATATAACCCGACACCATCACATACTTTGGTATTTGCTTTTTCGGTATTAAGATCAAGCCCTGCATTAAGCAATAGACTGATGTGCTCGCCGTCTAAAGTGATCGCGTCACATTCTTGTTCCGCTACAAACTTATCATTTAATAAATTTTCTTGGTGCTTTAATTGGCGATATTCATCTTGCAGCATTTGCGAAGGAGAAATATATAAACGCCCAGCGTAAGCATCTAGAATCATCAACTTGCCGTCAAACTGCAACAGCGGTAAATCTTCAATCCCCCAAATTGCTGGGATCCCCATTGCGCGTGTTAAAATTGACGCATGGCTATTGGCTGCGCCATTAACACTGACAACCCCAGCTAAATGCCCTTTAGGAACTTCAGCAAGCATTGCTGGCGTAAGTGTGTTTGCGATCAACACCGTATTTTTAGGGTAATTTTTTACTGCATGCTCAGTATTAACTAAATGATGTAAAACCCGTAAACCAATATCTTTAACGTCAACTGCTCGCTCTTTTATATAAGGGTCTTGCATGGCATTAAATTGAGCTATTAGTCGTTCTATTACGATTTTTAACGCACTTTTAGCACACCAACCTTCTTGCAGTTGTGCTTCAACATTTTGCCCTAAGCTTTTTGCATCAAGTAACTGCTGGTAAACATCAAATACCGCCAGTGCTTCTTTAGGAATTGAATCACTTAAAGTCATTGATAGCGTATTAAACTCTTTTCGTGTTGCCGCAACCGCTTGGGTAAATAAACGACGTTGCTCTGTGCTGTTATCGTCTTTTTTTACTTCTATCGATTTAAAGTCTAGCTTTGGTAAAGTAACAAATGCATGCCCTATAGCAATCCCAGGTGCGCCTGAGACCCCTTTCAATACCGACGTTTGGTGAGAGAATTCATCTTGTCGCAGTACTTCTTTAATTTCAGCATGCGCTAATTGTGATGCTAGCTGAGCTGATAAAGTAATTAAAAACGATTCTTCATCTTGGCTAAATAACCGCGCACTTTTTTGCTGCACCACGATAACGCCCAACACTTTTTTTTGGTGTACAACAGGCACTGATAAAAATGCGTTATAACCTTCTTCGTTTACTTCTGGGGAGAGCTTAAAGCGAGGATGCGATTTAGCAAATGCAATATTAATAGGCTCTTCACGTTGCGCAACTAGGCCAACTAAACCTTCTGTGAAGCCAATTCTAAACTTACCAACAGCTTTGGGATTGAGCCCACGAGTAGCCATTAGTACAAAGTTATCTTGACTGTAATCAGCAAAATAAATGGAGCAGCACTGGGTATTCATGGCATCTTTCACCATTTCGACAAAACATGCTAATGCACTCTCTAAACTCGCTTGATGCGAGACAGATTCGGCAATAGCTCTGAGTGTAGCCAGCATAATACTGCTCCTTTATATTTTTACCTTTTATGACGCCACGTGTCTTTGGTTTGTTCACGCTTGTTAAATGGCATTGCAAATGGAGCAAACTCTTTCATTACTCGCCTATAAACATCCCGTTTAAAAGACACCACTTGCCTAACTGGGTACCAATAACTCACCCAGCGCCAATCATCAAACTCAGGGTGATGTGTTTTAAGTAAGTCTACATCTTCGTCTTTACAGCGAAGTTTCAGTAAGAACCATTTTTGTTTTTGCCCAATACACACCGGACTTGAGTCGCGGCGTATCAAACGCTTGGGTAATTTATAACGTAACCAATGTTTTGAACTTGCGACAATTTCTACATCTTCCGGACGCAAGCCGACTTCTTCGTGTAATTCACGGAACATGGTCTGCTCTGGCGTTTCACCACTGTCGACACCTCCTTGCGGAAATTGCCAAGAATGTTGACCATAACGTCGAGCCCAAAAGACTTGTCCTTGATTATTGCAAATTACAATTCCGACATTGGCACGAAAACCTTCGGCATCAATCACCTTAGTGCCTCATTTGTAAGTCGATTTTTAATGATTGTTCCACATTAGCTGCAATACGGCAAACACTATTATACCCAAGTCACTTCAAGACGTAGAATTGAGCATTCCATAGGGACTGAGTATCAAGGTGTTACTTTACAATAAGGGTATTCTCTTTTAAAAAATAACAACATAGGGAGTTAGTTTCAGTGAAACGTCTTACGGGTTGGTTTAAAAGCGATTTATACTGCGTTATTGATTTTAACAAGGGAGCAACCATTATTTGCAATCAATGCCTTGTCTAAATCACTTTTAATTCCAACTGAAACTGTATCTTGAGGTGGCTTTGGTATAGGTACACGATGATTTACAATCAACCCGTTACCTCAAACCTCCTATTTTGAGAAAGCGAGGTATACACCTTTTACGCACCTTACCCACAGCTTGTGCATAACTTTAGTTTATGCAGCTCATTTAGCAAACAAGTCCACAATGAATGATCTAAAACACAGCCTTTTCCACAGATTCTGTGGATAACATTGTTTATAGTTCTGTATTTATCCCCGCAACTATTCAGAACACAACGTGCCACCTATAGGCAATTAGTATAAAAGCTATAAAATTCAGTATATTAAACTTTAAAACCCGCAATAAAAAACGTTCAAAAACACGCCAAACCACACCGGTACAAAAAACACACAAAACCAAAGATATCCACGGTTAGTCACTTTTGCTATCATGACCGATGAGTTTATACAATAGAATAAAGCGGTTATGCGAGTAATAAAGCCACATTCAATCAATGAATTAATGCGACGTGTTAATAATATTGCCGGTATGACGTTAGGCCAGTTAGCACAACAATATCAATTTAAAACCCCCGAAGACTTATTACGCGAAAAAGGCTGGGCTGGGCAGTTAATTGAGTATGTATTAGGGGCTACTGCGGGCTCAAAACCAGTGCCTGATTTTGAGGATCTTGGAATAGAACTCAAAACATTACCTATTTCATTTAAAGGTAAGCCACTTGAAACCACTTTTGTTTCGGTTACCCCTCTTTTAAATGTCACAGGCATGACGTGGCAACAAAGCAATGTACGTAAAAAACTGGCTCATGTGCTATGGCTACCCATTTTAGGTGAGCGAGAAATAACTCCATTTGATAGAACCATCGGCAGTGGCTTTTTATGGCAACCAAGTGCTATTCAAGACGCGCAACTACAACGCGATTGGGAAGAACAAATGGAGCTCATCGCATTAGGACGCGTTGATGAAATATCGGGGCACTTAGGGGATGCTATGCAAATTCGCCCAAAAGCGGCGAATAGTCGCATTGTTACAGATGCCATCGGGCCAAATGGGCAAATTATAAAAACCCTACCTCGTGGTTTTTACTTGAAAACCAGTTTTACCGGTGAGATTTTAAAACAGCAGTTTCAGCTTTAAAATACCTTTAAATAATGCGCGAGGTAAACTTGTGCCTTCTACGCATGTTTAATAATTTTTCTATTTAAAACTCGTTTAATAACCACGGCTAAAGCGGGTTCCTACGGGTGTCAGAATAATTTATATCGGTGGGGCTTTATGCTGCGAAAATTAAGGTTTAACAAAAAAATCCTCACCGAAGCGAGGATTTTCTAAGAGTAAAAATCAGATTCTAATAAAAGAGTTACTGACCTTTAACCTCTTTAAGACCGTTGTACGGTGCTTTAGCGCCTAACTGCTCTTCAATACGAAGAAGTTGGTTGTACTTAGCAACACGATCAGAACGGCTTAATGAACCCGTTTTAATTTGGCCTGCAGCAGTACCAACAGCTAGATCTGCAATTGTAGAATCTTCTGTTTCACCAGAGCGGTGTGATATAACAACTGTAAAACCAGCATCTTTAGCCATTTTGATTGCCGCTAACGTTTCAGTTAGTGAACCAATTTGGTTAAATTTGATTAAGATTGAGTTAGCAATACCGTTATCAATACCACGCTTTAAGATTTTCGTGTTTGTAACAAATAAATCGTCGCCCACTAATTGGATTTTATCACCCATTAGTTTAGTTTGATGCGCAAAGCCGTCCCAATCAGATTCATCAAGACCATCTTCAATGGATACGATTGGATATTGTTCTGTAAGGTCTTTTAAGAAGAAGTTAAATTCTTCAGACGTGAACTGCTTACCTTCACCTTTAAGGTCGTAGATGTTTGCTTCTTTGTCATAAAACTCAGATGCAGCACAATCTAGCGCAAGTGTTACGTCTTTACCTAACTCATAACCTGCATTTGCAACTGCAACTTTAATTGCCGCAAGTGCAGCTTCGTTTGAAGCAAGGTTAGGTGCAAAACCACCTTCATCACCCACAGCTGTAGAGTGACCATCAGCTTTAAGTACTTTTGCAAGGCTATGGAATATTTCAGCGCCCATACGAAGTGCTTCGCGGAAGTTAGTAGCGCCAACAGGTTGAACCATGAACTCTTGAATATCTACCGAGTTATCAGCGTGCTCACCACCGTTGATGATATTCATCATTGGTAATGGCATAGAGTACACACCAGGCGTGCCGTTTAGATCAGCAATGTGCTCATAAAGCTCTACTTTTTTAGATTGTGCAGCCGCTTTTGCAGTTGCTAATGACACAGCTAAGATTGCATTTGCACCTAATTTTTCTTTATTTTCAGTGCCATCTAAATCTAGCATTACTTGGTCAACAGTGCTTTGCTCTAATGCGTTTTGCCCTGCTAATGCGCCTGCGATTTCATTATTAATAAAACCAACAGCCTTTAATACGCCTTTACCTAGATAACGTGCTTTATCACCATCACGTAATTCCAATGCTTCGCGTGTACCTGTTGATGCACCTGATGGTGCAGCTGCGCGACCCCATGAACCGTCAGCTAGATGTACATCCGCTTCTACAGTTGGGTTACCACGCGAATCCATAATTTCGCGACCGATCACTTTTACGATATTTGACATCTTGATTCCTCTTTTCCCAAAATGGTGAGCATATTCCGACTTTATTAATTTTCCTTAACGCAGTCGGTTTTAAAACAAAAAAGCCGTGCAACTAGCACGGCTTAATAATTATTACGACGACGCTTTTTGATAGGCGTGTGCTGCGGCCACAAACCCTTCAAATAGCGGGTGACCATCGCGAGGTGTTGAGGTAAATTCCGGATGGAATTGAGCCGCAATAAACCACGGGTGATCTTTGTTTTCGATGATCTCTACTAATTTCTTATCTTCTGATAAGCCAGTAAAGCTCAAACCTGCTTGCTCAAGTTTTTCAACAAAGTTGTTGTTAACTTCATAACGGTGACGATGACGTTCTACAATTTCATCACTGCCATACACTTCATGTACTTTAGAGCCAGGTGTTAAATGACATTTTTGTGCGCCTAAACGCATAGTGCCACCTAAATCAGATTTTTCGCTACGTGTTTCAACGTTACCTTCTGCATCTAACCACTCAGTGATTAAACCTACAACAGGGCTTGCTGAATTAGCATTAAACTCTGTTGAGTTTGCGTCTTCAAGGCCTGCTACATTACGTGCGTACTCGATAAGCGCAACTTGCATACCTAAACAGATACCAAGGTAAGGTACTTTATTTTCACGGGCATATTTTGCCGCTAAAATTTTACCTTCAACACCACGACTACCAAAGCCACCAGGGACTAAGATTGCATCAAGGTTAGCAAGTAACTCTGTTCCTTTGCTTTCAACATCTTGTGAATCAACGTATTGAATATTTACAGTTAAGCGGTTTTTAAGGCCAGCATGTTTAAGTGCTTCGTTAACTGATTTGTATGCATCAGGGAGTTCAATATATTTACCAACCATGCCAATAGTCACTTCACCTGTTGGGTTAGACTCTTGGTATAACACTTGTTCCCATTCAACTAAATCAGCTTCAGGGCAATCAAGGTGGAAGCGACGACATACAAAGTTATCAAGCTCTTGCGACTTTAATAGCGCAGGAATTTTATAAATGCTGTCTACATCTGGTAATGAAATAACCGCTTTTTCTTCAACGTTAGTGAAAAGAGCAATCTTTGCACGTTCATTGTTTGGTAATTTACGATCTGAACGACAGATAAGAATATCTGGTTGAATACCAATTGAGCGTAACTCTTTAACTGAGTGCTGTGTAGGTTTTGTTTTCACTTCTCCCGCAGGGCCTAAGAATGGCACTAACGTTAAGTGAATAAACAATGCGCGCTCACGGCCAATCTCTGTGCCAAGCTGACGAATTGCTTCTAAAAATGGTTGTGATTCAATATCACCTACGGTTCCACCAATTTCAACGATAGCCACATCATGGCCTACAGCACCGTCATATACACGTTGCTTAATGTCGTTAGTTATATGTGGAATAACCTGAATTGTTGCACCAAGGTACTCGCCACGACGTTCACGACGTAGTACATCTTCATATACACGGCCTTGTGTGAAGTTGTTACGGCTTGTCATTTTGGTACGGATAAAACGCTCATAGTGACCTAAATCAAGGTCAGTTTCAGCACCGTCTTCGGTGACAAATACTTCACCATGTTGAATTGGGCTCATTGTGCCTGGGTCAACGTTGATGTAAGGATCCAGCTTTAAAATGGTTACATTTAAACCACGGGCTTCTAAAATAGCTGCCAACGATGCTGCTGCAATACCTTTACCCAACGAAGAAACAACTCCGCCAGTAACGAAGATAAATTTTGTACTCATGCGAACCCTAGAATATCAGGAATTAAAAGGAATATAATACCCAAACAAGTGATTTTGGAATATGATCAAGACGGGGCGAAATTATAGCAAAGGCACTGCCATCAATCCAGTGAAAGTTAGTATTTCCCTGCACAAAAAACGCACTCGGAGTTTCGTATTATTTACTTCTGCTTTTTTATTGCATCCCACGCGGCGTCCATTTCAACAAGGCTTGCTGTATCAAGCGACTGCCCACGTTGGTGCAAATAAGTTTGCACTTTTTCAAATCGCGCTGAAAATTTATCATTCGCGCTGCGTAACAATTGCTCGGGATCACGCTTGATATGCCGCGCAACATTGACGGTGGCAAAAAGTAAGTCGCCAACTTCTTCAGCACTGTGCGCAGAAAGTGGATCAACCGCTAATGCTTCTTTTACTTCATCCACTTCTTCGATTACCTTATCTAACGCACCATGATAATTTGGCCAATCGAAGCCTAACCCTGAAACACGCTCTTGAATCTTTTTGGCTTTGCTTAAACTCGGTAAATTTGCCGGAATATCTTGCCAAATTGATGCGCTTTGTGGGGTTGTTTTTATGGCGCGCTCTTGGGCTTTAATTACTTGCCACTGCTCACTGAGTTGTTCATCGGTTAATGCTTGTTGCTCAGTAAATACATGAGGGTGACGACGAACCAACTTGTCATTTAATCCAGCCATTACATCACTAAAATCAAACAGACCTTGCTCTTGTGCTAATTGCGCATAAAAAACCACTTGGAAAAGTAAATCGCCGAGTTCACTTTTAAGCTCACCTAAATCACCTTTTTCGATGCAATCAGCCACTTCATAAGCCTCTTCTAAGGTATGTGGCACAATTGATTTAAAGTCTTGCTTTATATCCCACGGACAGCCTGTTTTAGGATCACGTAATTTGGCCATAATAGCTAATAGCTCAGTTAAAGCATTTGTTGAGGTACTAGTTGTTTGGCTCATTTAATTTCCTAGTTGTGATATTAGTGACTGCGCTTGGTTTCATGTACACCTTCGATTTGATCTAACTTTGATAAAAGCCTGTTAGTACTGGACAGATCATGCACTTCCACTTGCATGGTAAAGAGCGCTAGTTGACGCGCATCGACCATTTCCATGTTCATACTCAGCACGTTAACTTTTTCATTCGCTAACACAGAGCTAATATCACGAATAAGCCCTGCTCTATCGCTGGCTTCTATCTTAATTGCTAATGCGTAAGAGCCATGAATTTCATCTGACCAACTTACAGCTATGACGCGCTCTGGATGCTGTGTTTTTAAATTGGTGAACGAATCACAGTCATCACGATGAACACCAATGCCACGCCCTTGTGTTATATAACCAATAATTTGATCACCAGGAACTGGGCGGCAACATTTGGCCATATGACTCATTAAGCTGCCGACACCGTCAACCACGATCCCATTTTTGTCACCGCTAACTTTACTAGGCGTTTTAAACCGAATAACGGGTTCATCATCGGTTCTGTCGGTAATAAAATTAAGTAATTGATTTAAACGCACATCGCCTGCGCCAATCGCGACCATTAAGTCATCTAACTCTTTAAAATTAAAGCGCTTAATTGCCGGTTCAAGATGTTTGTAGTTTAAATCAAGCTTTTGCAATTCATTATCGAGAATTTCTTTACCTGCACTGAGGTTTTTATCGCGATCGAGCTGCTTAAACCAATGGTGTATTTTTGCTCTTGCACGCGATGATTTAATATAACCTAACGATGGGTTTAACCAGTCTCGGCTGGGGTTAGGTTGTTTTTGAGTTAATATTTCAACCTGATCACCGGTGTGTAATTGATGAGTGAATGGCACTATTTTGCCAAATACTTTTGCACCAATACAACGATGCCCCACATTTGAATGAATGTAATATGCAAAATCTAAAGGGGTCGCGCCCAGTGGTAAATCAAAAATATCGCCACGCGGTGTAAATATATACACGCGATCTTCGACCACTTGATTTTTTAGCTCATCCGCTAGGTCACTGCCATCAACGACTTCTTCTTGCCATTGCAATAATTTACGTAACCAGCTAATTTTTTGCTCATAGCCAGAGCCACGCCCAGGCAATGCACCTTCTTTATACATCCAGTGAGCGGCAACTCCTAGCTCAGCATCTTGATGCATGGCATGGGTACGAATTTGAATTTCAACCGTTTTACCTTCAGGGCCAAACACCACGGTATGAATTGACTGGTAACCATTTTGTTTTGGTGTTGCTACATAGTCATCAAATTCTTTATTAAGATGACGCCAATTAGTGTGCACAATACCAAGTGCACCGTAACAATCTTGTAATTCATCAACAACAATTCGCATTGCGCGAATATCAAACAGCTGGTCAAACTCGTAGTTCTTTTGCGCCATTTTTTTGTAGATGCTGTAAATATGTTTTGGCCGACCATATACTTCAGCCTTGATACCCACTTGCTCTAGCTTTGTTTTTACCTGCTCGACCATATCAGCCATATACGCTTCACGGCCAAGGCGCTTATCGTCTAATTGCTTGGCAATGCTCTTGTATAAATCTGGGTGTAGGTAGCGAAATGAAAGATCTTCAAGCTCCCACTTAAGTTGACCTATTCCTAACCTGTTCGCTAGCGGCGCAAAAATATCAGCCGTGGCTTTTGCGGCAATAACACGCTCTTCTTCAGTGGCGTTTTTAACTTCACGCAAATAGCACACCTGCTCAGCAAGCTTAATTACAACGGCACGTACGTCTTCAACCATCGCCAATAACATACGCCGTATTTTATCAACTTGTACTGTCCCAGTTCCTTGATGCGCCAAAGTGCTAATGGTCGCCATTTGCGAAACCCCCGTTAGCAGTGAAGCTACATGACTGCCCATTACTTCACTAATGGTGTCTATTTCAATGAGGTTAGCTAAAAAACACGGTGTAATATAGGCCGTTACTAGCGTGTCTGAATCGAGGTTCATCTCCACTAAAATTTCAACCATTTCCATGGCCATATTTTGCTGGTGATGATTTTGAAGCTCTGCACAAAGGGTATTTGCTTTATTTAACTGGTCGCGTTTTTCTTGCGTTAAATTAAGTAAATCAAGTCGTGTATTAAAATCACCCTGTGTATCGTGTTGATGTGATTGCCGAGTAGCTACCATAATGCGCTCTACCTCCTTTGAAATAACGCCATTGTTTCAATATGCCCTGTGTGCGGGAACATATTCATTAGCCCTATTTTTTCGAGTGAAAATGCCGCTTGCGTAATAATCGCGCTGTCACGGGCTAAAGTAACAGGATCGCAAGACACATATAAGATTGTTTTAAACTGCTTAAGTGGCAGTTGCTCTAAAATAGCCATAGCACCGGTACGAGAAGGGTCAAGCACCAATATATCTAAGTCTTTACTAAACCACGGCGCTTGTTGCATTGCCTGAGTTAAATCAAAACAATGAAATTGAGCATTTGTAATTTGGTTAGTTTGCGCATTTTGCGCCGCTATTGCAACCGCCGATGAAACACCTTCTACACCAATCACACTTTTTGCGTAGTTTGCAATCGCCAATGAGAAATTTCCAATGCCGCAAAACAAATCTAAAACCTGCTCTGTGCCTTTTAAATCAAGCCATTTTACGGCTTGCAATAGCATAGCCTGATTTACTTGCGCGTTAACCTGAATAAAGTTATCAAGGCCAAACTCAAATTTTAAGTCTAATTCAGGTAAATGATAAAATGGCATAGGTAAATGGCTATGCTCAATATGTTGGCTTTCACCTTGAAAAATAACACGCCACTTATGCACCAAACCAAGTTCTACAATTGTATTTTTTAACGCCTCACTAATGTTTTTTGTATGGCGAAGTACAACAAAATTATGTTTGTCAGCTTGGCATAATTGAATATGGCTCACACTTCTAAGCTCGCCATTTTGATTTAGTACTTTATCAAAAACACTAAAAATATCGCGGTACACATCGCTTAACACTTCACATTGTTTAACCGACACGATTTGCTTTGAGCCTTGAGCACGGTAACCAACGCGCATTTTCTTCGCTGTTTTGTCGTACATAACAGCTAAGCGTGCACTGCGACGGTAATGCGTTGGCGCGCTAAGTAAAGGCACTTGCCAATTCATGCCATCTAACTTGGCAAACTTTGTAAACAACTGGCTCACAGCAACTTGCTTTTCAACTAATTGTTGATCAAGGCGTAAGTGTTGCAACTGACATCCGCCACACTGTTGGTAATGCTCACAAAAAGGTTTTTCTCGTGATTCACTGGCGCTAATGACTTTGATCGTATTTGCCGCGCTGTAGCGGGCTTTATCTTCTGTTAGTTTAACTTTAACGGTTTCGCCCGGCAGTGCTCCATTTACAAAACACACTTTGTTATGGTGCTTTGCGACCCCTCGCCCCTGATGATCCATGCCTGTGATAGCCAATGTTAATGACTCTTGCGTGAGGGTTTTCTTTTTTGCTTGGAAAAACTGCGCCATCGGGCAACACCTTAAATATTGATTCTACGTGAGTGATTGATTACTAGCTTATAAGTATATACTCTTTAACTAACTAATAATGATAACAACGTTCACTTATGACTAAACTTGGTTTGCGCGACTCAGTTTTAACGCTAACACTTATTCCCACAGTGCTTATTGGGTTGTTACTTGGCGGCTATTTTACAATAAATCGTTACATTGAGCTTGATGAAATTTTATATCAGCAAGGCAGCACTATTTCTGAGCCTCTTTCAATTGCAATTGAACAACCCCTATTGGCAAAAAACAAACAACTGCTAAACCGTTTGATCAGTCATGCTCATAATAAACACTCCCCTTCAATTAAGACCATTGCCATTTTTGATGAACGCAATGAACTCGTGCTAACAAGTAACTATCATCGTGACTTTGATGATCTTATGCATGACGAAAATTTAAAAAATACCAAAACAACAAAAGTTTTAGACAATAATCACCTTATTACCTTTTTTACTCCCATCATTAATCATTCAACACCCGATTCACAATGGGACAGCGCAGCATTTCAAGCATCGCTTGGCACGGTTGTGGTACAACTAAATAAAAGTCAGGCCATTATTGGCCAACAACGCGCGTTATTAGTTACCGGTATTATTATTATTCTGGCTTTAGTACTTGCTGCGATATTGGCGATTCGTTTAAGTCATATGTTTATGACGCCTTTAAACAGGCTTGTTTTAGCAACAGATAAACTAATAGAAGGTAAAAGAGACACTGGTTTAGTGCAGCCTATGGTTGGCGAATTTGAATTATTACGCCAAGGCCTAAATACAATTTCAGATACCATGGTGGGTCAAAAAGATGAGATGCAAAAACACATTGACCAAGCCACCAGCGATTTACGTGAATCATTAGAGCTTTATGAAACACAAAATATTCAACTCAGCATTGCCAAAACAGATGCGCAAGACGCTAACCGTGTTAAATCTGACTTTTTAGCAAAAATGAGTCATGAATTACGAACGCCTCTTAACGGTGTAATTGGTTTTACTCGGCAGTTACATAAAACACCGCTTAATAAACATCAAAAAGATTACCTCGATACCATTGAGTTATCAGCCAATAGTTTAATGACTATCATTAGTGATATTTTAGATTTTTCTAAATTAGAAGCTGGTGCAATGGAACTTGAATCAATTCAATTCCAGCTACGCGATAACGTTAACGAAGTGCTCACTTTACTAGCCCCAAGTGCTGATGAAAAACAGCTCGAACTATCGATTTATATTAATTCACAAGTACCTGATAACATTACCGGTGACCCAACTCGCTTTAAGCAAGTGTTAATCAATTTGATCAGCAACGCCATTAAGTTTACTGAAAAAGGCGCAATCAAAATTGATATAGGCCATCGACTGCTTGATGAAGAGCGCGCCTCTGTTTTAGTTTCAGTTACTGATACGGGCGTTGGCATTCCAATGGATAAGCAAGATGCATTGTTTACCCCTTTTGGCCAAGCGGATTCAAGCATTACACGTAAGTTTGGGGGTACTGGTTTAGGTTTGATTATTACTAAGCATATCGTTGAAGCGATGGGCGGTCGAATAACCCTCAATTCAGCGCCGGGCCAAGGTACGTGCTTTACCTTTAATGGTGTATTTAGAATCCCTAATCATAGTTACAATAGTGATTTACCGAGTAAATCACTTGCTAACAAACGCATTTTATATCTTGAGCCGCATGAGCATACTCACCATGCTGTATTGTCATTATTAAATGAATGGCAAACTCAAGTGACGGGCTGCTTTACAGAAGAAAGCTTTTTAGCAGAGATAAACAAAGAGTTTAATTACGATATTTGTATTATCGGCCATGTTGCTGCAGTCGATGAAATGCAGCGTTTAAAAGGCTATATTAAAGCCGCTAGAGACTCTACCGATTACTTATATTTAATGCTCAATACCGTCTCTCATAATATGCGAGAAGCCTATATAGGCTGCGGTGCAGATGCATGCCTTAGTAAACCACTCAACCATCGCAAATTATGTGAAGTACTTGCAGCACCGTATCGACTTGATCACCCTGTTCATAACATTGAAGAAAACACCGAAAAGCTACTGCCGCTTAAAGTCCTTGTGGTTGATGACAACGATGCTAATTTAAAACTCATTTGCACATTACTTGAAGAGCAAATAGAGCACATAGATACCGCTCATAACGGATCCCAAGCTTATAGCATTTGTAAGAGCAATAAATACGATATTATTTTTATGGACATTCAAATGCCCATAATGGATGGTATTACTGCCTGCAAATTAATTTTAGAATCCTCATTAAATGAAGACACGCCTATTATTGCTGTCACCGCCCATGCGCTTGCTGGTGAAAAAGAACAACTCATTAAAGACGGTTTTAAAGGCTATTTAACCAAGCCAATTGATGAGGATATGCTAAAACAAATTATTAGTGATCATAGTCCACAATCGCCTCTTAAACGTGACAAAAATCGGAATATCCAAGCATACATTGAGCCTCCTTTTGTTAGCACATCGCTAGATTGGCCATTGGCATTGCAACGTGCCGGAAGTAAAAATGAGCTCGCCCTTGAAATGCTCAACATGTTACTACTGAGTGTGCCAGAAACATTGCGCCTACTTGATGAGGCCACCACTAGCCAAGATTGTGAGCATGTTTTAAGTATTATTCATAAATTTCATGGTGCGTGTTGTTATACGGGAGTGCCAAAGTTAAAGGCTCTTTCAGAAACTATTGAAACTTCGCTTAAAAATGACTGTGAACTAGAGCAAATAGAACCTGAACTGTTTGAATTACAAGATGAGCTTGAAAACCTTATGAAAGATGCCGGTTTAAGAGGTGACTAACTGTAATAACTTTAAACTCGAGTGAATGCCACTGCTATTCACTCGAATTTAAAACGGCTACTTTCAATGATTAAATTATTAACGTTTATAGACTTGCTCACCGTCTAGCAATGTCATCATCACCTTCACCGATGTAATTTCGTCTGGTTTAATGTTGAATAGGTTTTTATCAAGTACGACGAGATCAGCGTGTTTACCCACTTCAATACTGCCTACTAAATCATCTTGTCGCATCGCATACGCACTATTAATGGTGTACGCTGCAATGGCTTGCTCTAAAGTAATTGCCTGTGGTGCACGGGTAACTGCATGCATTAACCCTACTAAAGGATCAAACGTACTGACATTCCAATCACTACTAAGTGTTAGCCTTGCTCCTGCCGTTACCAGGCTTTTTATTGGTACTAAATCTTGCGCTCGCTCGGTGCCAATAAACTCAGCGACTTCAGGCCAATGCGCCGGGTTAGTAAACTCTCCCGCAACTTGCGCATCAGCAATTACATTAAGCTGTGCAAAGCGTTTATAGTCATCAGGGTCTATGACTTCTAAATGGGTAATTCGGTGACGAGATTTACCCAGAGACGCATTACCTATCGCATTGAGCGCTTCGCTGATCCCTCTATCACCAATGGCATGGATATTAAAATCAAACCCTTGGTTTTCCAGTGCTGTCAGATACTTTTCAATACGCGCTTGAGAAAAGTAATTAAGCCCTTTATTACCATATAAATCGAGCCAATTAATGGCATAAGGTTCATGCATTGCGGCGGTCGTATTAACTAAAATACCATCCATATAAAACTTTACTTGGTTTACTTTTAACAAGCTATTTTGGTCTGACTGGTACAAGCTTTTTAGCTTAGCAATTTGTTTTTCGTCATTCATTTGCGGATATGCCCACAACCCTAAATTAACTCGTAAACTTAATTTATCTTCGTCAGCAACCCGTTGCCACGTTTCTATGTGCCCGCGCTGCCAATACGTACGCGCATCGCTGATTGACGTTATGCCTGCCTTGTTCAGTTCGGGCATAGTGTATTCAATTAACCCTAAGTAATCTTGTTGCTGTGCATCTGGTAAAGACTGCATAGCAAGCTCCATCACCTGATTACCTGCGTTATCATATAAAATACCGTCAAGGTAGCCTTCTTCATCGCGACCAATCACCCCACCTATTGGATCTTTACTTTGGCTCGTAATTCCTGCCAGTTCAAGTGCTTTACTATTGACCCACATAGAGTGCGATGTTTGTTCCATGATGATCACAGGTCTATCTTTAACGGCTTCATTTATTACAGAAAGTGGCGAGTCACGCATAGCGAGTAAAGTCGCTATTTCATGCCCATAACCTATTAGCCATGTCGCATCTGGATTTTGTACCGAGGCATTATAAATAGCATCAATGTACTCATTGGCTGTAGCATAACTCGGGATACTAAATTGCGTCGCTGTAGAAGCAGATTCTAGTGGGTGCATATGCACATCGTGAAACCCTGGCAGCACCATTTTACCTTCTAAATTGAGCACGCTTGTAGTTGCCCCAATAAAATCTTGAACGTCATCGTTAGAGCCAACAAATACTATTTTGTTATCCTGCAAAGCGACTGCCTGTGCCCACGGTTGTTGACCGTTAACCGTATACACATCCGCATTATAAAGAACTTTAGTCGCCACATGCGCGTTAGAATTATTGTTATCGGTTTGTTTTTCAGATGCTTGTGATGGCGTATCACCGCAGCCAGACAGCATACAGCTGAGAGCAAAAACACTCGTTGCTAAATTCATTTTAATAGTACCCATTGTTGTCTCCAAATATTTAGCGCTACACTAACAAAGTAATGGTAACTTAAAGGTAACAGTATAGAAGCAGTTGACTTTGTATGATTAAAATACGTTCAATAAAGGGGCTATTTTATCACCCCGCGTCAGAGTACAAAGGGCAGCGCATGTTTAGCATTTATGCTACGTTATCGCCTATTGATGGGGAGTAACCACACACCACAGGCTCTACATGACTGAAAATAAACTCATTACTGTAAATTTACTCTCTAAAAATAAGCAGGCCCTAGAACACCATGATTATATTATTAGTTGAGGACGACGCAATTCTTGCACAACAAGCTATTACCTTTTTAGAAAATGAAGGTATTGAGGTGGACTATGCCCGCTCTTTAGCGCAAGCAAAAGGGATCTGTGTTGGGCAACATTATGATGCCATTATCCTTGATATCAACTTACCCGATGGCACTGGTTTATCATTAGCACAACAATGGCGTGATACTAACACCGCGCCTATTTTATTCCTCACTGCACGCAGTGCGCTTGAAGATAAACTCGCCGCATTTGCAGCAGGGGCACTTGATTATTTAACCAAGCCATTTGCACTTGAAGAATTAGTTATAAGAATAAAATTACTTGCAAAAAAACATAGCTGTGAAGCCACACACTTTAATCTTGATACCCTGAGTATCGATCTAGAAGCTAAAATTATAAAACGAGCGCAGCGCACTATTATTTTATCACCTCAACAATGGACTTTAGTCGCTTTATTACTAAGGCATAGCCCTGCTCCAGTGAGTAAAGAGATGATAATAAATACAGTTTGGCCAGATCAAGATGTAAATAACAACATGTATAAGTCACTACTTACGCGACTAAGAACGAACCTCACTAAAGATGACGAAGTGGAGCTACTGCATACGTTAAAAAAACAAGGCGTAGTGCTTAGGTTGGCAAATGACTAAAGTAAAACAACATTCAATCAGCCAATTTTTAGTATTACGTACAGCCATTACACTACTCACGATTATAGTGATTTGGATAGCTATCGTATTAAATAGCTATCACTATGCATTAGACGATACCGCCGCACATTACCTGTTTTATGATGCGGAGCAATTAGCTGAAAACCATTTGGCGCAGCCTTACATTGATGATTTTAAAATTGTTACTAAAAACATAAACGACTTACCAGCTTGGATCATTGACTTATGGCAGCAACAGCAACTAAAGCTTAACGAGGTATCGCTATTACAACACAATCGTGATGATGTTTATATTTTGCCATACGGCACAAACACCACTCCAATATTTGTAGTTCATTATTTTGCCCAAGCAGAGTCCCTCTCTTTACTCCCTTGGTTAGCGCTTATAGCTGGGATACTCACTGTCGTTATTATTGTTATCAACATAAATAGTGCGAAAAAAATCATCACTGAAACTTTAAAGCTACATGCCACTGTCCATGATAAGAAAATTCGTACTTTTTATTTTGATGAATTTGATACTGTTGCAATTCAGTTGAGGTCAATTAGAGCGCAAGAGCAAGATGCACAACAAAAAGAGCGTTTACTGTCTGCTTTTTTAAGCCATGAAGTGCGAACACCATTGAGCCAAATAAACCATTGTTTATCTTTATTCGCCCAGCAAGATGATTTACCACTTGCGGCTCTACCTATTATAGATCAACTGTCTCATGCACAAAAAAACCTCACCACAAGTAGTGATGCTATTTTAGCATTATGGCAATTAGAAGAATGCCACTTACACGAGGTAAACTTAACTACCTACCTTAAAAATTGGCAAACTAATTTAGCGAACAAAGGTGTGTGCATTGTTCTTAAAATGAGTATAAAAACTTTAAAAATCAAAACTTACAAGCCATTACTGAATTTAATGTTAGAACAAATCAGTAGAAATTATCAATATTATGCAAATGGCGATTTACAGGTAACTCTTTGTGAAACTGGCATTACATTTACTAATACTACGAATAAAGACATTACCCAAAAAGGCAATGGACTTGGCTTTATGATCATCAACCAAGCCTGTAAACAACTAAACTGGCACTATAATGTCACCCAGCAAGCAGATATGTTTACTGTGCGCTTAACATTCAATTATTAACTTAAACATAGATTGCTCAGTTACAGATTCTTACTAATGGTTTGTTGGTTTTAAGGCTCGTAATTTGCCAGTTTATCCCGTTGCTATCTTTACTTTCAGTAATGCTAACTTGGGCAATATCGCTAAACATATAGTCGCCGGGTGCATTTAAACGAGTTAAATTAGCAGCTAACTTTTGTTGGCAAAACTCACCGGTGTCGCCATGAATGACAAGTACAGGTTTTGCCACCGATTGGGCGAACTGCGCTAGTGCATCACGATAGATTTTAAAGCCATCACAATTGGCAGTAACCAACTCACTGCATGCAGCTTGCTCTGTTTTATGAGTATAAATATCTGCCTGAAAAGCTATAACATAGGCTTTGGCTTTTGGGTCTGCTTGCGCTAACCAGCTAAGGTTATTGCTATCTCTTAAGTCTGCGTGGTGATAAGCCATTTGCTTATCACTTTTTAATACTTGCCGACGACCATTATGAGTCCCCGCTATATGCAGCGTCATAAATTCAACGTCAGCGAACTGCCAACGCGCATTTTCTGTCATACTCGTTTGGCGTTTAAAGCCCGTCAGTGTAGTCACTTTTTCAAGGTAAGCCTTATCAAACATCAATTCTTTTATAAAAGCCAAACGCTCTAGCTCATCATAACGAGGGGTTAAGTTTTCACGGTCGCAGTCGGTCCAATCATTATCCCCTGGTGTAAATACAAATGGCTGCTCTGTTAAAGTGCTAAGCAGTTGCTTATGTGTTGTAAGTAACTTATCAGTGCATGGCTCTGCGCCCGCTTTCATATCACCTAAGTGCATTAAAAAACCATGAGGAGTTTGCGCTATTTTTTTGCCTAAAAGACCTGTGGGGGCTAAGTTTTTATGATCAATAATTGTATAAGGCATGTCTGCCATAACCAAAAAATCTGTCACCGGTTTTGCTTCTATTGGGCTAGCACTGAGTGAGCTTGCACTTACCAACACAATGATCGAACTCATTAAACCAAACATATTACCCATCATAAAGCGTCATTATTTTGTTTAACATCTCATAATGAAAGCCAAAAGAAACGGCTTTTTTTAATTAAGCTTGCTAAAATAGCGCAACTGTTAGAATCAATAGTAAAACTATGTTATTCACTACAAGCTACACCCTTGATAAACCTTATTTTTATGAATGTTTTGATGAATCATTGCCCTATAGTGGACAAGCAAAACCTAAATATGCTTTTTTAGCATTGCTGGTAAGCCTTGGGCTGATTGCAATATATGTAATGGATAAGCACTATTTAGGCAACTTTATGATCATGGCTGCTGTATTGGAGTGTGTTGCTTTTTACTACCGTAGACCTTGGTGGGTAACGCGTCAAATGCTCAGTCGTGCATCAGGTTCAGAAGCGACCCTAACGATTGATAAAGAAGGGTTTAAAAGCGTTAATCCGTATAAAAGCTATCAACTTGAATGGCAAAACATTGATGAAGTGATCTTTACTAATCAAGGCATTGTTTTAAAAAGTAGTAAAGGTATGCAATATATTTCAAACAGCGTACTCACTGATGACGTTATTCAATACATAAAAAAAAGAGCCACTTAATAAGCGGCTCTTTCATATCAATTCAATTGGCTAATTAATCGTTGCCCGGATTCGGGTTAGACTTTTCAGCTTGGATACGCATGTAAATTTCTTCACGGTGTACCGATACGTCTTTAGGTGCATTAACACCAATACGTACTTGATTTCCTTTAACACCTAGTACAGTGACTGTTACTTCGTCACCAATCATTAGGGTTTCACCTACTCGACGAGTTAGTATTAGCATTCTCTTGCTCCCATTATTCCAATAAATTAAAAGATTCCGCGTTCGTATCTTAAAGAAAATAAGCCTTAAAAGTAAGTAAAAACTCTAAATCGATTCATTTTCCGTTAAAAAAACCTTATGTAATGCACGTACTGCCAATTCTAAGTATTTTTCATCTATTAAAACTGAGATTTTAATCTCAGATGTTGATACTAATAACACTTGAATATTCTCTTTTGCTAATGCATCAAAAAATAAACTTGCCACACCTGAGTGTGATTTCATACCTACACCAACGGCTGATACTTTAGCTACTGAGCTACAACCTGAAACATCATCACTGTTAATACAGTGGGGATTATTACGTAATACTTCAAGCGATTGATCAAAATCATTAGTGTGTACTGTAAAAGCATAGTCTATTTTTTCAAAGTTATGATTAACTTGATTAATCATATCTATTTCGATGCCATTTTCTGAAAAAAGTTTCAATATTGACGCTAAATACTCAGTGCCACTAGGCACACCATTAACGTTAATAAGACTTTCGTCACGATTAAAAGCAATACCAGAGACCACATTACTTTTCATATCGGTTTCCTCAAAGCTAATTAGTGTGCCTTGATCTGGGTTAAAACTCGACAACACCCTTATCGGTAAATTATATTTACCAGCGGCTTCTACACAGCGAATATGCAATACCTTTGCACCGAGGCTAGCCATTTCTAACATTTCTTCAAAAGTGACATGACTCATACGCCGCGCTTTAGGCTCAATACGAGGATCGGTTGTATAGACTCCGTCAACATCTGTGTAGATTTGACATTCATCGGCACCTATTGCACCTGCAATCTCAACTGCAGAGGTATCTGTACCGCCACGACCAAGCGTTGTAATATTACCTTCAACATCACGCCCCTGAAATCCAGCTATAATTGCAATGCGATTATGCTCAAGTTCATGTTTTAGCCTTGTTGCTGCTACGTCTTCAATACGCGCTTTACCAAACATATTATCAGTACGAATATTCACTTGATCTGCTAATAAGCTCACCGCAGAATGGCCACGCTTTATAATAGCCATAGCAAGTAGTGCTACAGAAACTTGTTCACCCGTTGTTAGAAGTACATCGAGTTCACGGCTGCTCGGACGAGCATCGATTTGTTTGGCAAGATTGATGAGGCGGTTAGTCTCTCCAGACATTGCAGAGAGCACCACCACCACTTGATGTCCTTGTTGCTTAGTTTTCACAACAAGGTCGGCAACAGCTTCTATACGCTCAATAGAGCCTACCGAAGTGCCACCGAACTTTTGAACAATAAGCGCCACTTAAGCTTAAGTACGCTCAGTTAACCAAGCTGTAACACTATCAAGTGCTGCGCTTAAATGTTGTGGCTGCGAACCACCGGCTTGTGCCATATCAGGGCGACCACCGCCCTTACCGCCAACTTGAGACGCCATGTGGTTCACAAGCTCACCCGCTTTAACTTTACCGATTAAGTCTTTCGTAACACCAGCAATCAGGCTTACTTTGTCGCCATCAGCAACGCCTAAAGCAATAACACCTGAGCCAATCTTATTTTTAAGATCATCAACCATGCCGCGTAACGCTTTTGATTCAGTGCCTTCAACGTTTGCCACAAGTAGCTTAATGCCATTAATTTCAACGATTGAATCAAGTAAAGATGCACCCGCTGCGCTTGCTAACTTATCGCTTAACTGTGCAATTTGTTTCTCAAGGCCTTTTGATTTTTCAAGCAAAGCGGTTACTTTTTCAAGCACTGAGGCGCTATCGCCTTTTACCAGTGCCGCTACATCGTTTAAATGCTGCTCTTGCGTGCTCACGTAAGCTATGGCATCAGCGCCTGTTACCGCTTCAATACGACGTACACCAGCAGCAATACCACTTTCAGATACGATTTTGAATAAACCGATATCACCGGCACGATTTACGTGAGTACCACCACACAGCTCAATCGAGTAATCGCCAATGGTGACTACGCGAACTTCGTCATCGTATTTTTCACCAAATAACGCCATTGCGCCTTTTTCTTTGGCCTCATCGATTGCCATCAACTCAGTGTTAAGGGCAAAGTTACGACGAATTTCGTCGTTTACTACACGCTCAATTTCACGTAGCTCAGCTTTAGTAACCGCTTCAAAATGCGAGAAATCAAAACGTAAACGTTCAGGGTCTACTAATGAGCCTTTTTGCGATACGTGGTCGCCTAATAACTGACGCAGTGCTTCGTGTAGAATATGCGTAGCAGTATGGTTCTTTTTAACGCGATCGCGACGCGCATCATTAATGTTTGCATCTACTTTGTCGTTCACACCAATACGACCCATCACTGTTCCGTGATGTGCAAAAGCATTACCAAGCTTGGTTGTATTAGTAACAGTAAATTCACCACCGGCAACTGTTAGCGTGCCTGTGTCGCCAACTTGGCCACCTGATTCAGCGTAGAATGGTGTACGGTCCAGCACTACAATACCTTGTTGGCCATCTTCAAGTACTGATACCGTTTCACCTTGTGCGAACATTTCGATTACAGTACCGCTATAATGTGTTGCAGTGTAGCCTTTAAAGTCTGTGTGTTTATCAGATTTTAATTGTTGGTTGTAATCTGCACCAAATTTACCCGCTTGCTGGGCAGTCTTACGCTGCACAGCCATGCACTCTTGGAAGCCTTGCTCATCAATACTCATAAAGCGCTCACGGGCAACGTCAGCGGTTAAATCAGCAGGGAAACCGTATGTATCATAAAGTTTAAAGACTAATTCACCAGGGATCACATCACCGGTTAAACTCGTTAAGCTATCTTCTAAAATAGCTAAACCACGCTCAAGTGTTTTACCAAACTGCTCTTCTTCGATACGCAGTACTTTTTCAATAATTTCTTGTTGTTTTGCAAGCTCAGGGTACGCTTGACCCATTTGCTCGATTAACGCCGCTACTAATTTATAAAAGAAAGAACCTTGTGCGCCTAGTTTGTTGCCGTGGCGAACCGCGCGGCGAATAATGCGGCGCAGTACATAACCACGACCTTCATTTGATGGCATTACACCATCTGAGATCAAAAATGCACATGAACGAATATGATCCGCGACTACGCGCAGTGATTTATCATCCATATCTTGTGCATTGGTCACTTCTGCAGCTGCTTTAATCAAGCCTTGGAATAAATCTATTTCGTAATTTGAATGTACGCCTTGTAAAATAGCGGCAATACGCTCAAGACCCATGCCCGTATCAACAGACTGCTTAGGAAGCGGCTCCATCGCACCGTCGCTTTGACGGTTATACTGCATGAATACCAAGTTCCAAATTTCAATGAAACGGTCGCCATCCTCTTCAGGCGAGCCTGGAGGGCCGCCCCAAATATGTTCGCCATGATCATAAAAAATTTCAGAACATGGGCCACATGGACCAGTGTCACCCATTGACCAAAAGTTATCTGAGGTAGCAATACGAATAATACGCTCTTCAGGCAAACCAATTTCGTTAGCCCAATAACCAAATGCTTCTTCATCGTCATGATAAATAGTAACAAGCAGTTTTTCTTTAGGTAGTTTTACTACGTCGGTTAAAAATTCCCAAGCAAACTTAATCGCGTCTTGCTTAAAGTAATCACCAAAACTAAAGTTACCTAACATTTCAAAGAATGTATGGTGACGGGCTGTGTAGCCTACATTTTCTAAATCGTTATGCTTACCACCGGCACGCACACAACGTTGTGAGCTTGTTGCGCGGTTATAAGGGCGACTTTCTGCGCCTAAAAATACGTCTTTAAATTGTACCATGCCGGCATTATTAAATAATAATGTCGCATCGTTACCCGGAATAAGCGAGCTTGATGGAACAATTTGATGTTGTTTACTGGCAAAAAAGTCTAAAAACTGTTGCCTGATCTGTGCGGTAGTCATGTGCTGCATGTGAACGTCTCACCCATTTTTACTGTGCTTGCATTGCAAAATCTATTTGTTCGTAACTGAACCCTCGATACATTAAGTAGCGCACGCGCTTAGCTTTTTCTTTGTGATCGAAGTCGTCCTGTGAATTTGAATATTTCTTTAAATACGCATCCTGCGCTAACTCAAACCAATCTATTTCAAATGATTCAATAACACTTTCTAAAAGTGTTCGGTCAATCCTTTTTCCCATGGCTTCGCTTTGTATACGCTTTAAACCATGTTTTTTAGCAATATGACGACGAACAAACCCTTCAATATAACGCTGCTCATTAATAAAATTGTGCTCTTCGCACCAATCTAATAAAGCCTCGATAAATTCAGGCGTTGCCTCTTTTTGCTGTAATTTTTGGGTTAACTCTCGACGCGAATATTCTTGGCGTCCGAGTAACCAAAGTACATAATTCTTTAGCTTTTTTTGTAAAGCTTCATCCATTTCATCAGCCATTACGCGTCAAAACGACCGCTGTCATCATTATGCTGCTGCGCCACAGGCTTTTCATCTGCTGGCGGTACAATCGGCATAAAAATAGCTTGATAAGAAACAAAAAAACTAATGTAACAAATCGGCATTAAAACCAACAGAGGCAAGAATGATAAGAACATTGAAAACATCATCAAACCCGCTGCAATTGCGCCGTATATACTCAGTGGAGCCATGTTGTGATAAAACACCATAAATGAGCTTTTTAGCACTTCAAATATATGTTTTTGTTTATTAAAATAAACCAGTGGTACAGCGTACGCAAACGCGGTTAAATAAACCGACAAAGCAATTAAAAACAAAGCCACATTTGCCATCGAAATACTGTTAATGACTTGCTGCAATGCGATATTTGGATCTACATTTGGATTACTCATAATTTCAACCGCTTCACCAAATAAACCACTGGCTAATAGTGCCATCAGTATACCCGCTGCCATTTGGTACAATGCCAAACGTAATAGCCCCATTCGATTACCTTTAGCCGTGAAAGGCTTAAGAATATCGGCCAGCATAATTTTTCCGCCTTGCTGCTTAGTAATTACCGCTTGGTAAAAACCAGCCGTTAAAAATGGCGTTGCAAGCGCGGCTAATATTTGCAAAAAAGGCAAAAATAGCGACAGTAAGCCGACAATACCTATAAATAAGTGCATAAAAATAAAGGTAAATGGCTGTGTTTTAAAAATATGCCACCCAGCTTTAAACCATTTCAGCCCAGCATCGGCTTTAAATACTCGTAATTCAATTGACATACTAGCTCTTAAATTAGCAACAAAACACGCCGAGTATAACTCGGCGCAAGGTGGGATCACAGAGTTGAAAGCTCAAAACTATGGTTTTTTAATCTTCTTTATATCTAACATGTGCGCGCCGTGCTTAATTTTAGTTTCTAAATAAGCACGATTCCCTACGACACCCGCTTTAATATGAGCGTGAGTGCCTACAACTGAATCAACCTCAATCCCAGCATCTCGCAGTGCATTTAATTTATTTGGGTTATTTGTCATTAATTTAACATGATTTAACCCCATCGCTTCAAGCATCAAAACGGCGTCTGAAAAGTCACGTAAGTCATCAGCAAACCCTAAATGATTATTTGCTTCATAGGTATTCATACCTTGTGATTGCAATACATAAGCATCGATTTTGTTATATAAACCAATGCCGCGCCCTTCTTGGCGTAAATAGAGCAAAATACCACCCTGTTGGTTCATCATCTCAATACATTCATTGAGTTGTTCGCCACAATCACAGCGAGATGAATGAAATACATCGCCTGTTAAACACTCAGAATGCATACGGATAAGTGGTACAGATTGCTCTGTATCTGCACGGTTAAATACCAATGCAACATGCTCTTGACCATCTTTTAAACCGCTGAATGAGATTATTTCTGCGGGAATATCACTGTTTTTGCCAACATTAAGCTGGACTCTAGCTCTTACTTGCGCCACGACAAATCCAAATTTTAAGAATAAATGCGATGTTATAAAGTGTGATATTATCACGAGGTGTACTTGTATTTAAAATAATGCAACATCGCAATAAGTAATCACTATATTGAGGCAATTACCAACAATTCAAGCATTATACCTTAGATAGCGCATAGGCTAAATCGCCAATTTAACTTACCTATACCTTACGGCTGAGATATAAAATAAAAACTTTAAATCAGTGAGGTACCTTCGATAACTGCAACTACACTCTTTGGTAACTTTCGATAAGCTAATACAATCGAGCGCATTATAGGGTTATTTAAGACAATCGGAATATACTTTAAATCACATTCTTTTTGAATGTATGATTCAGGTATAACAGCAACTCCGAAACCTAACTTTACAAGGCCTTGAAGCTGAAAGTCATGGATAGCTTTGCCTTGATAAGTGATTGATATGTTTTCATCACTAATAAGTCTTTCAAATGCTTTTCGATTAGTGCAGTAAGGCCTTTCAATAAAGGCTAACCCTTGCAACTCATTCAAACCCACTGTTTTATTTTTCGCTAAGGGTGATCTTTATGTACGATCAGCTTATAGCCTTCTTGGTTTAGCCCTTTAAATTTAAACTGTGGTGGTAATAATTGCTCATCAATCAGCGCTATTTGCGCTTGTTCAATAACATCAACGATGAATAAGTTAACATTTATAGGTGTATTTTTTATCAGTTCTAGAATATTAGCGTAGCGCTCGATATTTATATCCGGCTGCACATATAGATTTAACTCGTGCACATTGCTAGGTATAAAAGCGGCCTCTAACTGCTGGTTTTGTAACAGTAAATCACTCGCAAGTTTGTAAAGCTTATGGCCATCAGCGGTGGGTTTTATACCTCGTTTACTGCGTTCAAATAACTTAACACCTAAACTTATTTCCAGAGTTTTAATAGCATGAGTAACTGAAGGCTGAGCAATGAAACATCGCGATGCCGCTGCAGTGATTGATCCTTCCTCATATGCTGAGATGAAGTAAGTTAATGGCCTAACCTCTATCACATAATTTACCTATGGATTGATAATATAAACAATATTATACCTATAGCTATGAATTTGCTAATTTCAACTGAGAAAACAATACAATTAACCAAAAGGACTAAAAAATGATTGAACGCTATAGTGATATTGCAATTCATAAAGTTTTAAATTTATTCGAAAAAGGAAATATGGCATTACTAGATTTAATTGCTGACGATATTGATCTGCGTATAGAGCATTACAAAGATGATGCGCAAACCAGTTGGCAACAATGCAAT
This sequence comes from Pseudoalteromonas sp. NEC-BIFX-2020_002, assembly GCF_013002825.1. Lineage (NCBI taxonomy): Bacteria > Pseudomonadati > Pseudomonadota > Gammaproteobacteria > Alteromonadales > Pseudoalteromonadaceae > Pseudoalteromonas > Pseudoalteromonas sp. NEC-BIFX-2020_002. The sequence goes on from NZ_JABEPJ010000002.1 coordinate 36,695, forward strand.
GACAAAGCTGGCTTTATAACTTTATTAACTCGTCTAAGTACTGATATTTTTCCTAAAGGAACCCTTATTACAAGCATGGGATCTCAAGCTTTAGGGGATGGCTGGCATATAACAACCTTTGATCAATCATTTTGGTATGGTGAAGCAAAAAAAGACGTTAGCAGCCGTACTTATATTATTTCTCATGAGTTGGCAGGTAAAGTGGATTATTTTCGCGAAACTGTGAGTACGATAAGATACTGAATAAAAGAATGTGAAATGTATTAAAAATGCAGAGGTTATTTTAAATAATAATATTAATGGGTTATTGCTAACCCATTAAATTGTATGCAATTAGATGCAAACGATGTTTTCAGCTTGTGGACCTTTTTGACCTTGAGTAACAGTAAACTGTACACGTTGGCCTTCAGCAAGAGTTTTGAAACCGTCGCCTGAGATTGCACTGAAATGAGCAAAAACGTCAGGACCTGACTCTTGTTCGATAAAACCGAAACCTTTTGCTTCGTTGAAAAATTTAACTGTACCAGTTGTAGTGTTAGACATAATAGATATCCTAAAAATTAATAAAAGTGTGCCATAAAGAGGCGATTGAGCTGGAAAAAACAAATATTTAACTGAGGATAACGCGTAGAATTATTACTAATAACAACGTGGTACGTACAAATAAACAATCTTTCTTTCAAACTTCTAAACATTAATGGGTTATTGCTAACCCATTAAATAAGGCAATTAGATGCAAACGATGTTTTCAGCTTGCGGGCCTTTTTGACCTTGAGTAACAGTAAACTGTACACGTTGGCCTTCAGCAAGGGTTTTAAAACCATCGCCAGAGATAGCACTGAAATGAGCAAAAACGTCAGGACCTGACTCTTGTTCGATAAAACCGAAACCTTTTGCTTCATTAAAGAATTTAACTGTACCAGTTGTTGTAGTAGACATAATAGATATCCTAAATATAGTAAATGTGTGTCTGTAATTCAGACGATTGAGCCGGAAAAAATATTTAACTGAGGACAGCGCGTATAATTATTACTAATAACAACGTGGTACGTACAAATAAACAATTTTTTTTCAAACTTATATATTGACGGGTTAGTAATAACCCATCAATTTAAACAATTTAGATGCAAACGATATTTTCAGCTTGCGGGCCTTTTTGACCTTGAGTAACAGTAAACTGTACACGTTGGCCTTCAGCTAGAGTTTTAAAGCCATCACTTGTGATTGCGCTGAAATGAGCAAAAACATCAGGGCCTGACTCTTGTTCAATAAAACCAAAACCTTTAGCTTCGTTAAACCATTTTACTGAACCAGTAGTTGTAGTAGACATAATAGTATCCTAAGAATTAATAAAAGTGCGCCTTTAAAATAGGCAATTTAACAAGGAAGAAAACGAATATTTAACTGAGGATAACGCGAAGGATTATTACTAATAACAACGTGGTACTTACAAATAAACAGGGCTTTCTATCAACCCGATGCGAAGAAGGATAACAGTAAATCCGACCATAGAACAAGTTTTATTTAATTTTATTTATATATTAACACGAAGAAAACTATCAAACGGTCGTGTTATTGATACTTTCAAAAGCTCTTCCCCTTGTTAACATTGTCCTGCAGCAAGATCCCACTTTATTAATAATTATTAACGATGTTGACAACTTTAATAATTATTAATAAGTGCAATGTTTATTTTTAAGCTAAACGCGTCCAATTATTTCTATTTAAATAATGCGTTCACTATTATTTAGCTGAAAGTTTTTCTAATAATTCGTCAATTTCAGTTTTTAGCTCTTTATCTGCGATTTTATTCGCGCTTACTTTAGCGTTTTCAAGACTTGTAATTGCAGCCTCAATTTGGCCTAGCTCTATTTGCATAGTCGCTATTGAGTAAGCGATTGATGACATGTAATCCTTCGCGTTAATTTCTACCGCTTTTGCTAATGCCTTTTCATACAATAATACTGCATCTTCAAACTCGTCAGTAAAATCTGCTAACGTTTCCCACTGAACGGGATGATCTTTATCGGTGCTTTCGTTTTCAATACACAATGCTTTTAGCTCAGCGTAAAGAGCATCAAACCTAGTTTGGTTTTTTCTTTGTGCTGCATCTACAAGCTCGCCAGCTAAATTTAAAACTATTTTATAAAGCTTAGTATTCATCATTGTTCATTGCCTTTTTTGTAAAAATAAAACCCATACTTAATCATATTATTGTGTACTAAAAATAGTGCCTCGAAAAATAAAAAAAGACCGAGCAAGCATTAAATTAAGAAATAAAATGATAACACAGCAACTACGCTTATTTCATTTACTCCACTTTTTATTGCACGTTTCATGCAACTTTAAGATAAAGATGACCCTGTCTTAGTTAAAGCATGTTTAGTGCTTACTTGTTATATACCCCTTTAAAAATAAATATCTCCCCCAAGCTCTATTGTTACGCGAGTAATTTAGCGATTCATTTATAACGAAAGGAGTTAACAATGGGCAAAACATTAATCATAGGTGCAAGTGGCCAAATAGGTAAAATGACGACACAATTACTACTTAATGATCAGCAGCATGTTATCGCGCTTGTTCGCGATAAAAATAAGTTAAGCGATTTAAGTAGTAGCTACTTGGATATTATCGAGCAGGATCTTGAAAGTGACTTTAGCCAAGCGTTTGATGGCTGTGAGCAAGTAATCTTTGCCGCAGGTTCAGGTGGTAGTACGGGTGATGATAAAACGTTATTAATTGATTTATGGGCGGCAACTAAAGCCGTAAATTATGCAAAACAATATGGCATTAAGCGCTTTATCATGGTCAGTTCAATTGGTGCAGATAACCCGGATGCAATCCAAAGCGATTTAAAACCTTATTTAGTGGCAAAACACATGGCTGATAAGCATTTAATAAATAGTGGCTTAAATTATACAATCGTACGCCCAGGCTCACTCACCGACGAAGATGCTTCACTAAAAATTACCACACAACAACCCAGTGAGCGAAATGAGGCTAAAATCAGTCGAGAAAACGTTGCGAATGCGCTATTACAAATAGCCAACCATTCAACAAACGAAAATAGCATCTTTGAGTTATTCGATGGCGATAAGCCAATCACTTCACTTTAATCGCATTCCATATTAAAAGCGGCTCAACGGCCGCTTTTAATATGTTTTTAAGGTTTTTAAACTTACAAACCAAACACTACTTTTTCGCTTTTAAGCATACGGCTACTTAAATAACTAAATACGCCAAACAATATAATTGTAATCAATGTTGATAGCACTAATTGTGGCACCGGTATTGGGTTGCCTTTAATAAACTCCATGAGTGCAAATTGCTGCGCAGCAATAGGTAACCATTGCACAATATCTGTCGCAATACCGTAAGTCGTTACCATGCTTAATGCCATCGGAATAAATAACACCATCGTCACGTATGATTGCGCCTCTTTAAATGATTTTGCCGTAAACGAAACAAACACCTGTAAACTGGCTGACATAAATGCAATTGGCAAACAAACTACGGCACAAAAAAGCATAAATGACGGTGTAATGGTTACGCTAAACCCTAGCTGCTGCCACGGCACCATACCGTAAGAAAACTTCGACACCACTAGAATGATCGCTAATCCCAGCATAGAGAATGTCGCTATCGCCGCCGATTTTGCTAATACAATGTGTAAGCTACTTAATGGGTGACTTAACAATAATGATAAAGAATTACGTTCACGCTCCCCGGCACTGGTATCTATTGCCAGGTTCATTGCAGCATAAAATACAGTTAAAATCATTGATAGAGTTGCAATCCCCAAGAACATACCACCTTTAGAATCAGGTGTTGCTTGATCATTGACCTCAACCGCAAGCACTCTCATTAGTTGAGGGTCGACACCCCGTGTGATTAATCTTAAGCTAGCCACTTCAGAGTTATACAAAGCAAGCGTTTTTTCCACGCGTTGAATATGTTTACGTAGCTTATCATCTGATTTATCTGCAATGAGCGTTACAGTCGCTGGGCGACCTTCGCGCATATTATTCTGATAATCATCACTTATTTGCAATATAATTGGCTTTAATTTGCTATCCGTATTATCCGTTCCCATTGCGATATCATTGTTTTTTAAATGAGCCACTAAGTTAGGTGCTGAAAGACTATTTTCAATCGTTATTTTTAATGCATCAGGCGATGCAAGCTGTTGTAATAGCAATGTAAAAAGTATGCATATGCCAAGCGGGGCACCAATTGCATAATAAAGTCCTGCCATTACTGAACGTTTGTCACGACTGGCATCCATGACTTCTTTTTTATATAACACTTTTAATAAATTAATCATGCTGCAATTCCTTCGTCACTGCCTATTAAGTCTATGAATGCTTCTTCTAAACTGTCTTTACCTGTTCGCTCACATAACGACTCTACTGAGCCCTCTGCAACCACTTTACCATTGGCCATAATCACCACGTGGTCGCACAATGCAGCCACTTCTTGCATAACATGCGATGAAAACAGTACGCAGTGCCCTTGCGCTTTAAGTAGCAATAATAACTCTCTTAAAATACGTGTACTCATAACATCCAAACCACGTGTTGGTTCATCTAAAATAATGTTTGATGGGTTATGCACAACAGCTTGAGCCAGTGCTGTTTTCATACGCTGCCCCTGTGAAAACCCTTGGCAACGACGATCTGCAATATCATCCATGCTTAATTTTTCGAGCACTTTTGCTGTCGCTTCTTTTGCCGCAACCTCTGACATGCCGCTCAACTGCGCAAAAAAGGTTATATATTCTCTGGGCGTTAATCTCTCATACAATCCACAAGGATCAGGAAACAATCCCAAATTTTGTTTAGCTGCCATTGGATTTTTTGCAACATCAATACCATCAATCTCAGCTGTACCTTTATCTGCTTTTAGCAAACCAAACACCGTTCTTAAACACGTTGTTTTGCCCGCACCATTGGGGCCAAGTAAACCCGTTATTTTACCATTTTGTGCGCTAAAGCTAAGATCGTTTAACGCATTAACATCACCAATTTTCTTTGTTAAGTTAGTTACTTTAATCATGGTTTACTCCTTGTCTTGTGCGTTTAAAGTTGCGGTCTGAGTATGCATTGGTGCAACACCATTGATATTCATAAAGAACTGTTTATCGTTTTTATCTTTGATACAGTCGGTATCAATATCTTGCATATTTTTTTGATCAATAAATTGGGCGATTATTTTAGGCGCACACGTTTGCGAGCCGATCCCATGAGTTGCCGTGGGTGATACCAAATGCGTTGCTTCACTCATGCTTACCATAGCAAGTTCAGCCCAACTTGGCGGTGTTGCTGGGTCGCGCTCACCAGATAACAGTAACGTAGGTGTTGAGCTGTTAAGGGGTTGATAAAATGATTTATCTACGGCTGTTACATTTAATATTGGGCACATAATATCGAGCCCCTCTATCATCAAGCTGCCCACATACGTTTTATTATATTGCTGACGGGTTTGTGTATTTAATCGTGGCCAGTCTTCGCCACAAACGATGGCGTTATGCATACCCATGGCGAGCATTTCTGACATATCAGCCCCTGCCATTAAGCCCGCCAATGCTGAATAATTTCCTTGTGCAGTTTGTGTAATAACCAGTGGCACAATCGCACGACGTGAATGACTGTACAAAGCCATACGTATTGCCCCGAAAAACTTTGTTTTTGTAACAGCGAGTGTAATAGTCTCATGTGTACGCGGATGTAAAACCTGCACCTCGACTGGTTGAGCATCGAGTTTAGCCAATAAAGCTGTAAACTCAGTTTTCAAATCAGGGTATTGCTGAGCACACTGTGCGTTGGCTTCACAACGACTAAATAGGGCCGCAAGCGAGCTATCAATAGCCTCACCAATGGCAGCTAAACTTTGTTGCATAGGTACAACACCATCAAGCGTGCTGGTGATCACTGAACTTGGAAATTGACGCGTATATTCTTGCGCTATTCGCGTGCCGTAAGACACCCCATATAGATGAAACCCTTTGTAGCCAAGCGCTTTTCGTACCGCTTCAAAATCTTTAGCGGCAACAGGTGTAGTGAAATGACTTAAATCAATATTGAGCTTATCTTTACACTTTTGCGTGTCTTGCGCGCCCAGAGCAGGTAAATCAGCAAAGGCTTCATTAAATGCAAACTGCGTTTGTAAATCATCACTGTCACACTGCAACTTATTTGAATAACCCGTGCCACGCTGATCAATCAATACTATATCGCGTGTTTCACGGGCAAATTGTAAGTTTCTATTAAAGATAGCTGCGAGATCAATTGCGCCTTGCCCTGGACCTCCGGCAAAACCAAGAATGGCTTCGTCAGGGTAACTTGGTTTAATAGCTGGAATTACAGCAAAGTGGATATCAATATTACCATCCGCCGGATTTTGCGATAAAGACTGGCTAATACTGCCACACATCAACCTATCAGCAAGCCCTTCCATGTAGCAAGGTGTGAGTAATGGTTGGTTTTTTTTATTATTATCAGCTAATACAGCTGTTGAGCCGGCCAATAATATTGGTAATATTGTAAGCTTTATCAGGCTTTTACGTAAATTAAACATGATTTTCATTAATCTTTCCCTTGTTGCATTTTACACTCAATATGATAACTTAACCTTAGTGTATCGGTGTATTAATGTATTAATACAGCAGGGAAAGAGTAATGCTAGAATTTATTAATGTCAACCCTAATAATGGCGATCCAATCTATAAACAATTGCATGAGCAAATTGTGCGCTTGATTGTGGGCGGGCAATTATTAACCGGTGAAGAGCTGCCATCAGTGCGTAAAATAGCAGATCACTTTGCTGTAAACCCGATGACGGTATCACGTGCAATAGGTCAATTGGTCGATCAAGGCTGGTTAGAGCGTCGTCGCGGTCAAGCCACCCGTGTGGCACAAAAAACATCGCAACAACCTGATCAACAAGACACCTTGCTTTTTAAGGCTATCGATCAACTCGTTCAACAAACAAAACAGCTTGATGTATCGCAAGAAGCGCTCGTCGAGCTTATAAAAAAACGATGGAAATTATAAACATGGAACAGCCCCTTCTTAGCTACAATAATATTTATAAAAGCTATGACCAACGCAGTGTATTAAACAATGTTTCGCTTGCTTTAGAGCCTGGTATGGTCATTGGTTTACTGGGTAAAAATGGTGCAGGTAAAACGACATTATTACGCAGTGCGCTTGGGTTGATAGCACCTGATCAAGGTGAGATACGTGTTTTTGGTGAACCCAGTGATAAGCTCAGCGCACAAAGTAAAGCCCAAATAGGTTATGTGCCACAACAAACATTTGGTTATGAAGGCTTTAAGGTCGCTGATGCTTTGGCACTACACCGCAGCTTTTACCCTACATGGGATCTGCAATTAGAAGCTAAATGGCTCAAACGGTTTGAGCTGGCGACTGATGCTGCAATTAACGACTTATCTATCGGCCAACGTCAAACTTTAGCGCTGATCATGGCTATGGCTTATCATCCCAAATTACTTATTTTAGATGAACCAGTAGCCAGTTTGGATCCAATAGCACGACGCCAGTTTATGGGCGACTTGTTCGACTTAGCATTAGACTCAGGCTCTGGTATTTTATTTTCCTCACATATCACATCCGATATAGAACGTGTAGCCAGTCATATAGCCCTAATAAAAGACGCCGAGCTTATCTTGATTGACGAATTAGATGTCGTACGCGATACCATTAGAAGAGTCAATTTTACAGAGCAAAACATCGATCTAAGTGCCTACCGCGTGCTTAATTTGCAAGCAAACTCAGCCATTATTTATGGCTACCAAGGAGAGCCTATTCCGGGCGCACTTGCCATCAACCATTTATCACTAGAGCAACTATTTGTGGAGCTGCATGGATGATGAATGCAGTAAAACGACCTTGGTATCAGGGTAGTCTCAATTTTTGGTTTAAAGATTTGGGCTGCGCCAGCTACTTAATTCAGGCTATTTTAGCCACAGCCGCATGTATCATTTTTATTCGTGTGGAATCGTTATCAACTATGATGATGATATTTGCTGTTGTGTGTGCTTATTGTGCGCTTGCATGGCAAAGTATCCGAATGCAAGCAACTGAATGGCAATGCTTAGTCGCTGATTACTGCAAACATGTAATGTTTCAAGGTAAAGTTTTTATTGCCTTAATAAACCTCACTCTGCTGTGTGGTATTGCCCTATCGCCTAGCTTAAATAACATTAACATGCTGTTACTAGCAAACATCTTGGGCTTGAGTATTTGGTTTATTTGCCGCGTTACAAGCCACTTATTTACAACATGTTGTTATTTAGCATTCACATTCGCAATTATTATACCCACCTTTTCTGAACACTTACCTTTGTGGTTAATACCATGCTCTTTACTGGTTTTAAGTCTAATTTTACTATGTAAAAACAAATTAGGTATGCCCTATATATGGCAAGCCGGTGCACTTATAAATTACCGCCAAGGTCTTCAGTCAGGTTGGTCGCCCGTACCAAGTGGATTTTTATCAAATTACGGCACAGCCATAAATAAACAACTATTCCCATTGAGTTATTTTGTTGGCTCAAGTTTATCGCAATACATTATTTTATTAGTGCTCTTTTCTATCATAGCAATAGTGATAAACTTTTTTTATAACATTGCAGAGCATGTATTATTCGCTTTAACATTAATGCTGTTAGCTGCGGTTACGTTATGCCAATGGGCAAAAGCACAACGTTCACAATCGTGGGAATTACTCACCACTTTACCAATTTATAATGGGAGTCACGCAGTTAAAGTTGCCCTTAGTAACAGTGCACTTAAATTTTCATTGTTAATTGGCGTTCTGTGCTTCGTTAGTGCATCTATATTGCTACTGACCCATCAACAATGGCAACTTCTAAATGTTGCAAGTTATGCGATAGCCTGTATAGCAGCTACACTGACAAGCTTTGTTCTTGGCAATGTATTTAAAAATATAAACGTACTGAGTGTTTTATTATGTTTATCGTGTGGCGTGAGTATGGGAACTGTCAATGTAATGATTGAACATGGCGATAGCATATTGAAGCTTTTACTTATTTCACTTTATGCCAGTGTTTTGGCTGTTTTGAACCGCTTTACAATAAAATACTTATAAACTACTTCAAAAACCCTTTGCCTTTAGCGATGCTTAGTTTAGCGGGTGTTTATCAAAAAGATTTAACACCCGCTATTCCACATTCTAAATCTATAACTACTTATTGCTTTTTAAGGGTATGTATCATCTTTTGTGCATTTGAATTTTGTGGGTTCAATTGCAAAGATTGCTCATAGTTTGCTATCGCATTAACAGTATCTCCAAAGAGCATGTACGCTTCTGCTAAACTATCAAATGCATTTGCATCATCAGGATATAGATGGCTATAAACCCTAAAAAGCGTTATAGCTACTTGGTAGTCCTTGTTACCTAACGCATTATATCCGGCATTATTAATTGCATTAGCTGAAAGCAATTTTGAATCAGGATAGTTTTTTTTCCATGCTTTATATGCCTTTAATGTGCTTATAAAATCAGCGTGTTTTGCTACTTCAAAAGGAAGTTGTTCATCTTTTTCAAGTTTGCGCATCGCACGCTCAGTTAAACCACTCCCAACATTATTTAGTACTAAAAAATATTTATTAGATAAAGGGTTCATTACAACACTTATCTGATTAGGGTTATTATCTACAGCAAACATCCCACCTCCTTGATAATGCATTTTAACGCCTTTTTTGTTTTGAAGGGGATCTTCATATATCAAGTCGTTACCGGATTTTGATAATGTAATCGTCACTATTTGATCAAACTGAGATAAATACCTGCCGAGCATTTTCTCTATTTGATGCTTGGGGGGTTTTGCTGTTGCTGAAATTACACGTGCCCATTTCATTTTTTTTATCGTACTGTCAATAAACGCATCTATTGCAGGGTTTCTGTGCTCTGTTGTCGCATTCATAAAAACCATAATGCCTTTACCACCTTGCATTGTTGACATAATATGCCCGCCAGTACCAGTGTTTGAGCCTCCATGCGAGAACCACTCTAAATTACCTTTGGCCTCAAATCTCATCCAACCCGGTGACCACCCACCTATTTTTTTAAGCGTGTGAATATCTGTAGTGGTACGTGCTACGAATGTTGAAATAACCGACGTTACTTTACCTGCTAACGCCTTTTGATATTCAATTGTGAATTTGGCCATGTCTTGTGGCGTACTCCACAGCCCAGATGGTGCTATTTGCGGACAAATTGGTATGCCATCTCTTATAACCTGCTGCTGACGATCATGAACCTTCGCAACATTAGTTAAAAATTGTTTATCTCCATTTTGATACATCGTTGTATTTTTCATACCTAATGGATCAAATAGCATCTTTTGAGCTAATGCTTGCAATGGTTTACCGGTTATATCTTCAATCGCTACTTGTACTATTACATACCCTCCGCCACTGTATTGCCAATCAGTGTCAGGGGCAAATAGCATCGAAATCGGACGTTTATATCGTGGTAACTTTTTACCTTCAAGCACATCTATAAGGGTTGGAATATCATCCCCTAAATGAAAGTCAGCATATCCGCCTTGGCTCATCCCTGCGGTATGCGACAACAACTGCCGAATAGAAAGGTTTTTTGATGACTCAAACACTGATGAAGGCAACGCCCAACGTTTTAAATAGTTACTCACAGGTGTATCTAAATCTAATTTACCTTGCTCTGCGAGCATTGCTGCAATTGTTGCAGTGACAGGTTTTGCAATAGATGCCGTTGAGAAAGCAGTAAATTGATCAATTTTCTGCTTACTTTTAGTATCTTTAACGCCTGCAAAATTAGTATAAATCACTTTATAATCATCAATAACAGCAAAACTTAGCCCAGGTATTTTGTAGTTATCAATAAACTGCTGATAACTATATTCTTCACCTACCGGTGACGTAAAAGTAGTTAATTGATGTGTATTACCAGTTATAGATAGTTGCGTTTTTTGAGTGTTAGCGACACACACACTAGCCACAATTAAACTTAGCGCTGCGCAACATTCACTCAAAGTCATGATAGTTTTTTTAATAGCCATAGGAGCATCTCGTTCTGTAAATTAAACCTCAGTGTGGCGCATTAGCCGCCTTAAATAAGCAACTTATGCATGAACGGCTCGTATAATTCCTCAACACCTCGAATGTTTTCCTTTTTTATTGCTAAGATGGGGAATATAAAAGAGGGAACACAATGCTTAAGTATCAGCTCATATTCGTTTTATTTTTTACAAGCTTCGCTACCTATGCGCAAGAGCCTGATGCTATCTTTGCCGAGCACTATTATTTAATTGATGATGACGATATTGCTTATTCATTACCTATCGTAAATCGCTCTGTGTGGCAAAAAAATACATTTCACGGTATTAAAAATTCAAAAAATATTCGATGGGTGCAAATGGACTTTAATTTTGAAAAAAAGCCCTCGTCTTCGCTAGGTTTGTTTATTAGTATTTTGGGATCGTTTGAGGCTTATTGGGATGGTGTTTTAATAGGTAAAAATGGCCTTGTAGGTGATTCTCAACACACTGAAGTTGCGGGCCTGATCGATAAAATAATGCTGTTGCCTAATACTGCAACTGATAAAGGCACACATACTTTAAGTTTACGTATTTCTAATCAGCGCGTTTCTTCTGAGGTAGATTATGTCTCGTTTACAAGTGCGATAACAGAATATGACTATTTAATACAGCTGCCTTATAAAAAAGCCAGTTTACCGTTGATAATGACCAGCGCCTTACTCTTAATTGCTTTGTACTCATTGATTGTATTTATTACTAGTTACCGCCAACCCAGCTACTTAATATTTAGCATATTATGCTTAAGTATTTTGGTTCTTATTTTTGTAGAATCATGGCGTGGTCTTATGCCTTACCCTTACGATTGGCAAATTCCTCGCTTACAAATAGTTTTAGCATTATCGTGCTTAATTTCACTGCTTTTCACCTGTTTTTTTGCATGGTTTTTTAAATTATCAAAAACAAATCGTACAACATGGCTAGCACTTGTTATTTGCTTGCAAACTGTGTTGTTAATCACGATTGATGGTTATGATAATAGAAGCTTATATGTATTTTTAGTGGGCGTTTTTAGTGCTGTGTGCATTTGTATCAAAGCTATCATTACGCAACAAGCCAATGCAAAATTAATGGTTTTGGGTTTAGCTCTATTCATTGCACCTATTTTTATAAATAGTTATTCATACATGGATCAGTACTTTTTTCTCTCTTTTGCTGGGTTAATCTTTTTAATGCTCTATACCCTTGCACAAACCATGAGTGCTAATACCAAACAACTTGAACAAAGTAAAATTAATGCAAGTCGCCTTGAGCTTGAATTAGTCAAACGTAATCTACAACCTCACTTTATCTTAAACACATTAACAGCTGTTGAAGAGTGGATTGAAGACTCACCTGCAACAGCGGTAAAATTTATCCACGCCTTAGCGGATGAGTTTAGATTTATGGCGCAACTGTCTGCAAAAAAAATAATCAATCTCCAAGATGAAATCGACTTATGCCGTTCCCATTTAAAAGTTATGACATATCGCTCAAATATAAATTACTCCCTAAGAGTGGATATATCTCACCCGAATAACTGCATTCCACCGGGTATTATTTTAACATTAATAGAAAACGCAATTTCGCATAACCATTATCAACAAGGCCATATTACCTTCTTTTTTGAGCAAAAAATAATGAATAACACGCAGTATTTAACGTTTATCGTCCCTATAAATGCGATTACTCATAATTCAAACAAAAATGCTACACAAGAACGTACACAGAATAAAATAGGCGCTGGTATTGGTAATAAATACATAGCAGCAAGGTTAAATGAAAGCTTTTCTAATCAATGGTCTTTATTGCAGGATATTGAAAAACAACAATGGGTTACAAAAATTTCAACGCCGTTAATAGATTATGACGATCACCGTGCTAATAATAGCAACCTCAAGGATCCCCTATGAAAAAAGTATTAATGGTTGAAGATGAATTTATGGTAGCAAAAAGATTAAAGCGCTTTATTGAGAACGCCTTTGATGAACAAAAAATCGAATTGCATATTTGTACTAATCTTGACGACGCCTACGATTACTTAGCCGATCACCCTATTGATGTTTTATTTTTAGATTTAAACCTGCAAGGTAAAGATGGTTTTGAGTTATTAAAGCACACCCTCTGCGAGAGCTTTCACACAATTATTGTTTCTGCTAATAGCGATCGAGCGATTGACGCGTTTGATATTGGCGTACTCGATTTTGTAGCGAAGCCATTTACTCAAGAGCGTATTAAAAAGGCAATAAACCGGTTACAACAGCAGCATAATGGGGCTAGCAAATACTTAACCTATAAATATTTAGGAAAAATCGAATTACTTCCAATAGAAGATATTCTCTATATCAAAGCTGACGGCCATTACAGTGTGATTGTAACTAAAGCCCAGCAAAACAGAGGCACTAAACAAATTTTACACGATAAGAATTTAGATAAATTACTCACGTTATTGAGCCCAGACTTTATCCGGATACACCGCTCGTATGTATTGCCAATATCTAACATTAAGGCATTACTCAGTGAAGAAGGCAGCAAATATAACGTGCAACTTCATACCGGTGAACAGCTCCCTATAGGTCGTACCAGACTTAGTACCTTAAAGGCTAAAATAAATGGTGAATAACAAAACAGAAACCAAGCTTACAAGAAAGCACATAAAACTGCTCTAAAAGCAGTTTAATGCGCTTTCTTATTATTCTAAAGTACTGTTTTATAGCGAGAAAGTACGGCCTATAGACAATACAATACGCTCATCAGCAGTATCGATATCTAAGCTGGTATTTTCAGCAGCTACTTCAATATCAAAACCTTCAAAGCTGGTTTGATAAGCAAGACGATAATGGTTGTAAGATTTACCATCCGTATCCCAAGCAAACTTATCACCATCGAGTGAGTTTGAAATATCAAAGCTCGCACGTAATGCATGATTAGGCGCAAGTTCAATCGTATGCGCAACCATAGATATTACATGTCCAGCACCTGTGCCAAAGTAATCCCAGCTATACCAAAAATTAAGCTCTGTTTGGCCTAAGTCGCTTACATAACCAAATTTAGTGTAGGCTTCAAAGTAATTACCTTCGCTTGAGCTACTTTGTCCGTGGTAGCTATAATAGGCTATACCGTAGTCAACGCTCAGCGCATCATTTAACTGCGCATATCGGCCAAAGTACGCATCCCATTCAATGTTTGTATCGTCACCAAAATCAACATTTGATGCCCAAGTACCCGCATACATGCCCGTATCACCAAATGAATAATCAAGGCTACCTTGAAGTGCAGGATCATTTTTCGTTTGGCTTACGCCGTTAAACGTATAATCAGATGCACCTGTTACAGTCGCTGACCAGTCAGCTAATACTGATGTTGAAAAAAGGGCAAATGGTAATGCCACTGCTAGTACTATTTTTTGTGTTGTCATGTTAATTCCTTCGCATATTTTTAAACGGCTGCTTAGTTAATATTAGTCAGCGGTTTCAATTTTTGTATAATCAATTTTGTTGTCTTTCGGCGAGCTGTCTATATTACTCACAGTCTTAACTTTGCTGTACGCAATAAACGCAGCACAACCAAAGAACAAACCAATCACTAATGCGCCAACCCACTGAATTTGTAAAAAGTTTAGCTTGAATAATAGGGTTAACAACGATAAAGCCACAACGTTGAATGCTATATATTTAAATTTACCTAAACGTTTCACGGTCAAGTTCATATTGTCTGTGTATAAACGTATTAATGAATCAAGCGAATTGATCACAAACACAACACCTACAAACGCCATAGCAAAGTTTTTCAATCCTGCTGTTGGAATGCCTGCTTCGTGGTACTGATACAGAACACTAAACCACACCGCAATCGGAATTGAAGGGAAAATAAGCATAGCGCCGAGTACTTGGTACGTTTTTAATCCACCGACAAAGCGCGAAGTAAATTGACCAATCATAATGCTCCATGCAAACCACCAAAATAAGTAAAACTCATGGTAATCGTTCAGTGGTAATACAAACTCGTGAATATTGCTAAAGTAGCTACCAATTAATACAAGGTTATCTGTAAACGCAGCTGTTTGAACATCACTGCCCATAAACGCGCCAACCCACATAAAGGCAATTAAGGCGATAAATAACCAAGACGTTGCAATACTTAAAAAACGTACATACTTAATATCGGTGCTTGAATACACCGCAAAGCAAATAGCGGCAAATACAATTAAGTAGAAGGTTGGAATAATGGATTCGCCATCCCCCAGCGCAGGTAAATACCATGGTAGGTTAGAGAGCAATAAAAAGGCTGTAAACGCACAAGTACCAATAATGACAACATTATTGATTAATTTCACCCAAGGAATTTCGAAAAATTTAACCTTAGGTTCTATTACACAGAAATAAAAGCACGTAAGAAAGTAAAATCCCCAGATCAGAAAGCCCCAATAACCAAACTCAATGGCCAATGGATTGGCAAACGCATACTCTGGGCTTGCTTTTATGTCTGCATAACCTGCAAACTCAGTAAGTGGAAACATAATCAAGCCAACGTCTAAGCCTGATGTAAATAAAATGGCGATAAAGGTAAAGGTTCTTACGGGGGTAACCCCAACACACTGTACATTTCCCCATTTAACTAAAATTGCAACAATTGCTAATAGAGTGAAAATAATGCCAGCACTAAGCCATAAGGTCATAATTTCCTCCCCAAAATAAATGATAATAGGTCATTCTTACTCCGTGTTTTTAGCCTCGCATTAACGCACCACAAACAACTTATGGTGCGCGCCACTGCGAGCCCCAAAGTGCAACATGCACTCAAGGTGACATTGATACCCAAACCACCTCAAGCAGCGAGCATCGTTGGAGTTAAAAGCGATTTAGGCAAGGCATTGATTGCAAGTAATAGTGGTTCTATTATTAAAATCAATCCCTTATAAAAGTAACCCAGTATAAATCGCTTTTAAA
This sequence comes from Pseudoalteromonas sp. NEC-BIFX-2020_002, assembly GCF_013002825.1. NCBI lineage: Bacteria > Pseudomonadati > Pseudomonadota > Gammaproteobacteria > Alteromonadales > Pseudoalteromonadaceae > Pseudoalteromonas > Pseudoalteromonas sp. NEC-BIFX-2020_002. The sequence continues at coordinate 52,745 of NZ_JABEPJ010000002.1, forward strand.
CCAACCCGTAGGGCGTTTCACAGGCACTTACTCTCATCGTTGTTACTTCTTAAAAGGGACTGCCATTGTTGCAAAGTAACGCCTTGATATTAAGCCCCTGTGAAACGCTGAATTCAGCATCTTGAGGTAGTTTGGGTATTTATTAAATCTCCGAGCTACGCTGCACAGTTTGCCATTGTGATTCAATAACAACTTTTGCATGCGATTTACTAAGGGGTGGCTTACCTAAAATTAGGTCTGCCGCTTTTTCTGCCACCATAATAGTTGGCGCATTTAAATTACCATTTGGTACGGTTGGGAAGATTGACGAATCCACCACTCGTAACCCTTTGATACCGTGTACTTGGGTATTTGAGTTAACAACTGCCAGCTCATCTTCGCCCATTTTGCATGAACATGAAGGATGATAAGCACTCTCAACAGCTTGACGCACAAACGCATCTATTTGCTCATCTGTTTGAATATCTTTACCGGGTTGAATTTCATCATCTCGGTAGTCATCAAATGCATTTTGTTCGATGATTTCTCGCGTTAGGCGAACACACGCTCTAAACCCTTCAATATCATCTTGGTGCTGTAGATAGTTAAATTGAATTTTTGGTGCGACAGTGGGATCGGCTGACTTAATCGTCACTTCACCACGGCTTTTAGGCTTGTTATGACCTACGTGTACTTGAAAACCATGCCCAGCAAAGGCACTTTGCCCATCGTAGCGAATTGCAGCAGGTAAAAAGTGATACTGAATATCAGGCCATTCAACACCCGCTTTTGAGCGAATAAATGCACATGATTCAAAATGATTAGTCGCGCCAAGACCACTGCGATTTAATAACCAACGCGCACCAATCAAGCCTTTTGAAATTAAACCTAACTTGCCATTTAAAGTGATTGGCTGTTTACACTTATATTGAAAATAAAACTCTAAATGATCTTGTAGGTTTTGACCAACGCCCGGCAAGTGATGCTTAACCTCAACACCCGCGGCTTTAAGTGTTTCACTATCACCAATACCTGAAAGCTGTAATATATGGGGTGACCCTATTGGCCCCGCACTTAAGATGACCTCTTTACTCGCTTTGGCTTTAACTTTATGACCATTAACACTGTATTGAACGCCTGTGGCTTTTTTACCATCAAGCAATACTTTTTCAGCTAATGCACCCGTTATCACCACTAAGTTTTTACGTGATTTAACCGGATCTAAATACTCTCGACTTGCAGAGCTGCGCACGCCATCTTTTACCGTCATGTGCATAGGGCCAAAACCCTCTTGCTGTGAGGCGTTATAATCGTCCGTTTTGGCGTAACCAGCTTGCTGGCCTGCTTTTATAAACGCTTTATAAAGCGGGTTAGCCATTTCGTTACCGTTATTAACACCCAGTGGGCCGTTATCACCACGGTAATCATTTTTTCCTAAATAAAAGGACTCTGCTTTTTGAAAATACGGTAAACACGACTGATAATCCCAGCCTTGCGCGCCATGTTGCTGCCATTCGTCAAAGTCTTTAGCGTGACCACGTACATACACCATGCCATTTATAGACGACGAGCCGCCTAATACTTTACCGCGAGGGCAATGCATTGTGCGGTTATCTAAAAATGGTTCTGCGTCGGTATGAAACTGCCACGCGTATTTATCTGAGTTCATAGGGATAGAAAGTGCTGTAGGCATTTTAATAAAAATACTCTTATCGCTGCCGCCAGTTTCAAGCAGTAAAACGCGTTTAGATTTATCTTCAGATAAACGATTAGCCAGCACACAGCCTGCAGAACCTGCACCCACTATGATGTAATCATATGTTTGTGCAGTCATTAAAACGGGCTCTCTATGTCAGTCATACCTACGTAAATAGATTTAGTTTGCGTATAGTGATCAAGTGTTTCAATACCATTCTCGCGGCCAATACCTGATTGCTTATAGCCACCAACAGGCATTTCTGCCGGTGAGTTACCGTAGCTGTTAATCCAACAAATACCCGCTTGCATTTGATGAATAACACGGTGTGCGCGTTTAATATCTTTGGTAAACACGCCAGCTGCTAAGCCTAAGTGCGTGTCGTTAGCGCGGCGAATAACGTCGTCTTCATCTTCAAAGACAAGCACGCTCATTACGGGGCCAAAAATCTCTTCTTTAACAATTGTCATATCGTCGGTGCAATCGGTAAAGACTGTCGGCGCAACAAAGTAACCATTTGGCGCAGACTCAGGCCTAAGTGCCTTGCCGCCAGTTAATAGCGTTGCACCTTCACTAATGCCTTTCTCAATATAACCCATCACTAAGTTGTGATGATTTTTTGAAATAAGCGCACCAAAATTAACGCTAGGATCGAGTGGATCACCGGCAACAATGTTTTGCTCAGTACGGGTTTTTAGCTCATCAATAAATTGTTGATAAACACTCTTGTGCACATAAATACGCGTACAGTTAGTACAAATTTCACCTTGCGTATAAAAATTGCCTAGCATAGCAGCGCTCACTGCTTGTGATATATCAGCATCTTCAAATACTAATAATGGCGACTTACCACCAAGCTCCATGGTTACATCTTTAAGTGTACCTGCTGCACTAGCTACAACCTTTTTACCTGTGCCCACTTCGCCAGTAAACGAGACTTTTTCAATATCAGGGCTGTGCGTTAACCATTGACCAACTTCTGCTGCACCTTGCACAACATTAAATACGCCTGCGGGTACGCCTGCTTCTGTAAATATTTCAGCCAATTTAATCGCGCCAAGTGGTGTTTCTTCAGATGGCTTAAAAATAAGTGCGTTACCAGCAGCAAGTGCCGGCCCTGACTTCCAACATGCAATTTGAAGCGGGTAATTCCACGCACCAATACCTGCGCAAATACCTAATGGCTCTTTACGGGTGTAATAAAAGTCCTCGCCCACCATTTGTTGCTGACCGACTTGTGCGGGTGCTAGCCCTGCAAAATATTCAATGACATCGGCACCTGTTTGCACATCAACACATTCAGCCTCTTGCCAAGGTTTACCCGTATCCAGCACTTCAATTTTTGCAAGTAAATCATTGCGCTCACGTAGTAAAGCAACTGCTTTTAATAAAATGCGACTACGTTCAATGGGTGCCATGGCTGACCAAACAGCAAACCCTTGCTTAGCGCTTTCAATCGCGGCGTTTTGTACAAAACTATCAGCGACTTCTACATGATAAATCACGTCATCAGTTGCAGGATTTTTAACCGCGAATGTTTCACCGCTTTGGTTTTTTAAGAAATCACCGTTAATAAAATTTTGGTAAACTGGCGTTGTCACATTAAGCTCCATACTGCTTGATTAGTGAACGTACAAAGTTTTTAGCTAAGTGCTCACAATGTTCAAATTGATCTTGATCAGACTTACTTAGTACAGCTCGTAACCATAAGCCATCAATCATGGCAGCACTTAGTTCAGCTGCTAATTTGGCGTCGTCAATACTCATTAACTGTTTAAATGAGCTGGTTAAATTACTAAAAAGTCGTCGGCTATTTACATTCTGTAAACGATGTAATTCAACATCGTGCATTGATTGCGCCCAAAAACTTAACCACGTTTTGGTGGTGTCGCTTTGCTGCTGTAAGCGCGCAAAGTTGGCTTCGATGATAAGCATCAGCCTTTGTTCGGGCGTCGTTGTAGATGTTAACCGTTCAATTAATACCTGCTTTAAGTTAGTTAACAAGTAGCGCACAGTTGCTTCAATCAGGCCCTGTTTACCACCAAAGTAATGGCTAATAATACCCGACGACAAACCGGCTTTTTGGCTTATGCTATTAATCGTCGTTGCTTGTAATCCACGCTCAGCAACAGACTCTATTGTGGCGTCTATTAACTGTTGACGACGAACAGGTTCCATTCCAACTTTAGGCATATTTTTTATTAATTGAACGTTCAATAAAAATAAAGGTTAAAGTAATAGAACTGATAATTCAAGGTTGACAAGCTGTGAATGAACAAAGGGTGGTATAGGAAAGTTAAGCTAAGTCACTGTATTAGCATTTATAAATCGACTTAGAAAAAAGGTTTAAAAAAGTCAAAAATAATTGCTATTTTTATTAATATGTCACGAAATGCAGCAATAATGCTCATAGTGCAAGTAACCCGAGTTCTGGTTAAATAAATTCACACCAGGAGTTTGATAACGTCTGCTTGTGATAAATTTATAATGATTTTCATCGTATTGCTATTGTAGTGGTGAATTGTAGTGGTGAATTGTAGTGGAGATAGAGTGTACGAAAAGATCACTCGCGTTGTGCTTTAAATGAATTTTCCTTGAGTTTATTTAATATCATTTCCATTGTAGGTATTTGTTAGGTTCTAACATCTGTGGTTCGCGGACACTTTCACATATCGCCAGCATAAACAGAGCAATATGATGTTTGTGCCCTTATGCAAAAATCTTATTAGAGCGTGTTGACCTTTGTGGATTGAAATTTGTTCAATCTAGGGGCGATTTAATCGCGGCGCGAGGTTTGCAATCGAGTGGGATCGATAGCTGCTCCTGCGTTATTCTACTGGCTCACATCCATGTGAGAATAAGTAAAAACCGAGCAAAACACAGTTACCTCGCTTGATGACGGCCGCAACCACTATTTTTTACAGCTTCACAATCCATAGCCCACTCTTTGTATTAGTTATTAATAACAGCTTTTAGCTTATTAAGTGCTGAAACTGAAAACCCACGGTCATAAAAGTAAATAATTGTTCCATCGCTATCCAGTAGCACTACTCGAGTATTATTTGGGTTTTCGTTACCCGTGAAAGCTTGTACTGCATCTCCATCTTTATAAATTGTGATAACTCCACCCCACAATTCTTTTGGGATGCCCTTTCTCATACCGTTATCTATCAGTGTGCTAAACATGCGCGGCGCCATACCTTGAATTGTTGGTAACTCATAAGTAGGTATTGTTACACCAGTCATATCAAGACCTATTAACCAGCGGTCAATATCAAACTGACTATCTTGTTTATAGCCTATCAATAGTAAACTAAGTTGTTCGTTAAAATCAGTGGGGATCGTTATCCGCTTCTTCTCTAAATTTTCACCGCTTACAATTGGGAACTGTTGACCACTCACGTCTTGGTTTGGGTATTGACTTGAGCAGCCAGTCAATACCATGAATACAAAAGTAATAATTAATAATCTAAACATATGCACGTCTCTTTTTGTTTATTATTCAACCTGTAATTTTAAGGCGTTTAAGTGATAATTTTTATACATATACGCTAAAGCAACAATAAAAGATTCATTATCCTTCAATCAACGTTGTGATTTGTAATACTTTGCTAAAATCGCATCAGCCAATTAATTGTGTATCAATCGCATAGGTATTATTCAAAGCAGTGACTAGCTGGCCGCTTTCTATTGTTACCTTACGACTTTAATAAAAAGCTAAAACAGGTAATTATTGTGTTAAATAAATGCTACATTCAAACTTAGTTAATAGCACTTATAGCTTAAGATAATTTTTAAAGAGAGAGTATTTACTTATGTCACAGCGTTCATCTGTGCGTTTTAAACACATAAAAATTGCATTGTTGTTTTTAATTAGCTCGGTGTGTGTCACATTTACTCTACATGCCAAGGCACAAATTGTGATTGGTATCGTCGGGAAAACAAAAAATGACAGCTTTTATATACAATCATTTAAGGGTTGTCTAAAGTTTGCAGAATCAATGCCTGATGTTACCTGCGTATATGATGGCCCTGACGATTATCAAGATATTCGAACGCAATCACTCATTATTCAGGACTTAGTAAAAGATGAGATCGACGGTTTACTCTTAGCAACGACGGATTCGGATTACTTAGTAAGCAGGGTATTAAAGGATCTTGATAGACAAAATATCCCCGTGATCACTTTTGACTCAGATCTACTGCCTAAAGATCATCAATATAGGCTTGCGTATGTTGGTACAAACAATTTTGAGTTTGGTGTTGCACTTGGTAATCAAATTAAATTATTTGCGAAAGATTCTCCCCTAAATACCGTGTGTATTCAATCTGGCCATCAAACAACACCTAATCTCAATGAGCGGATCGCTGGTGTAAGATTTGCACTTTCAGGCAAAAGTGAGAAACGACTATCAGGTGAAAATGGTTGGGATGAGTTTAGCCGCTGCCCTTTATACAGTTTAGGAAAAAGGGGGACTTCCTTGGAGCAGTTAAAAAACGTATTAAAAATGAAGCACCCCCCTCTTTTCTTGGCTGTTGCAGGGTTTGCTCAGTTCAACTCTGATTACATTAAATCAGTACAATCGCATAAAAGCAGGATAGAATCTGGTAATGTCGTCATTATTTCAGCAGATACTGAAGAGGTGCAGTTACGAGCTTTAAAGCAAGGTCTATCGCAATCTAATATTGGTCAAAATCCATTTGAAATGGGTCGCTTAAGCGCAGAGTTAATGTACAACTTTATTGTGAATGATAAGAAACCTGAAAAGCCTTTCTACTACTTAGATTTTCACTATTGCACTAAGAGAAATGTAGATACTTGCACTAAAAATTATTAAACACTCAAACAGAAGACTTTTAAAATGAAACGTATTTTTACGTAAAAACAGCATCTAGATTGCAAATTATTATTTATAAACCACACAATTACGGCCTTTTTCTTTTGCTAAATAAAGATTTACATCTGCCGCTTTTAAAAGTTCAGAAAGACTAGAATCAGTTGATGTCGAAACACCAATACTCACTGTAACATGGATGTTATCTTTGCCATGGGTAACGTATTCGGCCGCTACTTTCGATCTAATTTCCTCAGCTTTAATAACAGCAAGTTCAGGTGTTACATTTTCCATTAAAATACAAAATTCTTCTCCTCCAATTCTAAATACACTATTTCGATTTGTAGCTGAGGTCAAGCCCTGCGCTATTTTCTTCAACACTTCATCACCAAATGGGTGACCGTATGAGTCATTAACATTTTTAAAATAATCAATATCCAAAAGCGCTAAACTAACTGGTTGGCTTTTATTTAATTGGGAGTACGTTTTGGTTAAACTAAGTCGATTAAAAGCCCCTGTTAACGGGTCTTTTAATGCTAGTGTACGCAGCGCTTTCTCTGAGTTTGCGCGTGATGTCTCATATGTATGAGAAATCCCCCAAACAAGAAGGTAACTAAAAGCAAAGTTCAATAACGGTGATGTGTAAAACGTCTCTGTTTTAAAATAGATAATAGTGATTTGAGCAACAAAGTAAAAACCACTTAAAACAATCCCAAAACGCTTACCTAATAAAAGATAAAACACAATTGGCAGAGCGAGCGCCCACATTAAAAGGTATGACACTAGTGGTGCCATATGTGCGCCACTTGCAATAAGCCCAACGAGTGAATACACATACAGCTGCTTTGACCAGTGCAAGCTGTCTGTTTTACTCGCGTTTAAATATAAACCAAGTGAAAAAAAGGCGTAAAGACATTGCATACCCCCATAGATAAAATGTTGGCCGATAAAGATATTAAGGAGCCCCAAACCCAAAGCGAGCAATAAAGTGACACTTGTCATACCCCTTATTACTTTAAGTCTGAGCCTTAACGTGTAATCAAGATCAAACGTATCCATAACAGCCATTTTTAACATTCTTTATAGTCATTGTATTAATAAAGTAATTAGATAACATAGGGACAAAACAATCCAGAAAATAATAGGATAACTTACATGTGTACGCGTATTTTTAACAGTCTAAACCCAGATTTTCCAGTAACAGCTAGAAATATGGATTGGTTTGCAGGCGTAAATGCTTTTTTATACACTTTTCCGGTCGGATTAAAACGTATCGGCTTCATACCTGAAGATACGGATCAATTTAAAGTACCCCAAAGGCAAATACTCAAGTGGAAATCTCATTACTCAAGTATTGCAACTGTAATGGGTGATAAACGAATGGGCACAGCTGATGGCATTAATTCGGCAGGCCTCGTGGTCAATGCTTTATACGATACAGGAGCAGATTACATACCTATACGCGCAGACAATAGTTCGCCTTTGCTGAATAAACGCCAAACTGAGCACTCCCCTCTTGAAGAAAGTAAAAAAGTATTAAGTGTGCTCAGTTGGGCGCAGTTCACACTCGATAAATTCGGATGTGTCAAAGCTGCTGCAAAGTACTTCAGAAAACAAAAAATTCAAATTGTAGAAGAGAATGTTCCTGATGGTTTAGGGAAATCAACCCCCGCAACACTTCACCTTTGTTTATCAGACAAAACCGGAAACTCCGCCATAATTGAAGTCAATAATAACGCATTCGTTGTGTATGAAAGCGAAAAATTTAGAGTTGCCACTAATGAACCTAATTACAAAACCCAACTAGAAATAAATCAGTATTGGCAGTACATGTGGGGCAAGGCTGAGACGCCCAACTCTCGACCTCTTTACACCGTGCCTGGTGGCGTTTCTTCAACCCAAAACTTTGAGCGAGCTTCTTTTTACATATCACTTAGCGAACCCGTTAATTCAACAATAAAAGCCGTATCACAAACACGCTCAATGGTTGCAGCCTGCGCTGTACCACATGGATTTAATCCAAGAAGTGCAAGTATTAGCTCAAGCACTATTTGGTCAAACGTTAGTGATCAAGCAAGTGGCACCTATTATTTCTTAAATATGTGTAACATGGCACAAGTTTGGCTAGATTTTTCCACTGAAATTACAACATGTCAGCGAGTCCAAGTAATGACACTTGAAGGTGAAGAGCTTATTGAGCAGCCGCCTATTTTTGGCAACTTAAACGACAAATGCACAGTAACAAACGATCCATACGCAAGGGCTAAAAAAGCCTAGAGCACCATATAGTTTAAAAATCATGCAGCTAATTTCAGTGATATATGTAAATTAGTGATCATGGCTGTACGATTTAAATCATATTCATTGAGTCTTATTCCTCTATATCGTGCTCGAGGTCCTTTACGGTTACATACAGATGCAAGAGCGTGCTCTACTTTAACACGCTCTCTTGCTTTAGCTCGACCCTCAGCAGTCGTGACGTATACACTTAAATCTTGCATCATAGATTCATGCTCGTGGATTGAAACAACGCGGCTATTTTCTGAATCCGTACATTTGGATTTACTAGGACAAACACTGCATTCATATTTTGGAAATCTGACAAACTTTTTCTTTCTTCCTTGTATTGATGCGGTGATATTGTTTGGACAAGTGACTGTATTTTCATCTAAATCAATTAAAAATGATTTTTTACTAAATTTGTCTTTGACTGCTGGAGGTGTCCAAGGTTTGGCAACTACCGTGAGGCCCTCCTGATACATATCTAACGTCCAATCTGCTGCTAAATAACCTCTATCGATACTTAATTCGGTCACTTTTTCATAGTTTAATACTTTAGGTTTGAGTTGCTCACTGGCTTTATGCTCTGGTTCATTCGCTGGACGGACGCAAGTCGCAAGAATGAGCTTAGAATCTAAGTCAACTGCAATATGTTGTTTGAATCCATTGATAGTGCGTGAACTTGATTTTCGACCATGGCGCATCGCACTATTTGAGACTGAAATTCTCCTATCAGGGACTGTTCCTTTTTTAATTTGGTGCCCACCACCTTCAGGATCTGGTGTAATATTTTGCGCTAATACTGTTTCTAATAAGGACAGGCACTCTTTTAAAGATTTATGCTCCCTTATACTAACAGGGGCTGCTTTTAACCATGTTTTAAGCGTCTCAACATCAGATAATAATGTATTGATTGCTTGATGCTTTTCATTTGCATCAGACCAATCTATATCCAGCGCAGCCTTAACGCTACTTTGACCAACGAGTTTCAAACCCGTTTGTGAGATAATCGATTTTTCATCAGTTTGTTGAATATATGCTAAACAATCTACAATTAGTTCAAGCGCATGACTCACGAGATTAAAAGTGTCTTCGACACGTCCAGCCCCCTGTAACGGTGCCGAATCTAAAGCAACGCGTAAGTTTTTGTGACCAAATTTACTGAAAGATTTAGCCACATTAACTGTATGTTCAAGTAACACTTCATCCATATTATGCTTCACTAAACGATGCCTAAAATCACACAAAGTCCCTTGTGAAAAAGGCGCATTTTCATCATCTAAGCAATTGAGCACCATTCGCCAACGCATATCAAACATTGCATCAAGGGTTGCCCCTGCATCTGATTTTTGTTTATAACTTTGTAAAATTGTTGCCATAGCTAGCTGAGCTGCAGGAACAGGGGGCTTTCCTTTCGGGTGATCGGCATACATTTCAATAAGTTGACTTTCGATGGTTTCATTGAGAATTTCATGTCGATATTCACGAAGAAATACGAAGAGTTTGCCATGTGTTTTTAAACGGCTACAGATTAATTTTTCTTTTTTACTCAATGCTTCAGGGCATTGCCAATGGCGATTATATTTCATGATATGACTACGTTAGCTAAGACACGCTATTTGATCATGAATTGAAGTAAATGTCGATCTGGTTAGAATGTATACTGATCGGTGCTCTAGGGCGTGTTGACCTTTCGTAATTAATTTTGCAGCAGTCTATTTGGTAGTTAGGTAAGGCAGAGCCTATGGTGTGTGGTTGTTCCCCATAAATAGGCGAAACGCAGTATAAATGCCAAACATGCGTTACCCAAAGGGCTCTTCCTAGGGGCAATTAACTCTTTGTTACCTACACGGATGTAGGAAAGGGCGTAAGAAGGGCGCACAAGCTTTGCTCGGTTTTTACTTATTCTCACATGGATGTGAGCCAGTAGAATAACGCAGGAGCAGTTATCGAGCCCACTCGATTGCAAACCTCGCGCCGCGATTAAATCCCCCTAGCTTGAACAAATTTCAATCTACAAAGGTCACCCAGTATTAAATATACCATATATAACAAAGAGTTAACTAAAACATTATTTCGTTCATGCTTAACACTGGCTACAGGCAACAACCTTATTACGCCCTCTATTTTTAGCTAAATATAAATTCGCATCGCACTGTTTTAACCAATCTTTCCTGTGTTTATTACAAACAAGTTCGCATACACCAATACTGACCGTTAATTCGCCCTCAGGAAGTAATTTACTCTTTTGCACATGGCTGCGTATCTGTTCTGCCGCTTGTATTGCTTGGTTTTCATCCGCACTGTGCAATAAAATTAGAAACTCTTCGCCTCCTAAGCGAAATAATATATCGTTGCTGTTCGAGTTTGCTTTCATTATAGCTGCAAAGCCTTTTAAAACTTCATCACCTACGTCATGTCCATATTGATCATTTACCTTTTTAAAATGGTCAAGATCCAACATTAAAATTGACATAGGGGCTTTCTCGCATTGATTTATAAAGATGGCATTTTCTAAAGAGTCACTAAGTAAAAAGCGATTGTTTAGACCCGTTAATACATCTGTTATAGATAACCTATGTAGCTGAGCATGCTGTAGGGCGATTTCTTTAAGAGTTAAATAAGCAAAAATACTAATGCTAATTAACACAGCATAAAAACGCGCAAATACATCAGGTGATAAATTATACCAACCGAATGGCAAAATTATGGCTAAATAAAGAATGTTCGCTAATCGCGCTAAATGCAGCGGCAAAACAAAATAACAAGTTAAAACAGCTGGGTATGCCCAAAACGATGCTGTGACACCCCATACATTAATTGCAGCAAGTGAACAGCCTGCCATTATTGGCATCGTCGCAAATAAGTTTAATGGCAGGCTATAGGTCCCTTTAAAACACAATACGGCATTAAAAGTGCAAAATAAAATAGCAATAACCCCCAGAAAACCCATGCCATTTTTAATCACATAAAAATCATACACAGTAAAAGGGGCTATTGCTATTACACTAACGAGGGACACATTTAAGGCTGACTTCAAGAGAAATTCAGGGTGCTTAGAGGTATGATTTACTTTCTTCATCCGGGGTATATCCTAATAAAAAATATGTACCCAAAAACTTAAATTCAGGAAGATAAACTTCATGCTTATTCTAAATTGTATTTTTTTAGAATTACTGCCAATTTCCCTGACTTTTTAATATTTAAAAATGCCTTTTCAAATTTTTTTATTTGTAACTTTGACACCGATGTTTTACTAAATGCAAAATAAACAGGCTCAGAATTAATTACAAATGGGCTAATTGTCACTTTCATAAAATCTGGATTGTTTTGCACTTGATAAACGATGTTATATTTTTCTTCTAAAAAGCCAGAAATACGCCCATGGCGTAACAAATCCAGTTTTAATTGGTTATCTGGTACGTAAATAAATCGCTCATCGGTATCTTGCTCTTCTATAAAACGTTTTTCAAATGTACTACCGTAATAAGCACCACGTTGAATTGCTATTGGTGCATCAAGTTCAAATAAACTACTTACAGTATTTATGCTGTAAGAACGTTCTGCATTCATAGCAAATACAATATTCTCCTGCTTTTGAGGGCCTATGAAATAAGCAAAACGCATACGTTGTGCTGTTTTAGATACGCTAAGCATTAAGTCCACTTCGCCATTTTCGAGCATTTTTAATGAACGCCCCCAAGGAATACTTACAAAGCGATACTCACAGCCAGCCTCATCAAGCAATGCTTTTGCAAAATCAACATCAAGTCCATGCCAGGTTAAGTCTTCATTTTGATGCGATTGTGCGGCATAATTTTCAAAGCGAACAATAATCTGGCACGTGTTCTCAGCTGAATAACTTACATTACTAAACATCGCACAGGACAACACAGCAATAATTAAATACTTCACATAATATGCTCTCAAAGAAGCGATATGATAAGTTTAGTTTATTTAATCAGCATCGCCACTACATACTTTGCTATCTAGTTTATAATTGCTTAAATGTTTACTGGCCTAAAAAGCGACTTTTTAAGTGCTATTTAAGTGCTATTTAAGTGCTGTAAAAAACACGTATTAATTTTTATCATCCCTAAAAATTCGGATAATAAGAGACAACCAATTACCGCTTATTATTCCTAACAAAAAGCATTAAATTTTAAACTCTTTTAACTAAATAAAAAGTACTTGAAGGCTCTGTTTTTAACTTGCTATCAAACCAATACACTTCTATAGTCTGCAGATTATCACTCCCTAATTTTTGAACTACTTTGTCTAAAAAATCTCACGTACCTGCTAGCCCTTTTGGAGAGCTATTAGGCTATGCACTTGGTAATGTTGCTGTTTATTCGTCTGACTACGACAGTGCTGATGAAACAGCCTACCCAAATAGGAGTGCCTACAGAAGTTATCTCGATGGCATTTACATGGGCTATAAATGGCAATGTGTTGAATTTGCGCGCCGCTGGATGTATCTCAATCACGGCTATATATTTGATGACATTGCAATGGCTTATGATATTTTTGAGCTACGCTCGGTACGTGATATAAACAGCCAAACTAGACTTCCTTTGCATGCATTTCGTAATGGTGCAAAACACCACCCAACAGTGGGAAGTTTACTCATTTGGGAAGAAGGCGGAGAGTTTGAAGAAACAGGTCATGTTGCTGTTATAGTTGAAGTCCATACAGATAAAATTCGCCTAGCAGAACAAAATGTTGGCCATCAAGTATGGCCGCAGGGCCAGCAATGGTGCCGTGAACTCAAAGCTAAAATCACACAGCAAGGTGACTACTGGATTGAGTGTTCTTACAGCGATGCCACTATTTTAGGCTGGATGACACAAACTGATCAGAGCGAATTTAGCGAGCCAACGCCTGAAGTAAGTACAGATCTATTTGCTATCAAACCTCAACATGCAACTGACTCTGGACAGGCCAAAAAGTCATGGCTTAACATTGCTAATGACGACGAAGCCGCCTACGTAGATATGATGCAAGGCCATAAACTAACTTCAGTAAGTGCTGATCAACATCATTACTTTGCTATATCAAATACTGCACAACAAACGATTGAACATGCCACCAATGAGTTACATGGCTTATTTATGCATGCTACAGATTATGTGTTGCAGCACCCTGGATTATTAAAAAAGTTTAATTTACCTGATGTCGTACTCAATAAAATTCGCCAATCATGGGATAATCGCTTAAACCAACTGATCACCAGCCGGTTTGATTTTGCACTCACACCTGCCGGATTAAAAGTATATGAATACAACTGTGACTCCGCGTCATGCTATATGGAAAGCGGTAAAATACAGGGTAAATGGGCTAAACATTTTGGTGTTAAAACAGGTGTTGATGCAGGCCATGATCTCTTTAAAGATTTAGTTAAAGCATGGCGAAAAAGTGAAGTAAAAGGCCTTATACATATTTTACAAGATGACGAACCAGAAGAGCATTATCACGCGTTATTTATGAAAGAAGCTATTGAAGCTGCTGGTTTTGAATGCAAAGTAATTATTGGTTTAAAGAGTTTACGCTGGGATGATTCCGGCAATATAGTTGATGCTGATGGTGAAAAGCTCAACTTTGTCTGGAAAACATGGTCATGGGAAACTGCATTAGATCAAATAAGGCAAGAGTGTGAAGCAGATCAATCCCAAGGGGATGATTTTGAACCTCAGTGGCAAGCGGGTAAAACGCCACGTTTAGTTGATGTACTGCTGCGTAAAAACGTCATGGTGTTTGAGCCACTTTGGACCTTGATCCCAAGTAATAAAGCGATTTTACCTGTGTTATGGAGCTTATTTCCAAACCATCGATTTTTACTCAATACTGCATTTGCTCTAAATGATGAATTATTACAAACAGGTTATGTAGTTAAACCGATCGTTGGCCGATGCGGTGCTAATATTCAACTCGTTGATGAACAACAGCAAGTCATAGAAAAAACCGTGGGTCATTTTGCCGCACAAGATCAAATATACCAGCAACTATTTGCACTGCCTAAAGTTGGTGACTACTTTGTACAGATATGTAGTTTTACCGCCGCAGGGAAATACGCAGGTACTGGGGTACGCGTTGATAAAAGTATGATTATAAATGGCCAGAGCGATTGTATGGCACTACGTGTTAGTGATGATAGCCTTTATATCTCGTAAACAATTAAAGTTCGTAACCCCCAAGTACACAAAAGAGCATCAGGTAAAGTCCCCTGATACTCTTTTAATTAACGGGTTCGTTTAATACTCATTGTTAATAGCAATAATCCACTAGCAATAGCCAAAAAGTAATAAGGCATTCCTGCACCCCAACTCGACTGACTGTTCACGCCTAAAAAGTCTAAATATAATCCAGCTTGCAGAGGCCCTATATACCAAATAACTAAAAACACGACTTCAAACATTCGCTTTGTTTGCGTAAATGCACCGCAAAAATAGGCTAATGAAACCATAAACGAAATAGCCACAAACAATTGTACCAGCAGCAACCACTCCGCCATTACTACGTACCGCGCAATACTACCTAAACACGCTAATGCTAACAGTCCCCAGCCAGCACTAAAACTCGCCATATTTTGCAATAATGGGGATTGCTTACTGTAAGCCATAATTTCAAAGGTATTTGTTTGCCTCTCTAGCTGCCCTAATGGTGATATAACCAATACACACCACAGCAATGAGATAGGTAAAAAAAGGCTCAATAACAGCTCCTGATCAACAAAAGCTTGGCATACATTCAAAGTGACCAACCCGATGAACCACAGATTTGTTTGCCCTTTGAGCATTAACTTAAACTCTAATCGTAATAAACGTGTAAAAGCGAATGACTTTGTTGCGCCAGCAAATAATCTATCGAGTATTCCTGTGACTTTTTCAATTACGCTGACTATTCGCCATGGCTTTTTAGCCTCTTTCAGTGAGCCATTACTGAAACGATCAAAAAATAAAAATGCTAAACTCAAACCTATTAAGCTGATCATCAACAAAGGCAGCATTCCTAAGAGGTGCACAACACTTGGCTCAAACCCATGCCAAACAAATGTGCTTACAGATTCACTCGCTGTTATGCCAACATTGGTGCCACCTTGCTCTGCTGGAAAACGCGCAGCAACCTCCATATCTAAACTTTCAAGCACCGCACCAATGCCTGACACTCCTGCAATGCTTTGCGTTATCGAGCCAATCCACAAGAAAAAATACGCCACATTACCAAAACCACCTTTGAGCCACGTTATCGACTCAAACAAAATAGCAATTGATGCAATTGCTAATAACAGCGGTAAAACAAACACTAATTGCGGCCAAACAAGTGCCCACATATCAATCTGGTAGCTTTCGCCATAATAAAGTTGGATCAATACACTACTGAGCAACATCGCCAATACAATTGAAAGTAAAATCAGTACATTTACTCCCCACTTAGCGAATAAAAAAGCCTGTTTGCTAATCGACGTTGCTGCAATAAGCTCACACGTTTTTGATTGCCTATCTAACTCAAGTGCATTTTTAACTAAGTAAAAACAAATAATGGGTAAGAACATGACATTCAGCATCGCTAAACATACGCCAATCCACGCGCTGTTATAAATCCCGCGGTAGCCATTAATAACCAAAGTTTGGTACTGCGCATCAGGGGATGGAAAATACAATAACGTTAATACAGACATAGCCAACAAGGTCACCATATAACTTTGTTGGCGTGTGCGTTGTTTAAAGTCAGCTACCATACATTGCCAAATCTGTTTCATTAACGGATCCTCGCTGCGCTGTGAGATGCTGATTGCTCGCTGGTAAAATACAAGTAAGCATCTTCGAGTGATGGCACCCGTTCCGTAGCTTTAGAGTCAGGGCAATGATCCGCAACAAGGTTTAATTCAAGCTTTCCTTCTTTTCGAATGCTGTGGCTAACAATATACTCATGCTGGATCTGTTTCAGCTCCGATGGTTCAACCGTTAGTGTCCAGCATTTATCAGCCACTTTTTGCTGTAATACATCTGCTGTTGCTGATTGGATAAGCGTGCCACCGCGCATAATTACAATGCGATCCGCTATCGATTCAACATCTGACACAATATGTGTAGAGAAGATAATGCAACGATCCGCCGCAAGCTCGGTCAATAACTGTCTAAAGTTGGCGCGTTCATGCGGATCAAGACCAACTGTCGGCTCGTCAATGATCAATAATTTAGGATCATTTAATAACGCCTGCGCAATTCCAATGCGTTGTTTCATACCGCCAGAGTAGCCTTTTAGCGGCTGATGCGCGGCGTGAGTTAAATTAAGTTTATTAAGTAAATCATCAATAACACTCTTGGCATGGGAACTTTCAAGCCCTTTAAGCCCTGCCATGTATTGCAAAAACTCAATACCCGACAGCTGTTCATACACGCCAAAATATTGAGGTAAATAGCCCAGCTCTTTGCGTAACAATTGTGGTGATTTAACAATATCTTGGCCTTGCCATAAAATGACACCTTGTGTTGGCTTAGTAATGGTAGCCAGAATTCTCATCAAACTAGATTTTCCTGCTCCATTAGGGCCTAACAAGGCTAAAATACCAGGTTCAACTTGCAACGATAATGTATTAATTGCGCATTTTGCATCTTTGCTTTTATTATATTGATGACGTAATGATTGAATATCTAATAGCATGAGTGTCTATTCCTAATTAAGTTACACTCATTCAGCAAATATTAAGCCATATAAATAGCAATTAATAATCAACAACTTAAATTTTAAAATTTTTAAATAAACAATATTGAATAACAACTCTCACCAAATAATGGCGAAAAGCATCAACGTGATAAGTTAGGATCTTTCTCACCCGCTGATGCATGTAACTTATTCAGCCTAACCACTGTAAAAACTAAAACAAACTTTGATACTGATCTATTAGATAATCTGTGTAAGCAATATCGCCACGATAACGCGATAAATGCGTGGTATCACGGTACATTTGCGGGGTTATTTGCGGTATATTTTGATGGTTTTTCAGCTTAATACCAGTAGCTTGTTCTATTTGCGTAATTACCGCAGCTAAACGTTTTTCAGCCTCTGGTGTTGTTTTTATCCACTTGCTGTTTTTTGGCAGCATGATCACTTCAACGTTATCAGATACACGTTGAAAGTTTTTTACAATGTTAATAAAGTGATCAACTAATAATGGCTCAAAATGAAGCTGCTCTATATCGGCACTACTAATGCGACTGAGGCGGTCATTTCTCATTGCGTTATCGGTTTGCGTAACGCGGTAATAGTCGTTAAATATGGCTAATGTTTCTGCTGAACGCTCTTGTGGAATAGTCCCGCCACCTTGCCATTCATAGCTCCATTCTACCGGCTTATGATCAGGGTATTCTTCATCAAACTTCTGACCAAGCAATCGCCCTAAGCGACGACGTTGCGCAATAGTTTCATCATCATCTTTAAACGTTTGATGTGACTGAGGAGGAAACATCCCTCTGCCAAAAAAGCTGGTGATCATTTCAGCTGATATATTACCGCGCAAATACTTTATATTGAATAACCGTACGCCACGAGTAAGATCATTTTTTGCAATTTCCATTAACTCCTCGTCATTGGCAAGCAACGTTAAAAATGAGTCTAAAACTGGCGCAGCTCTATCCCAGCGTGTTTGCGTGGTTTGAAACGGATTAAACTCAATCATGGTTAGCTTTATTTTGCGATCTTCTTCGATAAATTCATCCGCAATACGCCGTGACAAAAAATCTTGAAAATATGGGTTTAGCCCACCAAAGCCATAATTAAACGATTTAACCTGCTTACCCCGCTGCGCTAAATCAGCATCAAATTTTCGCGGCGAAAACCCAGCTCGCGTCATTGATGAACCAAAAAACATCACAACATCGTTTGGTTCTTTCACTATCTGTGGCAAAGCCGCCCGTGACTCAGTGACCCTGCCTAATACGCCTTGTGAATTTGCCCCCATCCCATGCAAAATAAGATGAATACTGATAAGTGCGAAAGCCATACATAAGCCAATAACAAGAATCGACTTTCCATATAATTTTTGTGATGTCATTGTTGCTGTACCTTGATGATTAGAATTGGAAATAGATAAACTCATTACTTGGCTCCCCGATAAATAAACACACGCCTTGCCCTAACATCATTAACAGCCAAAATAGCCAGGGTTTATTTTCCAGCTTGTCAGCGCCCTTTATTACGTAAAAATCCATAATATGTACAAGTAGCACCCATATACTGGTCATTACAAAAATAATCATTGCGTTGCTTCCTGCTGCTATTGTTGAATTAAATACATGTAAATTAGTAATAATATCTATGGCAGAAGTTAAGTCGTTGGCTGCAAAAAATACCCAACCTATAAGGACTAAATAAAACGTGATGGCCCACTTAATAAAAGTAACAAGCAGCGCGTTGGATTGATTAAAACGTGCAAATATTTTCAACCCTGCTAAATAGTGCGTGACAGTAATAATAGCGCCATGAAATGCGCCCCACGCAACAAAGGTCCACGCCGCACCATGCCATAAACCACCCAATAACATAGTTAAAAACACATTACGGGTACGGTTATTATTTCTGTTTCCACCTAATGAGATATATAAATAATCGCGTAACCATGTAGAGAGGGAGATATGCCAACGACGCCAAAAATCAACCGGAGAAAGCGCAAAATAAGGCACTCTAAAGTTCAATGGAATACTAAAACCAAGTATCAGCGCAATACCAATTGCTATATCGGTATAGCCCGAAAAATCGCCATAGATTTGCCCTGCAAATGCCAGTACTCCAGTCCAAAGTTCAAGCGTGCTAATAGGGCCTTTTGCTTCAAAAGCATGTTGCGCTGGGATAGCTAATATATCAGCCCCCGTTTTCTTGATAAGCCCAACAGTGATCAGTAAAAAGCCATGTTTTACAGCCGTATATTTAGGTAATGCGATGGCGTGCATTTGTGGCAATATATGGCTTGCACGAAGAATAGGCCCTGCAACCAATTGAGGAAAAAACGATAACGCAGCAACAAATTCAACTAAGCCTTTACGTGGCCTCATGTCGCCACGATAAACATCAATGGTGTAACTTAAACTTTGAAAAGTATAAAAAGAAATACCAACGGGCAGCACCCAACCTAATGTTTCAATAGAGGCATTGTAACCAAGCGAAGATAACAACTCAGACACAGAGTTAAGTGCAAAATCGGCATATTTAAACACTGCAAGTAAACCTAAATTAAGCACCACAGATAAAGTCACCCATTGTTTTTTACGTTGCAGCGTTGATGCTTTATAAATAGCTTGGGCAATAAAGTAATCGGCTACCCCACTGCCCACCAGCAAGGGAATAAAACTATAATTCCACGCGCCGTAAAACACTAAGCTACCAACTAAAATTAAGTACACTTTGGGTTTTTGTTTTAAAAACACAAACCCGTAAAACAAAATAAAAATGGCAAAAAACCAAAAGAATATGGGGGTATTAAAGATCATGGTGTCACCTTCGTTGTTATTTCTTGTGTGATATGTGTTCTTTGATAAGGAATATTTGGGTATAAACATACTATTTCCTTTATTTAGAACGAGTTTGGCTAACCCACTAAAAGTAGGGTGAAAATCAATCAACAATTAATTGAAGTAATTTAAATAAATGTGATGCAGGCTAAATAAAGCCAACTGACTTAAAGCACGCTAAGGTGGTAAGTGAAGTAAGATATAGATCATTCGCGTGCGCCATTAGCTATTAGTAGCGCTTTAATTGACTCAGTACGCGCACGATTTAGAGGCGATCGTCGCTGATAACCATCAGAAACCCCTGTCGTAACCGCTAAGTTAACATCAGCTCCGCGTGCAACTAGTAATTGGCTCATGTCGTAAAAACCAAAATACGCTGCATTGATAAGCGGTGTTTCATCTCGCGGCACAATTGCATTTATATCAGCGCCGTTATCTAACAATAGCGTTGCCAGTTCAATATTATTACTCATCGCAGCGACTATCAGCGGGTTACCATCACCACTTGATGACTGATTTACATCAGCGCCTAAGTCAATCAATGCCTGTGTCATTGCTTTGTTGTTTTGTTTCACCGCAATCATCAACGCAGTGCCATCGCCAATAACTGGCACGTTAATATCAACCCCATCATTTTTCAGTGCTTTAATTGCGCCAATGTCATTACGAGTAACGGCATCAATCAGTAAGGTACTTTCAAATTGCGGTAATAGTGAGTAATGTCGAGCATCAACGACGGTGTGTTTAATACTGACTTTAGGTGAAAAGGCCTGTGTAGCTTGAATTGTGGTGACTGTTAGCCCTGCACATACCAGCATAATGATCGTGATACGTGGCTTTTTAAATTGCTTGTTTTCTAAAACCGCGCCGATACGATAATTCAGCTCTTTTTTCTTACTAAATAGTCCCATTGCCAACACGCTCCGCTGCTCCATCACCATTAATTTTGCACAATCAATCAGTGACTGCGCGTATTGCTGCGTATTTTTAATTTCGTTCACTGCGCGTAAATCACACGCTATTTCACGCTCTACATGAATTTGCTTATTAAGCAGGCGGATCACTGGGCTCCACCAAAATAAGATAGCAATGATCTCCTGAAATAAGCCAAACCAGTTATCTTTACGTTTTATATGCGCGTTTTCGTGGAGCACTATCGCCAGTAATTGCTCATGCTTGAGTTGTTCAGTAATGCTTTTTGGAAGGATGATTTTAGGTTGCTTAAACCCAATAACCAAAGGCGAGGATACTTTGCTTGAAGTATAAACATCTGTATTAATATGGGCCGATAAGTGCGGCGTTTTTTCTATCGTAGAGCGAAGCAAGTTTCGTGTTTGCACATATGACGATAACACCGTAAATCCACGCCATATACTACCTATAAACCAAAGTAGGACACCAATACTGAGTAAAAAAGAGAAGTTAAATACAATCTCACTGGGTAAATGCCAGTTACTCTCCTGATCACTCATAGCGACTTTATTATCAGTTGCTGAAAAGCTATCTTCTATTTTTAAATCAACCGATTGCGCAACTGAATTTATAACGCTTGAAGTTTTATCTGCATCCATTGTGATCAAAGTGAAGGGGATGACTGTTGCGACAATAAATGCCGTCATCCATAACCAACTGCGCAGCTCCGCACTCGATGGTACACACTTATTAATCAACGCAATTCCCAATAAAAGGATAAAACCAATAATTAGGTGGTGAAATGCCAACGTTGTTAATAAAGTATATTCAATCATCATAGCCTTGGCGTCCTTATCTTGGTTTGTTAGTCTTTACTTTGGTCGACTTTACGTTGCAGCGCTTCTAGATCATCAAGGTCTATGTCGGTCTCTTGCATTAAGTGTTGCGCCAACACCTTGGGTGAGCCACCAAAAAACTTGTTTAACATTGAGGTTAATGCACTTTGTCGGGCCTCTTTTTGAGTGATTTTAGGGATATAAATAAACGCTTTACCCTCTTTTCTAAAATCAGCATAGCCTTTTTCAGCAAGGATCTTACACAGGGTTTGTGTTGTGGTGTAAGCCGTTTGCTTCTCTTTTGATAGTTCATCTGTTATGTCGCGCACAGATGCTTCACCATTTTTCCAAAGCACTTCCATAATACTTTGCTCACCATCGGTAAGCTGGTTTGATTTATTTCTAGTCATCGTATTTAACCCTTTCTTTTAATCTACTAATTAATTAGTTTTAAATACTATAGCGCGCATAATTCCATCTATCAACTAATTAATTAGTTTTTAAACAAGCGACCACTTAACAGCCATTGAAGATGCTAGGGCGTGTTGACCTTTGTGGATTGAAATTTGTTCAATCTAGGGGCGATTTAATCGCGGCGCGAGGTTTGTAACCTAGCGGGCTAAGTCAAAACCGAGCAACAAAGAGTCAATCGCCCCTAGGAAGAACCCTTTGGGCAGCGCATGTTTGGCATTTATACTGCGTTATCGCCTATTTATGGGGAACAACCACACTGCATAGGCGCTGCCTTGCCTAAATACCAAACATACTGCTGCAAAATCAATCACGAAAGGTCAACACGCCCTAATAGCAAGCTACAAATAATTAGTTGATGATTTGTAAATAATACATCTATGTTCTAAACCTAAAGAGTACCTATCAAATGGAGCACTTTTATGCCGACAACGAATACGGTTGATAAAAACACAGAGTTTGCCCGCTGTTTGCAATGCAATAAGGTAAATACATTCGCTGCATTTCATTGGCTTGCTCTTGCGTTTAAAGATATGACGCGAGCACCAATACTGAGCTTAATTTACGGATTAATTTTTACTATTATTCCTTTAGCTATTGTTTACACCGCCGTATTTGCAGGAACTTATATTGTGATTATTCCTGCAACCGTCGCGTTTGCTCTAATTGGGCCTGCATTTGCTGTTGGCTTATATGATGTAGCATGGGAGCTTGAAAAAGGGCATAAACCCACACTTACACATTCGTTAAAATCAATGTTTAGGAATCCTGTTGGGGAATGGGGTTTTGCAATTTTGTTGATGGTTATTATGATTGTTTGGATGCGCCTTGCAGCCTTAGTACATGCACTTTACCCAAGCCATGCTAACCCTACCTTTGAAGAATTATCAGCATTTTTAACCTTAGGCTCCATTATTGGCGGGGTTTTGTTAGTCACTGTATTTGCAATTTCAGCGTTTACGCCGCAAATAATGATGGAAAGACGGGTCGATATTATGACCGCTGTCATGTCGTCCATGCACGCTGTTAAAACTAATTTCTCTGCAATGGTGGTGTGGTCTATCTGTATTTTTGTACTTGTGGCGCTGGGTTTTGCAACCGGAGCAACAGGGTTTATTGTGATTATGCCGCTACTTAGTTACGCCAGCTGGCATGGCTATATTGCGATAATCAAAACTAAAAAGGCCAGAGGGTATGAGTAAATAAATAGAGGGCGAGTCAACGCTAGCCCTTTGTTACTTAATTGTAATTTGACTTTTATTTTCACTAAATAAAAAACAGATCAAAACAACAATTGGAATATTCTTAGTAATTGGCCCAAACGGATGCAGCCAAAAGCTTGCATCTATCAACGTTAGCAGCGCAGTATAAGTAATGATTACCGCCACTTGAACAAGACAGCAAACTTGGGTTTTAAAAGATGTAACGAGCCAAAGCCCAAGTGCTATATCTAACATACCACCAGCGTAAATTGCAGCTTTAGCTGGTAGACCTACAATATTGGCGCCCGCAAGAATTTCATAGCCAACGTCAGGTGCAAAATATACGGAGGTTAAACCGGTAAAAATCCACAAAAATGCCAATGCGTATTTTGTAGCATACAGCAATGTTGCTTGCTTAAAGTTATACATACCCAAGCCACCTCACACAAGCGAAAATGGTTTAAACACCATTAACCAAAATATCCCTAAAATAGCGGCAAAAGCGGGAATTCCTAATAATGTCCACGTTTTCATCAATGATTTAAACTCTGCTGTAACTTGATTTAACTCTACCGATAATTTAGCAAGCTCACGTAATTTGTATTGAATACGCAACACAGGCAACCAACACACACCTATAAAAGTAAATAACCCAACAACCCAATAAAACCAAGGGGCTGAAAACGAGTACCCTAGCTTGCCCATCAACATTATGCCCGTGACAATTTGAATAATGACTGCTGGGGTTGTAAAAATCCAGTCTGCTAAAATAACGTGCTTAGCCGTAATATAAATAACCTGTGGATTGTTGGAACGATTTGCCATAAACATAAAAAAAGCAATACCGCCGCCAGTTCCCGTTACCACAACTGCAGCAAGAATATGAAGTAACTTTAAGAGCAAATAATATTCCATTATATGTACTGCACTTGATTATCTAACGACATTTCTTGTTGATATGTGATACCGAGCGTATCAAAATAATGACTAAAATCATCAAGCTCAAATAACCCTGCGCATGGTATTGCACCCACGCCCTGCTTTGCAATAAACGCCTCACTGCTCAACAATTTTTTGGCTAATACAATACTTGAAAGCGTTGGAATATATGGACCATTACCTTTTGGTGCGTACAGTGTCCATTTAATTTGTTTTGTTTTATTACTATGATCTTGCCCACTAATGAGTACTTCCATTGCACCATCTTGTGTGCCAAATGGTAAAAAAAGATTACTCGTGCTCACAATGGCTTTCGCTAACGGCGCCCAACTTTTCACAATGCCAATTTTTGATAAGTAAGCCATCCCCACCATCGTCCAATGCAATATGCCCAACTCTAAACCCGCTTGAAAACTCACTTGCTGTGATACGTTATAGCGATTCGGGAAAAGCTCTAAATCGGGCACATCCACATTGGCTAAACAACGCTTACCAACAAAGCTGCCAAAATCATTTACCCTTGAGTCCATCCAACCATAGACATCTTGCCAATGACCGCTTTTAAACACACTTAGCGGATGTCCGGTATAAGATAATATTGCAGCAACGGTAGCCACACCTCGCTCCGCTTTATTGCCTGGCGCAATCGCTAAATTAATTGATTCAATAGTACTAAATTGATTTTGATAATGATCGACAACCGCAGAAGATAAACCCGGCACAGAGCTGGCACCACTAACTATAAGTACGCCCTTTTCTTTAGCTTTGCTATCCAACTGATTAATATCGCAAACAAACCTGCGATCATCAGCTAAATCAATATAATGTGATCCACACTCAATGCACGCATTGGGTACTCTATAATCTTGCCCTTGAAAAGGCCCACTAGTATGAATAACCAAAAATGGCGCAAGGCTTGTTAATCTAGCTTTAAAATCATCAGCAAAAATATCAATAACTAAAGGCGCTAAAATAGCGGCTACTTTCGGTTGTAAATGCTTAGCAAGTGCAATTGCTTTATCGTTATTCCTACCTGCAATAAGTATTGTTATTCCTGCTGTTTTTGCTAGATTTTCAACAATTCTTTTACCAAAGTTACCATATCCGCCTAACACAACGACCGTCTTCATTTAGCTACTCCTTCTAACTACGGGCTAAAATATGACAGCATTAATAAGCTAAGCAAAGCTTTAAAATACTATCAGCTAAATAAATAAGCCAAATCGTAAGCCATTAACCTCATACGCTGTGCAATTTCAATTTATATCACCACAGCTTTAACTATTAAGCTCGACTAACGCCGAGCTTAATTTCGTGGTGTTAATCCTTGCGCTTATAAACCATTAATAGCAAAGCTGGTAATACGGTTAAACTTACAACCGTTGAAACAGCAATGCCACATAGGACAATGATCCCGACTCCACGATATAACTCAGAGCCTTCACCGGGTATAAATACCAATGGCGCTAAGCCACATAAGGTCGTCATTGTTGACATAACGATTGGTTTTAATCGCGTTTCCAGTGCACCAATAACAGCTTGATAAGCCTCAAGCCCTGCGGCTAAATTACGACGGCTTTGATCAACAATTAAAATTGGGTTATTCACCACTGTGCCCAGTAAAATCAAAAAGCCGAGCATAGTGATCATATCAAACGGTTGATAAAACCCACCAAATACAGAACCTACAGCGTTAATTGCATTTAATCCAAGTAGGCCACCAGCCATGCCTAAAGGCACCGTTGCCATAATAAATAAAGGCTGTCCCCAGTGTTTAAAAATTGCCACTAAAAGCAAATAACACAAGGCTAAAGCCACTATAAAGTTACTGCTTAATGCATTGCGTGTTTTTTCAAGCTGATCTGCAGCGCCACCAATACTTATATTTACCCCAGGTAATAAATCGCCCTGCTTTTGCAGCTGTGGCAATAGTTTTTCTCGGACCATTTGTTGGGCACGCTCTAGAGCTACATCCCTCGGTGGAATAATATAAACAGTTACTGTACGGCGTCCATCTACTCGGCGTAGGCTGTCACTGTCGGCTTTTTCGCTTAAATTAGCCAAGGCGTTTAACGGCAACAAACCTTGCGATGTTACGACGGGTGCTTGCTCAAGCCCCTCTAAGCTTTGCTTGTTACCTGCCTCTGAGAATATAAACACATCCACTTTATCATCACCTAAAATTAATTCATCAACATAGGCCCCGTCGCTAAGTGCTGCAACGGTATAGCCCAGCTCATCGGCGGTCATGCCCACCTCAGCAAGACGCTGCCAACGAGGTTGAATTTCAATTAATGGCTGATCAAGCGTTAGTGAAGACGGCTCAGAGTCAACTTGTGGATTATCAAACACCTCACTCGCAAGGCGGTATACAGCATCGGCAGCACGGTATAAGTCCACTTGCTCTGTACCACTAATATCTAGTGCTACCGCGCGCGTACCACCGTCGTTACTAGAGATAATCGAGCCTCGTGATGAAAATGCTCGCATTCCTGGGTAACTTTTAAATTTAGCGGTTATCGCCGCCATCATTTCGTCAATATGCTCTGGATTATTCGGCTCACTTAAAAACCAAATATTGCCCACCCCAACCGATAACGAATAATACTTTAATGATGGTAAATCGGTTTTCCCCTGCGCAAAGTCACTGCTTGGTGCATTTAAATGATTATTAAAATAGGTCAATAACTCATCACCAATTTTTTGCATATGGCTCAAGTTATATCCTGGGGGTGCTATCATCATTGAAAACGCTTTTGGTTCTTCACCTTCAGGAAGATATTCGGCTTCCGGCATAAATAACCAAGCGCCACCAATTAAACCGATTACAGCCACAACAACACACACTGAACGCTGAACTTTAGAGGCTAAAAATGCAGGAATAAACTGAGGTAGTCGCATTTTCGATGTCATTGTGCCATCAGACTTTGTTACACAAGCAAACCGTGCAGAAGCCGCGGGTACAACTAATAACGCGACCAGCATAGAAGCTATAATGGCCCCAGAAATGGCAATCGCAACATCTGAGTACAACTGGCCTGCTTCTTGTGTAATAAATAAAATAGGTGCAAACACCAATACTGTGGTCATTGTTGAAGCTAAAACCGCAGGCCATACTTCTTGCACGCCAGCAATAGCGGCTGCTAATTTTGACAGACCACGTTGTTTAGCTTGCTCAATATTTTCAAGTACCACAATGGTATTATCAACCGTCATGCCAATCGCAAAGGCAACCCCCGCTAATGAAATAACATTAATGGTTCGCTCAAAGAGTAATAAACCTAAAAATGCGGCAATCGTACAAATTGGTACACCCATTACACCAATCAACGTAGAACGCGGGCTTTTTAAAAACCAGAACATCACTAAAGTTGCCAGTAACGCCCCAATAGCTAAGTTAGTCCATACATTTTTAACTGAGCCTTTTACATAACGCACGTCGTCACTGAGTAGGGTTAATTGCAGGCCATTTTGCGCTAATAAATCACGGTTAATACGCTGTACAACTTGCGTCATTTCGTCTTTAATTGCCATTACATTTGAGCCACTTTCGCGGCGTACCGATAGCATTAAATTACGCTCGCCATCGTTATAAGAAATGTTTCTCAGTTCATAATGGTCTAATTTTATTTTCGCAACATCTTTAAGACGTACAGTGCGGTCTTCATGCTGAGCAATGACTAACTCTTCTAGTTCTTGCGCCGATTGAAAGCGCCCAACCATACGCAGTAAGTAACGGCGTTTTCCGCTATCTATATCACCCGCTGAAGCATCTTGATTGCGGCTACGTATCGCATTTCGCACTGCTATCAAACTAATATTTCGACTTGCAAGCTTTTGCTGATCGATCAATATCTGTATTTGATACAACGCCCCGCCTCGAACGCTAACCTGTGATACACCAGCCACACGTTCCATTTCTGGACGTACGTTATCTTGGGCAAAATCACGTAGCATGTCGATATCGATATTAAGCGGATTACCCGCCTGCGGTTTTAATGAAAAAAACATAAAAGCATTGGATGAAAATGAGCTACTGTAGAGCACGGGTTGATCGACGTTTTCTGGGTAATCAGGCACTTGTGCTAATGCGTTACTAACATTGATAAGCGCCTCATTAACATCAACGCCAAATGGGAACTCGAGTTCAACCTCAGCTTCGCCGGTATTAGCATAACTCGACATACGCTTTAAATTTGGGAGCGAGCGTAAATAGCGTTCTTGCTCTATGAGTATTTCTTTTTCAACATCTTGTGGTGTAGCACCTGGCCATTGGGTCACCACAGTGATAGTGCGAACATCTAAATCAGGGATCATCTGAACAGGAATTTTAAACGCGGCTACTAATCCTAAAATACATGCAATAAGTACCGCAACCGTCACCAATGTTGCATGTTTAACTGCGCCTTCGAGCATTATTGAATCCCCGTTGGCGATATCGCCTTAACTGCTTGACCATCTTGTAATAATTCATTGCCTTGAGTTACCACCCATTGCCCAGCTTTTAGACCTTCAATTACTTCTACTTGGCTATTCATACGCGCGCCTACTTGAACACTTTGCCTTACAGCGACTCCTTCAAGTACAGTAAAAACACTAAAGCCTCCATCAGGGTGGCGTAACAGCGCATCTCTATCGATAACAACACTGGCTTTAGCCGTTGGCTTTAATGACACTGCTGCACTTGCCGATAAACCAACTTGTAAGTCACCCGTATTATTAAGTTGTAAACGCAATAAAAAACTACGATGAGTGATATTTATCACAGGTACTTTCGCAATGACTGTTGCTGTAAATGCTTCATTTGGCCGTGAAGCTAAATACACTTCAACTATGGTTTCAATATCTATTGCTGCAAAGTGCTCTTGAGGCATATATAAATCAAGCCACAGCTTGTCATTGTTCACTAATTCAAAGGCGCTTTGACCACGGGTAACCCACTCCCCTACATTCACCATACGCTTAGCAATAATGCCACTAAAAGGAGCAACTAGCTGATGACGCACTAAAAGCTGTTGTTGGTAAGTTTCGTTCGCTTGGGCTTCAAGTAAACTTGCTTGAGCACCTTTAACGGCTGCGTAGCGCTGCGCAAGTTCGGTCTCTGCAAATAATTTTTGTTTGGATAAAGATTGCGCTTCAGTATAACGACGCTTAGCATCATCAACGGTTACTTGCGCACGAGCTACAGCCGCTTTATTGGCTTGTAATTGTGCTTTAATTAATGCGGAATCTAACGCGAGTAAAGGTTCGCCTTGTTTTAGGTATTGACCTGCCTCAGCATAAATATCGGTGACTACCCCCTCAGCAAGTACCGAAAGTTGCGCATGACGCTGCGCTTTTAATGACCCCGTAAGCGTCACTTTAGGAGCAAGTTGCTGCTGCTCAACTTGCTGGGTAACAACATTAACGGTCTCAGCCGCAGAGCTAAATGCACTAAAAAGCATCAAGCATACATACCAACAATACTTATAAATATTCAAAATAACTCCCTTTTCTATCCTATTAACACCGCATGAGTGCTTGGATAAAATTTCGATTAACGCCAACAAGTAACAACATGCATGAGCAACTTGATAAGAATGTGCCTAATATAAAGCAATCACTCCACCGTAAACAAGAATCATTTGCAAAATAGTAATTTTAACAGCAGAATTACGTGTAACAATAAACAAATCTAGATTTTGCGACTTTCAACGCCAGGAATTTTTATGAGGCAGCAAGCCCTTCACGATGCAAAAACGTTAGTATTCACAAAAAGTAGTGGGGTTATGTCGACCCTTTCTCATAACTTAAGAGGATACCCTTTTGGCTCCGTCGCCCCTTATATGTGCGACGAGCAAGGCCGTATTTACTTTTTTATTAGCAATATCGCCCAGCATACCAAAAACCTACAACATGATAGCCGCATGAGTTTAACGGTATTTGATGCCGCCGAGCAAGGCGATCAAAATGAGCATGGCCGTGTAACAATAGTGGGGGATGGCCGTTTAGTTGACACCGATAAAGCTGAATCGTTAATCGACAAATACATAGTCCTTTACCCAGAAGCACAAAGCTATCGTAACGCTCATGATTTTAATCTTTGGCAATTAGATGCAATACGCGTGCGTTATATCGGGGGCTTTGGAAAAATATTTTGGTTAGAACAAGATGAGTGGCTACAACCCTCTAAGCCGTGGGATGAAGAACAAGAACAACATATGATTGAGCATATGAACGGCGATCATCTAGATGCCATGAGCTTAATTTTAAAACAACACTGCCATGTAAATGACCCATCACCCATTATGAGCGGCCTATTACCACAGGGGTTTTACCTGCAAAGCCAACAACGTAACTATTACATTGCATTTAATGCACTTTGTGACAGCCCTATGGCTGTGCGTAAGGCATTAGTTAAATTAACAAAAGCTGCCCGTGGAGAAAGTGAGTAGTTAGCTCAAAAGTCGGATTTATAAACGCTTAAGCTGTCGCTTTATCAAAAAAGTACCTTCGTTCAAAAATTAACGCAGGTACTTTAATGGCTAAATTAATCGCAGATAAATGAGCTTCTACGCCCGCTCATCTTTAGGTGAATCCATCACAACATGAGAGGTTATTGTACGCACTTGTGGTATCGACCCTAGCACATCCGCATGAAACGCTTTATAAGATTTAATATCTGCGGTTTCTATTCGTAATAAATACTCAAATGCACCGGTCACATTGTGACATTCTTTTACTTCATCAATAAACTCCAGCGCTTGCTCAAAAGTACGTTGTGATTTAGTAGAATGCTCATTTAAGCCCACACCAACATATGCAACAAACCCCAGCCCAAACGCATGATTATTTATCACTGCACGATACCCCGTGATCACACCTATTTTTTCTAATTCTTGCACACGGCGCAAACAAGCTGATGGCGATAAACCAACTCGCTCTGCAAGCTCAGCATTTGCAATTCGGCCATTGAGCTTTAGCTCTTGCAATATTCTGTCGTTTATTCGATCTTTTTTCATTTTAAATTGTCAAAAATAATTTTAGTTGCATTAATAAGCGCAAAAATTGCGAGGTAATAAACATATAATTGCATAAATACAAGCAACTAAGTGAGCATTAAATATGAATATTGAATTATTATCAGCATTGGCGCTATTTGCGCTTGTTTCTTCTGTCACGCCTGGACCTAATAACTTAATGCTGATGAACTCTGGCGCTAACTTTGGTTTTAGGCGCACTTTGCCACACTTATTGGGCGTAACAATTGGCTTTGTGATAATGCTCGTGCTGGTTGGTTTAGGAGTAATGCAATTATTTGATGTTTTTCCGTTAAGTTATCAACTATTAAAAGTGCTTTGTATTGCTTATTTACTTTATCTTGCTTATAAAATTGCCAGTAATAAAACACCTGTTGGCGCTGAAAATGGCGATACTAAACCCTTTACCTTTGTCCAAGCGGCTTTATTTCAATGGGTAAACCCGAAAGCGTGGACCATGGCATTAAGCGCAGTGAGTGTATATGCGCCTTCTAAAGGCATCGGGGCGATCGTGATTGTCGGTGTTATTTTTGGCTTGGTAAATTTGCCTTGTGTCAGCGCGTGGACATTACTTGGGCAAAAATTACAAATATGGCTAAGTCACCCTGAACGTCTACAAGCGTTCAATATTTTTATGGCGATACTGCTCGTCGCTTCTGTACTTTTTAGTATGCTCTAAATTTTTTAATTAAAGCGATCCCAATAACGACACACCGCGCCTTTTTATCAGTCCCATTATCGACACACTGTGACTTTACTCTGTGCAAAATAAAAATTAGTCAATTGATAATTAAAGGTTATTTTTATTGGCATTGAAACTGCTATATCTAGTTATGATCAGCATTTTTAAGTTACTTTAAATGGATATAATCCGAAAAAAACAAAAAGCAGCAAACAAGAAACCTTATATTATTGCTGGGATATGCTTAGTATTAGTGATGGTGATTTGGCAAACATCACGCTCAAATGTCAGTAATATAATTGCCACTAAAGACACCTTGTTAATCGATACCGTAAAACGGGGGCAATTTGAGGTGACCGTTCGTGGTATCGGAGTGCTTGTACCCAAAGATATTCGCTGGGTAGCCACCAATATCAGTGGTCGTGTTGAAGCTATTTATGCTAAAGCCGGTGCCAGCGTAAAAGTTGACGATATCTTAATGGTTTTAAGTAACCCGGAGCTTGAGCAACAACTTGAAGAAAGCCAGTGGGAATTAGAAGAAATGAAGGCGCAACTTCATGCTCAAAAAATTGCCCTTGAGTCACAAGTATTTGATCAAGAAGCTTTAGTGATCAATAGCCAATTAAATTATGAACGTGCCCTACTAACACTTAATGCGCAAGAATCTTTAATTGCACAAGATATCGTCGCGGTATCAAAAATAGCTCATGAAGAAGTAAAAATTGATGTAAACCAATTTAAGCAGCGTTGGCTACTAGAACAAAAGCGTTTACTAAAAAGCCGCGAAAACATGCAAGCACAAATAAAAGCATTTTCAGCGCGATCAAAACGCATGCAGCATATAGTCAGCAGAATGCAAAGCCAAGTGGACGGCTTAACGGTTAAAGCAACGATTGATAGTATTGTACAAGAAATGCCGCTGGAGCTTGGCCAACGTGTAAATGCAGGCACTAATCTAGCCCGCCTTGCCAAAAGTGGCGAATTTTTAGCTGAACTACGCGTTCCCGAAAAACAAGTCAGCCATGTTGCTCTAGGTCAACACGTCACCATCGACACCCGCGCAAATATCACAACAGGCATTGTCAAACGCATTGATCCTGCGGTGATCAATGGCTCTGTACAAGTCGATGTTGAATTAGTCGGTGACATTCCAAAAGAAGCACGCCCTGAACTGTCTGTTGACGGCATTATTGAAATAGCAAAACTCGATGATGTGTTATTTGTAAAACGTCCCATGTTTGCTAAAGCAAACAGCACAGGCACCATTTACGCATTAGATACAGCCAACGAATATGCCCAATCAACAACAGTCGAATTTGGACAAATGTCAGCAACCCATATTGAAATAAAACAAGGATTAGCGACAGGCAACAACATTGTCGTCTCAGATGTCTCCGCGTGGGATGGTCATCAACAAATAAAAATTAATTAGGAAGCACTATGAAAACGCACTCAAACCCTGTACTAGTCGAACTCAAACAACTGAAAAAAGTTTTTGTTGCTGATGACATTGAAACCCATGCCTTAAATGACATAAACCTGTTGATTAACCAAGGTGAATACATTGCAATAACAGGCCCGTCAGGCTGTGGAAAATCTACGTTACTTTCTTTATTGGGTTTATTAGATAACCTTTCGCAAGGACATTATTTATTAGCTAATCACGACGTGTCAAACCTTGATCGTGATGAGCGCGCACATATTCGCAATGAAAAAATTGGTTTTATATTTCAGGCCTTTAACTTAATTAGTGATTTAACCGTTGCCGAAAATGTTGAGCTGCCATTAACCTATCGTAAAGACATTAGCAAAGAGCAACGTAAAACCATGGTTGCTGATGCTTTAGCCAAAGTTGACATGGCTCACCGAGTTAATCACTTTCCTTCTCAGTTATCAGGTGGGCAGCAGCAACGCGTTGCCGTAGCCAGAGCGATAGCAGGCAACCCGTCGATTATTTTAGCCGATGAGCCCACTGGTAACCTTGATTCAAAAAATGCGCAAGCGGTGATGAACTTACTCGACCAACTTCACCAAGAAGGCGCGACTATTTGCATGGTTACTCATGATCCGCGTGGCGCGAGTCGTGCAAAACGCACAATTGAAATATTCGATGGCAAGATTGTTGCCGATCACGAAAACAATCAGCAGTCAGCTGCAATTACGGTATAAAAGGACAAAATGATGTCATTAGCTATCGAGTTAAAATATACCGCACGAATGTTACTAAAAAAGCCAATGTTTACTGCTTTAACCATCTTGATTGTCTCAATTGGCCTTGGTTTAACACTTTACGCCTATTCAATTTTAAATAATTTGGTGTTTAAACCCATGACCATGAATGGCGACACGCCACTTGTCGCCATTGAAGCTAAATATAATTATAACCATCAATACCGAATGCAAGCAGATCCTTTTCATTTACTGCAATTAGACCAACAACTAGGGTTATTTACAGATGTTGCCTATTATTATGAAGGAACGACTATTGCAGGAGGCGCAAAATCAACCAATAGTAAGCTCCAACAAGCAAAAAAATATAATGCAACTTACACCAGTTGGAATATTTTTGAAATTGCCGGTGTACAACCCATACTGGGGCGAGGGTTCGCACCTGAGGATTTTTATGACGGTGCGGAGTCTGTATTTGTACTCAGTTATGAAATATGGCAACGAGACTTTAATAGCGACGCTAAAATAGTTGGCCAAACAGTATCACTTGATGCCATGCCCTCACGTGTAATTGGTGTTATGCCTGAAGGCTTTTCATTTCCACAATATGCACAAATATGGCAACCTTTGGGTCCTGATTACTTAAACCCAATTGAAGCAACCAGAAACAGCGCTTTTGGTATTGCTCGCCTAAAACCAGATGCCACATTCGCACAAGTCGAAGCCGGGGTTGCCTCTTTCAATACGCAAATTGAGCCTGAGTTAATGAAGGATTTTCGTTGGAGACTCAGCGATAACGGCGAATACCTAATTGCAAAACCCTACAAACACGCCAGTATTGTGCAGTATTACACTATTTTTGTTGCCTTGTTTGTTGTGGTATTTCTTATATTAACGCTTGCCTGCATCAATGTAAGTAACTTACTCCTTGCACGTGTAAACGAACGTCTAAAAGAGGTCGCGATCCGTGTTGCTCTCGGTATTCCTAGAAAACGTTTAATTTTACAAATGCTGTGGGAAAGCGTCTTTATATGCTGTACTGGTGGACTGTTTGCATTGTTATTTGCCGCTTACGGATTAGAAGTCAGTAACGAAATACTTAACGCCAATTTTACTGTCGAAAATAAAAAGCCATTTTGGTGGGATCTATCACTTGAGCCAAGCGCTATAGTGCTATTAATCGTCTCTGTGGTGTTAATGATTGCAATCACTGGCCTGCTCCCTGCGATTCGCTCGTTATCAAATGATTTTAATGCAGTGATACGAGATGGCACACGAGGTGCTTTAAGTAAAAAAGCAGCTAAAGCTGGCAGAGTGTTAGTCATTTCTGAGATTTTACTGTCCTGTGTTGTATTAGTCATTGCCACTATTTTACTTGTCACAGGTTACTCTGCAGGCACCGCTGATTACGGTGTTGATACCGACAAGCGCCTTACAGCACAAGTACAACTGTCACCTGAAAAATACCCTGTAAGATACGATACTGAGTTTGAATACCAAGACCGTATAAATCGTTCTGATATGTACTATAAATTAAAGGAAACACTTGAAGCCATGCCAAGTATAGAAGCCGTCTCTTTCATGTCACAACTACCTGGTCGAGGGGAAGGCACCAGTTATTTTGAAATTGAAGGACGCGCCGCACAAGTTTGGAATGAAAACCCTTACAGTAATAATGAGCTCGTTGCCCATGATTCATGGCGAGCCATTGGCATGGAAATAATTCAAGGTCGTGCTTTTGATTACCGAGACCGAGAAGACGGTGCGCTTAGTATTATGGTTAATCAAACCATCGCCAAGCAGTTTTTTCCAGAAAATGATGCCATTGGTCAGCGTGTAAGGCGTGTTAATGCAAGGGGCGCATCTGACGATTGGTATACCATTGTTGGCGTTGTATCTGATACCTTTCATGGTTCAACTATGCGATCCTCTAGTGCCTCTTATAACTCCTATCATTCAATGGATAACATTGGTCCATGGCGGCTATATGTCGCATTACATTATCAAGGCAATGAAGCTGCTATTAAGCAAGCCCTAATGGATGCTGTAAATAATGTTGACCCTGATCTTGGTATTTATCATATACAAAATTATGACGATCTAATTAATCAACCAATGTTACTGGTGCTGTCAGTGAGTAAAATATTTTTACTGTGCGGGGTAATCGCTGCATTTTTGGCAGCCAGTGGCATTTACGCAATGGCTGCAAATAGCATTACTCAGCGCACTCAAGAAATTGGTATTCGCAGAGCCCTAGGCTCACCTGATAATGACATTATTAGATTATTTATGAATCAAGCCATTAAGCAGTTAGCTATCGGCCTTGCAATCGGTGTTTGTCTGTCGCTATTATTAGTCAGTACCATGACTAATACATTAGTGATAAGTAACACCAGTTATGTATTAAGTCTAATTTGTGTCCCATTATTAATAACAGCAATGGTCTTATTAGCTACCTTTATACCCGCTAAAAAAGTGATCAAAATGGAGCCCAGTGACGCATTACATCACGATTAATGCTTAATATTTCTTTTATGCGAACAGCTCTAAATAAGTTGTTCGCTGTTAAAATGGTAAACTAATGACACCAAATACCCCATCGATACTCGTCGCTGATGACGATGCTAACGTACTCATCGCTTTAAAAATGCTACTTAAATCAGAAGGTTTTGAAGTAACCACCGTTGAAAAGCCGTTTGATGTATTACAGCTATTAAAACGAAAAGACTTTGCCTGTGTATTAATGGATTTAAATTATCACCGCGATACCACATCCGGACACGAAGGATTTGAGCTACTTACTGCAATTAGAGAGCTTGACGAACAAGTCCCAGTCATCGTTATGACCGGGTTTAGTAGCATTGATATTGCCGTTGCATCAATGCAATTAGGGGCTGTCGATTTCATACAGAAACCGTGGAAAAATAACGACCTAATTACCAAGGTTAACGCACAAATCAAACTCAGTACTTTAACCCGCCAAGGACAACGTTTAACCCAAGAAAACGCCTTACTTAAACAAGAATCACAACTACCAAAAAGCCAAATAATAAGCCAATCTTCTGCAATGCAGTCGATCATCAACCAGCTTGAACGCTTAGCTCTCAGTGATATGAATATTATTTTTACTGGCGAAAATGGTACAGGTAAAAGTATGCTCGCTAATTATTTACATCAATGTTCTGCCCGTGCCCAACAAGCATTTTTGTCCGTCAATATGGGGGCTATTAGCGAAAACTTATTTGAAAGTGAAATGTTTGGTCATATAAAAGGCGCCTTTACTGACTCCAAAGAAACCCGTATTGGCCGTTTTGAAATGGCTGATAACGGCACTATTTTCTTAGATGAAATAGCCAACATTCCATTATCGCAACAAGCAAAATTATTAAGGGTGCTTGAAGAGCGACAATTTGAAAAAGTGGGGAGCTCTAAAACCCAAAAAATTAATGTTCGCCTAGTCTCAGCAACCAACGCTGATTTACCTAGTTTGATTGAACAAGGACAATTTAGGCAAGATTTGCTATACCGACTCAATACTGCCGAAATACGCATTCCTGCACTGCGTGATCGCACTGCTGATATACTTCCTTTAGCCCATTATTTTCAAACACAGTTTTGTGAAAAATACCGCTTATCGTGCAAACCGTTTTCAAAAGGTGCCATTAAAGCATTGCATAGCTATCATTGGCCCGGCAATATCAGAGAATTAAGCCATATTATTGAACGCGCATTATTTTTAGCCCAGCACGATGAGATACAAGTCAGTGATTTAGGCCTAGCAACACAAGATAAGCCCGAAGCATTCGCGTTTGATGAAGCAACATTAGACGATATCGAATCACATGTAATTAAAAAGCGCCTTGCTTTGTTTGATAATAAAGCCCACGAAACAGCGCTATCTTTAGGTTTAAGTCGCAGCGCATACTACCGACGTTTAGATAAATATAAGTTACTATATGACGAAAATTAAACGCAAAATAGTAAAGAGCTACGAAGGCGATATTATACGTTTAGTGTTACTAGCAACTGCTTTACCAAGTGCTTTGTTATTTTATTTTGTCATATCAGCAGGTATATCAATTTACTTAAAAATACTGATTATACTTTTTGTAGTTATTGTTACCGGCTATAGCTGCTTCAGTATCTGGCAAAAAATAACCTACCAATTACGCACATCTATAAACATTATCGAATCCGTTATTTTTGGCGATGGCACGACGCGCCCTGTTAGTCGATACAAACAAGGTGCGCTTGCTGAGTTTAACCACACCCTTACAGGTTTATCGTCGGCGATTAGTACACACAAACAAGAGCTAAAAGAACAACAGCTACTATTAACAAAAATCATCAATCAAATCGATGTTGCCATTATTACCACTGATCATAATAACGCGATTGTTTTAATGAACCCCAGCGCTGAAAAGCTTTTTGCCTGTCGTTTTGAAGCCGTTATCGGTGGGCCAATTAATCAGTTAGGTTTGCAAGATGCGTTAAACGTGGGTGGTCAAAAGGTGGTTGAATTTCAATTAAAGCAGCACCGTAAAAAAGTGTATCTGCACGTTGATAAGTATTTAGTTAATACCCAAACACATAATTTGATATTTATCACGGATATTCAGCAACTGCTGCGCGAAGAAGAGCGAATTGCATGGCAACGCTTAGTGAGAGTATTAAGCCATGAAATTAATAATTCATTAGCGCCGATAGCCTCAATAAGCGAGTCTTTAGCAAAGCTCACGAGGGCCGATTTAACCCAAGCAGACAATAAAGCAGATTTACATCAAGGCTTATGCGTTATTTCAGAGCGCGCGCATTCGCTCAATACATTTATTAAAAGCTATCAGCAATTATCTACCCTTCCACCACCAGTAAAGTCTCTTATGTCTGTCGCTGATTTTATCCACAGCACCACGGCTCTTTACCCGCAAATAAACTGGCAGTTACCTAAAAGCCCAGACATCTCCTTTTTTGTTGACTGCCAACAATTACAACAAGCGTTGGTAAACTTGATCACTAATGCAATTGAAGCTTCAAACACAAACCAATCAGCCAGCAATAAAGAAGCGATTAGCTTAACGTTGCAATGGAAAATTAGTGAGGGAAAGCTATTAATACAACTACTGGATTCAGGCGTTGGAATAGCGAATATTGATAACTTATTTGTGCCATTTTACACCACTAAAACCCAAGGTAGTGGTATAGGGTTAGTACTCAGTCGGCAAATAGCCATGAACCATGATGGCGATCTACACATAGAAAATCGTGATACTCAGCGCGGCGTACAAGCCACGATTGTTCTACCTACACGTTAATATAATTATCTTGTGAAGTTTGCAGATTTTACAAATGCCTGCAAACTTTTCATAAAAAAATTATATAAAAACAATCACAGTGATAAGTTAAAGTTCCAACCAATTGTATTTAAATAGATTTAATTTAAACTCACCCTCGGCATGACCATTGCTTTATATCCTATAGATTATTTAAAGCATCAATTTATTTAAGCAGGAGAAATTATGAGTAATAGTAAAGTTGCTGAATTTACAGCTCCCGGTATGACTAGCGAATCTGCAACACGCACCATTGATCTACTCGATAACCGCATGGTGGCCCTGATTGATTTACAACTGACTTTAAAGCATATTCATTGGAACGTAGTAGGTCCTAACTTTATTGGCGTACATGAAATGCTTGATCCGCAAGTGGAGGTAGTTCGAGAAATGACCGACACCATCGCTGAGCGAATTGCCACGCTAGGTGGTGTGCCAATCGGTACTCCTAAATCCATTGTCGATCGCCGCTCATGGGAAGATTATTCAATTGGCAAAGGCTTGGTAAAAGATCACCTAGTAGCACTTGATAAAGTATATAACGGCATTAATGGTGATCACCGCAAAGCTCTTGAAAAGCTATCTGAATTAGATCCTGTGTCTGAAGACATGATCATCGCACAACTTGCTGACCTTGAGCAGTTTCAATGGTTTGTTCGTGCGCACTTAGAGTCGTCAACTGGGGAACTAAAAACCAAATAACCCCCATAATACCCAGACAACCCTGCCCGTAGTGCAGGGTTTTTTGTCGCTATTTTTTACCTACGCGCTCAGCTTCTTTATAAAAATAATAATCGTCTTCGCAGTCATATTTATCATAGTCTCGATGACTTATAGTAAACGTTTTAGGGTCAGCTCCAAGTACTTTTTTCTCGTGCCAATACACGGCATCAGCATCTTTTAGCAGCTTATCTCGATTAACAACTTCCATGCTATCAAGATCTACCCCATGTATTTTATGGTGACCAAAATACACTGTTTTTCCGTCACAGCCATACATAGCAAACCGCTCTAATAGCGCAAACTCCTGTACATCAACAGATTCCAATTGCGTGCCTTGATAGTAAACCGCATCAGTCGTTTTTAAAAAATCATTGTTGCTTAGCTCTACTCGCTCGTCGCTATAAGGACCAATAAGCTGTTGTTTAAAATATAGATGATTTTTATCGCTGGAGTAATTTCCGGATGGAGATAATAATGTAAAATGTTCAGGCACTACTTTTTCTAGTGGTTTAGCTAAGTAAAAAACCTGCTGTGAGTCACACCCAAATGCAAAGTTACTTAATAGCTCAAACTCATTAGCTTTGGCATTAGGTAATTCCTCAGCCCCTAAATACACTTTACTATCAATAATAAAGTAATCGTCGTCGAGTACTTTTAGTGTATTAATATCTTTGTATGGCACGCATTCAAGCCATGTTGTTGTATTAAAAGAACCATCAATATCCTGCTCATATTTACCTTGATGCCAATATAAGTGGTTATCGTCGTATATGTAGCGCTCATCAAATGCTTTTACTCCAACGCCACTGACAGCCGTTCTATTAAACATATCATCGCATTTAATAAACACGCTATGTTGATCTTTCACTATAGACTCAGTTAAATGTGAAAACGTGTCGTAACCGATATTCTGGCGTACAAAGTTATAATAATGGTGGTTGCAGTCTTTTGCCCAAAAATCATTCATTAAGATAAATGTGGCAGGATCTGCACCATCTAGAATGATGAACTGTTGTTCTGGTCTTAATTGACTCGCCATGGCAAAAGACACGCTGCGCTTATGAATAAAAACATGGTATTTATCGCGAATAACATCGTGCTCTATAATTTCAAAGCTATCGTAATCCACTTGACCTGAAATAACATGGCAACCGTAATAAAGCTGATACTTATCTTTTGCAAAGTTACGCGCGATGACTTCAAATGAATCAATATCAGCGCCTTCAACTAAGCTATTACCGAGTGAAAACCAGTTTCCCATTGGAGAAAAACGGATCTGCTTTTTATTGACCGAGTAATAATATGAATCCGAGCGTTCACTATCAACAGGTCCTGAAAAAACCATTGACGGGCTTACTAAAAAATTAAACAACGTACTCTTATTTTTAAGCGTAGGAAATAGTGAGTTCAAAAGTTGTAGCACGGCAAAAAAAGCAAACAATACAAAAATACAGGTCCAAAAATCCATTTTAATATCTCTATCCATAGGGGAGTAAGCATCTTAACTCAAATTATATTTAAGCTAAACTTTCGTCAGCCAATCAATCATTTTCTGCTTACATAAAAATAGGTTATTTTATATAACCTAAGTTATTGCTATTAAGTAAAAAAACAGACTCTGCGCTATACTGATTAGATTAAATTTACTACCAAAGTGTAAAAAGGAAGCTATGCTGCTCTCTCGTTTATATAATTTTATGCCCGGCTTAAATACGTTACTTCACTATGAACGAAAATGGTTTGCTGATGATGTAAGAGCTGCACTCTCTGTCGCAGCGGTGGCATTACCAGTTGCGATTGCCTATGCACAACTCACCGGTGTTAACGCTGCGGTAGGTTTATACTCTTGTATTTTACCGATGATCCTTTACGCATTATTTGGCACTTCAAGACAGCTCATCGTCGGACCTGACGCAGCAACTTGCGCTGTTATTGCAGCAGTCGTTACACCACTGGCAGCTGGTGATAGTTTCAAGCATTGGCAACTTGTTGTCACCATGACTGCAATGACCGGCTTTTGGTGCTTTATTGCAAGCCGCTTTAAGTTGGGAGTATTAGCTGACTTTTTATCTAAGCCGATTCTTATGGGTTTATTAAATGGTGTCGCGATTACTATTATTGTTGGTCAATTTTCAAAAATACTTGGCTTCACTTTTGATGAAAAGTATTTATTGGAGCGTTTAGCCGCAATACCAACATACTTATCCCATACTCATATTCCAACTCTTTTAATGACCTTCTTTACAATTGCTGTTTATTTTACAATGAAACGCCTAAAGCCCACCTGGCCTGCATCTATGTTCGCCATAGCATTTGGCGCAATACTCGTATGGCTGTTTAATTTAAAACAGTTTGATATAAACACTATTGGAACTGTTACAGGTGGATTACCGGTATTTCACCTCCCCGTATATGATTTTGGGATTATTCGTGAGCTGGTGGTGCCTGCACTTAATTTAGCTATTGTTAGCTTTGTAAGTATGATGCTTACTGCGCGCAGTTTTGCCGCAAAAAATGGTTACGACATAGATGCTGATAAAGAATTTAGAGCACTGGGTGTTGCTAATATTGGCTCAGCTTTATCACAAGGCTTTGCTGTCAGTGGCGCAGACTCACGCACTGCTGTTAACGACGACTCTGGCGGTAAAACACAGTTAGTGTCAATCATTGCAGCTGGCATAATCGCTATCATTGCACTGTTTTTAACAGCCCCCCTTGAGTTTATTCCCAGCGCAGCTTTAGGTGTGGTGCTTATTATTGCCTCTATTCATTTATTAGATTTAAAAGCTGTATGGCAATTAAAACGCAAAGACAAACACGCATTTTACCTTGCCTTAGCAACCTTGTTCGCCGTGCTCTTTATTGGTGTAATACCGGGGATCACACTTGCTGTACTATTAGGTTTATTTCAATTTATTCGAACTGTAATGCGCCCAA
Organism: Pseudoalteromonas sp. NEC-BIFX-2020_002; assembly: GCF_013002825.1. Classification (NCBI taxonomy): domain Bacteria; kingdom Pseudomonadati; phylum Pseudomonadota; class Gammaproteobacteria; order Alteromonadales; family Pseudoalteromonadaceae; genus Pseudoalteromonas; species Pseudoalteromonas sp. NEC-BIFX-2020_002. Next base: position 96,262 of record NZ_JABEPJ010000002.1, read on the forward strand.
CAGACAATGTGCTCGGCGTTGATGTAAAAGGCGTAGTAAGAAGTTTAGACACCACAGATAAAGCAAAAGCCGTACAAGGTGTATTTATTTATCGGTTTAATTCTCCTCTAACCTACTTTAATGCAGGCTATTTTAAACGCAGGCTTCTTGAGCAATACGCACGACAAAAAGACGACACACAGACACAATGCGTGATTATTGATGCTGTGCCCTGTTTTACGCACTTAGATTTAAGTGTCATGGCAATGCTAGCCGATTTAGATGTGATTTTTAAAAAGCGCGATATTCGTTTAGAGCTTGCAGGCAGAAAGCGCCAGCTACTTACGTGGTTTGAAATCGCAGGCATGACAACTGGCAAAGAAGGGATCTACATCCACTCAGACCTATATGTTGCCCTGCGAAAAAACAGCGTCAGTCAGCCTATTAAACAAGTCGACTTATTTGGAGAAAATCAAATAGCGCCTTAGTAATAATAAAAACACACTGCTTAATGGATGAAAAATACTCATCCCATTAAACTCAACAATAAAATTATTTGAGTGGTGGGTATAGCGCTATATCAACATTAAATAATAGTTTTTGCCAACGGTGGCCTTTTATCTTTATTGAGTAAAACAAACCAATCAAGTCAACACCTTAAATTGTATGATTTTCATTCGACGATATGAAAACTATTCAATATTAAAGCCAAACTCACAGTGCTAAGTTTTTATTACCCAACAGGGTAAACAATCAATAGGAAATAATAATGAAGAGATTTATAACATTGAGCCTCGCTTTTGCAGTGACACTAGTTACTACAACTAGCTTTGATAGTGAAGCCGCGAATAAATATACAACGTGTAAATATCAAAAAGTTGCCGGTGCCCCTCACGAGCCAAATACAAGAACCAAATATTTTTCAGGTCATGTTCAATGCCCTGCAAACTTAACAACAGGCGAGGGTTATCATAGATTAGTATCACAAGTGCATAACAACTAAACTTAATTCTTGAATTCAAAAAAAGATAATATATTGATTATAAAATAAAAGGTCAGATATTAGCCTGACCTTTTATTTATTTGGAAGTATGCTCTACTTTAATCTTTCCATAAGATAAACATAGCTTAAACTACTCACCATCGCGCTTTGCTCATTATTAGCAGCGCCAGCATGACCACCTTCCATATTTTCAAAGTAAAGAACTTCAAGACCCATGCCTTGCATTTTTGCTACCATTTTACGTGCATGTGCAGGGTGTATACGGTCATCACGTGTAGAAGTAGTAAAAAACACTTTTGGATAGTCTGTTTCCTTTTTCAAATTATGGTAAGGCGAATACGTTTTAATATAATTCCATTCACTTGCAACATCAGGGTTTCCGTACTCCCCCATCCAACTAGCACCAGCTAATAACTTATTGAAACGTTTCATATCAAGTAATGGGACTTGGCAAATAACCGCATTATATAAATCAGGTCGACGTGTAAATGCAGCCCCAACTAATAAACCACCGTTGCTACCACCTTGAATTCCTAAGTGTTTTGGTGACGTTATTTTTCGAGCAATCAAATCCTCTGCAATAGCTTCAAAATCTTCAAAAGCTTTATGACGATTCTCTTTTTGTGCACTTTGGTGCCAGCTTGGTCCATACTCTCCGCCACCGCGAATATTCGACAATACATATACACCATCATTAGCTAACCAGTTCTTTCCTAAACTTGCTGAATAATAAGGCTGCATTGATACCTCAAAACCGCCATAGCCGTATAACAAGGTAGGATTTTTACCATCGAGCTTTAGATTTTTGCTATGAACAATAAAGTAAGGAACTTTAGTACCATCTTTTGACGTTGCAAAATGTTGTTTCGATTCATACTTACTTGCATCAAAGTGAGACTTTGCACTTTTTATTACTTTAGGACTGAGGTTTTTACCATCAACTAAATACAAACTTGAAGGTGTTAAAAAGTCAGTGTAGTTTACGAAGAAATCATCTTTATCTGGATCTGTATTGAAGACCGAGATACTTCCCGTCGTAGGAAAATCGACTTGCTCTATTTTCCATTCATCATTTTTAGCTGGGGTATAATGATAGAGTTTGTTTTTTACATCTTCCATTACAGTGACTAAAATAGCTGACTTTGTAAAACGAAGGCTTTCAATTGAAACGCGCTCAGTAGGTTTAATAAAACTGATAAACTCAGCTTTGTCGGCAATTAAAGAGTTGACGTCAGTATAAATAACCTCCGCTTGCACAAATTTTTTCCATGGCGATTTTAGCTGTACAAACACTTTATCGTTATTTAATCCGACTACAGACGCATCATTAGGAAGATTAAGCTTAACGAGTTTATCTTTTGCTAAAACATACATGTCACGCGTATAAAAACTTGTACCATCATAAATCAAATGATGCGTTTTATCGCCGTCATAAGCCGTATATCCCCCTGCTGATACAGAACTTTTACTCGCAGTAAATACTGTTTTTGCGGACTCTAATTTGGTGCCTCGCTTCCACAACTTTACTACCCCTGGATAACCAGAGTCAGTCATTGAACCTTCGCCAAAATTAGTACCAACAAATACTGTATTTTCGTCATACCAAGAAATAGATGATTTTGCTTCTGGTAAACTAAAACCATCTTTAACAAATGACTTGGTGCTAATATCAAACTCTCTTACAACGGTTGCATCCGCACCGCCACGAGATAATGATAATAAACAGCGCTGATAGCGAGGGTAATGGCAATTCATACCTTTATATACCCAGTTTTCATTTTCTTGCTCAGCTAATTCATCTAGATTTAAAACCGTTTCCCACTTTGGTGAATCTTTTTGATATTCAGCAAATGTAGTACGGCGATAAACACCACGAACATGTGTTTCATCACGCCAAAAATTATAATAATAACCCGCACGTTCTGCGGCATACGGTATCCGCTTTTTGTCATTTAAAATCGCTAACGTGTTATCAAATGTTGCTTGATAGCTTTTCTGGGATTTAAGGTGCGTTAAAGATTCATCGTTTTGTTTTTTAACCCAGTCAAGAGCTTGTTTACTTTCAACCTCTTCTAGCCATAGAAAGGGGTCTTCTGTGGCAAAAGTATTCGTTATTATTAACGAAGAAGCGATCAGTGCAGTACGCAATATATTTTTTCTTTCACGTCATTTCCTTCTGATTAAAAAAACCACTTTATAGCAACCAGTACCTGCAATCAACACAATTGCGAATGCCAAATATCATACTTTGGCCTAGACACCCAAGTCACCTCAAGATGAGAACATCGTTGGAATTAGGAACATAAAACAACTATTTCGTAATCGCTTAGCTGTAAAAATTACACAGCAAGGGATAATATAATTACTTTAATAGTCACATATCATAGGCTCTGCCTTGTCTAAAAGCCTAACATGCTGCTGTAAACTCAACCTCAAAAAATAAACAGGTCCTACGCTTTTTTCACAAACTTAGCCGTTATCATCATTTCGCCTACCCCATCGACCTTACAATCGAGCTGATGGTCTTTCGTATCTTTAATCCAACGGATCACCGCTTTGGTGCCAATTTTAATAACGAGCGAGCTGGCTTTAATTTTTAGATCTTTAACCACAGTTACTTTATCGCCCTCGGCTAATAAAGTGCCATTGGCATCTTTAACGTTAACTGCATCTTCTAAGGCATCACTGACAGGATCCCATTCATGTGAACACTCAGGGCAAATCAATAAAGTGTGATCTTGGTATACATATTCAGATTGGCATTTTGGGCAAAGGGGTAAAGACATAAGTAAGCACGCGTAAATAAATTTTCGATTATAATAATCACTCACACTGAATTTGTCTATTTGTAGACCTTACGTGCAAAACTCTTGGAAAACACTTTTGCTTACTCACCACTTACTTAGCTCTTTACCTGGGGAAAATGGCATATCCACCTTTTGAATAGGCTGTTAGCGTTGAAAATAGCCATCGTAGAGAGGTTTATTATCCAGATTTTTGGTTAATTACAATACAACCCTAAGTGGCTTTTATTGCGTCGTAAAAGCCTTACATGTACCCTTACCTGACTTTTAGAATAAGTAACTATTATGTATAAGCGTAAACTTTTTTATTTTGGCCTAACAACCGCCTTCTTTTTATTTTTGGCCCTGCTTAGCACCGCAATATCGTCGCATTTAACACGTGAAAATTTATTACAAAGTAATATAGCGCACTCATTACTTGTAGAGCATGAAAAGCTATCAAGTATTTCATACCGACTTTTTAAACAACTGACCGATGAAATAATTTTTGGCCAAAATGCCAACCAAGCTTACGTACGTAAAAAACAAAATTTAATTCAGCAGTCACTCAATCAAATTAAAAAGCTCGAAATTGAACAACGAAAAGCACTTGGTATATCTTTTACCAAAGGAAGCATCGAAGATACAGATGAGCTTGTACGGATGATTGATGAAATCACCATTGAATTTAGAGCGGTTGTGAGCAGCGGAAATAAAGCACCGTTAAATCAACAGGCACAACTAAAACGCTTATTAGAAGTAACCATTGATGATCAGTTTAGAGAGGCTATCAATTCAGCCGTGGCTCGCCAAACCCGTGTTGTTACAGCAATTAATGCCAAAATGGATATGCTCAACACCACTATATTATGGTTTGCTATTGGCCTAGGCGCTCTTTCTATTCCACTAATATTATATGGCTGCTATTGGCTTTTTAACCAGCTTTATCAGCCTCTTATACTAATTGCTAACGCAACAAATTCTATTGCGCTGGGCCACTACCAAAAACCTATATCTGTAAAACTAGATGATGAGTTTGAAGAACTTGCCACCTCGATAAATCAACTCGCTCTGCGCCTTCAAGAGCATGAAAACAATGCAATACAATCTAGAAAACAATTAGAACAAGAAGTAAAACAACGTACCAGTGAACTCACTGAAGCCAACCTTTTATTAACTAAAATTGACTCAAGGCGTCGTCAATTTATTGCCGATGTTTCACATGAATTACGCACACCATTAACGATAATCAGAGGTGAAGCACAAGTAACACTGAGAATGCAGTCTGTATCGGTTGATGACTTTAACCAAACACTAACCTCAATACTCGGACAAGCCGTGGGTCTAAGCCGTTTAGTTGACGACCTACTACTGTTAACACGCGCAGAGATGAACCAAATAGGCTTAGAGGTTTTACCAACCCAAATAGTGCCATTAATAAGAACTGAAGTTGCTAAATGGCAAAAACTGAACCTAAGTCGCAGCATTGCATGCGTAACTCACTCAAATCTAGACGATTTAGTCGTAACAATAGACACTCAAAGAATACTGCAAGTGCTAGCAATTTTATTCGACAACGCCATTAAATACTCAAAATCAGATCAACCCATCGACATCAGTCTACATAAAACAGAGTCACTTATTACGATTACCATAAAAGATCATGGTGAAGGGATCTCTGCTGCTGAAGTTGATAATATTTTTGAACGTTTTGTGCGCTTTAGTAAACACAGTGAAGGCTTAGGTTTAGGGCTACCAATCGCAAAAGCCATTATTGAAGCTCACGATGGCAGCATTAGCGTTATATCTACCCAAGGACAGGGATCTGTATTTTCAATCTCTTTACCTTTAGGACATGTATGATGAATATATTACTCGCAGACGATGAATTACCTCTATTAAATTTTTTATCGCGAGGTTTACGAGCTGAAGGCTATGAATGTACAAACCTAAATGAACTACACGAAGTGCTCCCGTTTATTAAAAAGCACTCCCCTCAACTAGTGATCCTCGATAGGCTATTTGGTTCACAAGATAGTTTATCAATACTCGAAGCTATAAAAGCCTTACCAACCCCCCCCATGATTTTGATGTTAACTGCACTGGATGAAGTATCTGAACGCGTTAAAGGACTCGAAATGGGCGCTGATGACTACCTATGTAAACCTTTTGATTTTGATGAGCTATTAGCCCGTGTACTCGCATTAAAACGACGCATGAATACATCGCAACAGCATAATCAAACAACACAAAACATCGGTTCACTCGCTTTACTGATCCAACAACGTATAGCGTTACTCAATGATAAAGAGTTACCGCTGACAAAAATTGAGTTTGAGTTATTGCTTTATTTTGTTGAAAATCAAGACAAAGTACTATCTCGAGAGCGAATATTGAGCCGTGTATGGCAAACCTATAATGAGCCAAATACTAATATTGTTGATGTTTATGTTAGTAAATTAAGAAAGAAAATAGAAAGCGAACCTGATTTAACTATCCAAACATTGCGCGGAAATGGTTATAGAATGAGTCTAAAATAGCGCGAGCGGGTCACTCGCGCTTTAATTATATTAAAGTGAAATAGGCGATAACAACTTAGGGTTTTGCACTAAGTTTCGCACAGCGTGGGCATGATCTTCATTAAATACATTATCATTACACCACTTACCAACACTGTTAATATCAACCATTGCAACATTAGGTCGGACGCTCCAGCTCACCTGTAACGGTGACGCTTTTTCATTATATGATGGGCCAGTAGTCGATCCTAGGTATTCAACAGGCACCCCCATATTAGTTGGTATATTAGGCGCTTGGTAATAGCCATTTACTTTTTCAACATCAGTAAGTTGTGAAAAGTTAAGCGCATTTTTATCATTCGCTAAAACAATCACCTGCCCTTCAACTCTCAAGCCCGGATTCATCGTACTTTCAGCTAAACACGCGCCTAATGTTGGCCCTGGTGTAACTTGTGCTGATGAATAAACAAAGTGAACTTCTAGCGTATCACCTACGTTTAATGAATCCCCCTTTGCAGAACAAATATTACTATTAACGGGTTTTAACTGGGCTGCTGATAATTTACCATCATAGATATAACCGGTGTGATGACCTTTCCCATCACCGTTGCCTGCAAAAGAGGTAAACTCGCCACCTTTATGCTCTGCATTTTTATGAAAATGAATATTACATAAATTAAGATCGCTACGGCTAGGCGCAGTACCAAAGCTACGTAAATTAGTTCCGTAACCTTGATCTATATCACGTGGTGATTGTGGCCCAAAGCCTTTGCCATTCGTGTTTTTTTCAAGTGCTACGCGCTGCTCTGCAATCACACTATCACTCACTGTTTTTGCACCAGCCATAGCACTCGTTAAAGTAAATGCCGACAAGCTAATAATACATGCACATTTTGCAATCATTGTTTTTTTCATTTTTTTCATTTTCATTTATGCCTTTTGTTAAAGTTCATAAACTCATGTTATTGAAAGTATCTAAAAAAAACTTATAGGGAACATTAAAATTAGATTAAAACTAAGAGAGTAATCGCACCAACATCGCAGCGATTAATAATTGAAAATGAAATGGTAACCTGACTTGATATTCAAGCTACCTGAAAAAACAGTTCGGCCCATTAATGTGATTTTTTAGGCCCTCGGCGAACCAAATCTTTCCCATTTTCAAATACATCCTGTGTTACCCAGCGACCTAATAACAACTTATGCTGATCATCAAGCACAGCGACAAACGGGCGACCATTTGTATTATTAGTGGCCAATGCCACACCTGTTACATTTTTTAAACCCAAGCCGCCGTTATCAATTAAAAATAAAAAGGCTTCAAGTTCGTCAAGTGTATCTATTACATCATTATCGTTAATCATGTTCATTACTTATTACTTATTAATGGACATAGAATAACAGTTATGGGAAAGAGGATAAATAATAACAAGCTTTAACGCCTGCAAAGAAGAACATTAATTAATCAAAAAAGACTTCCGAATAATCAATTTTTAAATTAATTATACAAATTTACCCATATACTATATCGACTAGCAGAACTGTCATAATTTTCAATTAAAGGTCCAAAATTTCACCTGAAAATTATTAATACAAAATAACTTGATCAGCGTAATCAACTAGAGGATGTTTGAAGGGTAATAGCAAAATAAATAGGGTAAAACATGTCTAAACTAAATAGTGCGCTGTTCATTGATTTCGATAATATATTCATTTGCGCTAGCTATGAAGAGATCGGACATTTGTTTATTGATAAAATATCCTCATGGCTCAAAGAGCTCAGTCAAACCCGACATTTTAATGTTAAACAAGTCTACATGAACCCTATCTCATTCTCTCAATATCGACAGCCATTTTTAGAGCATGGATTTAAAGTAATCGACTGCCCACCCGTTACGACTCTTGGTAAAACAGCAACGGATCAAGAAATAGCGGTCGATGCAACTATGTGCTTGATAACGCAGCCTCATATAGAGGAATACTTTATCATGAGTGCCGATGCCGATTTCACACCGGTTTTACGTAATGCCCGTGCACTTGGTAAACAAACCGGGATCAGCTTTGCAGGAAAAGCTAGTAAGTGCTACCTATCAGTTGCAGACTCCGTTTATAAACTCAATGAGCTTATTGGCTATACACAAAATGATCTACATTTAGAGCTAACACACACTCCACCGCTTCCCAAATCAGTAAAGCATAAATTAGAAAGTAAGTTAGTGTCCTACTTAGCAACAATTAAAAAACCGATTTACATCGGTAATATTACAACTAATGGTGCACTAGAGGATATCGAAATTCCAAAACATCGCTGGGGGTTTAAAAATGTTACGCAGTTGCTCAAACACCTTAATTTGCACCCTTATAAATCTGATTCCTCCTATCTATATGACCCTGCTTATCATGCTATAAAAGGTAACTATCCAGATGCGCAAATTATTACGCTAACACCATCTAATAAATTAAATAATACAACCAAACTAGTCTTGTGTGACACTGATAAATCCAATATAGCTGATTGGTTAAACACTCAGATTACACTAACGAATAAGCCTATTCATGTATCTAATTGCATACATAACACCCCATTATCTGAGTTTATTGCAGCAAGAAAACAATATGGCTTTAAGACAATATCTTTGCTTATTGCTAGCTTGAAACTAGATGAATTATGCTATCATAGCGGTTATATTTTTCATCCCAAAAAACATCTCATCACGGGTGCTCACCCCAACTGTGTGATTATTAATTTGCCTCATGATGAGACATCAAATTCACAAGCTTTAAATGAGCAACCTGTGACTTCGTTAAACGATAAATTACAAAAAGTACTTGATAGATTAGAAATTCCTTTATTTAATAATAACGTGTTTACGCGCATTTTTTCTGTTTTGTCTAAAGGTATTGCGTTAAGCCTTTATTGCCCAAAAGCACTGTCAAATTTTGTCACTGAGGAAGTCGTTAAGTCAGGTAATACTGTAAAAACGAAACACATTGAAAATATCATTACCCACTTGCAGAATTCGGGTCATTATTTTTCTGATAATGACTGTACTAAAACACTCACAAATGCGTTTTTAAAATATTTACGCGAACAGTGCCAAGCTTTAAATATTCCACTCACCATCAAAGAGCAAGTACAAGTAAAAAGCTTTTTTATAGCGGATAAGCTGTAATTAAAGAGGTAAATACAGGCGTATAAAAAGACGAACTTATTTTCAAAAAAACGATATGGCTGTTCTATCTTTCATTTCAGTTGCAAAAATAACAAAGGCCACGAGAACGGCCTTTGTTATTTTTATATTAGTCTAGCTGTGCACTCATAAATAAATACACATAATTACTAAACTCAGGTTTAGTTATATGCCCACCTTCAGCTATCGTATCTAATAATTTTGCATAGCTTTGAGCATCAGTCGCATTGCCACCATAACCATATAGCAATAAAGTTAACTCTTCCAACACCACTTGGTCTACAGGTTCAGGAAAAACACTGCCAAAAGACAAGTTAGGGATTTGCCCTGAAACACCGCCACTGATATCCCAATCAAATCGAGTTTCAGCTGCATCACTCACCAAAAAGCTATAGCCCCAGCGCGCTCTAGCAAACCTCTCATCGACATTACTAAAATCAAAGTTTAACTGCGAATCGTTTGCAAACTGCATTAAATCGAAGCCCAACCCCGATGATATCTCTGGTAAATCTGTAGGTATATAACTGCCATCAGCATTGACACTGCTTCGAGCGTAGCTGTTGAAGCTCACTTCTACATTATTCGCATTACTTTTTTGTGAGTTAACTTGAACATAAAAGTTATGCTCAGTAACTGTTGGGAATACGAATAAAGAATCATCACCACTAAAAGATACGAACTGTACAAACTGATATTTACTCGCCTCTTCGATATAACCTCTTGTGCTAGAATAGCCATTTTCTTGAGTTTGCTGTACGGCCACTTCTACGCCTTCATGGCTAAAATCAGCTTCGGTCAATTTGATAACTTTGGAATCTTGAGGTATTGCTATTACGGCTGCTTTAGCTTCAACAGCAGATTCAGTAATTGCCGTTAAATAGAGTTTTTCTTCACCTGGGCAAATATATACTGTATCTGTAAGCTCATTCCCTGCTTTGTATACTTTATAGTAAGCTGCAATATCACCTAGGTTTATTGTATCCACCCTATATTCCTCACAACCACAATTTTGATTGTAGTTTTCGAAATAAAACTTACCTAGGTTGTTTCTATTTTCAATATCAAGCTCTGTTAATATCTGTGTGTATTCTTCTTGCTGATAGTCCGTCACATCACCTAATACTGAAAGATGCTTAGTGCCAGTGGGTAATTCACCAGAAAATAGGCCTTGTTCATCCGTTTTTGCTGAACCTATTGAGTTACCATCTTGATTATGAAAAACGATGTCAGCTTGGTAAGGCGTATCAATCTCGCATTGATAAGAAAGCGCTTGTAGTGAAATAGTCTGTGCTTGATTAGAATTCCCACCATTAGAACCAGGTGTTGTAGGGGTCGTATTATCACTATTAGATGATGACCCGCCACATGCTGTTAATGCTACTGTAAGTGCAGCCACAAGCGGCGTAAGTATATATTTATTCATTATTAATCCATTCAGTTTTTATGCTATTTTTATTATCTCAGCTAAGAGCGTGCTATAACAGGTTGAAAGTTAAAGAATTGCAATAAATTGTAAACAAAAGCGAAAATAAAGTTACTCAAAAACTTACCCATTACTGACCTTAACCTATACGCAGCATAATACGCCTTCACTTAATTATTAGATCAGTCAAAAAGCAATCTGTGCATATTATTTTCATCGCAGCTCGTTTGATTAACCCCACCAACCCCACCAACCCCACCATTAAGCACCAATAGCTTTTTAGTTTTAGCTACTTAAAACTTTACCTTTTACACACCAACCTATTCTTTCTTGATTTATACCCAAGCCACCTCAAGATGCAGAATTCAGCGTTTCACAGAGGCTTAATATCAAGGCGTTACTTTGCAATAATGGCAGTCCCTTTTAAGAAGTAACAACGATGAGAGTGAACACCGGTGAAACGCCCAACGGGTTGGCTTAAAAGCGATTTATACAGCGTTATTCTTATAAGGGATTGATTTTAACAATAGAACCACTATTATTTGCAATCAATGCCTTGCCTAAATCGTTTTTAATTCCAACGACGCTCGCATCTTGAGGTGGCTTGGGTATATGATAGTTTTCTAACGGAGCTCATTACTAAATTTGCCTAAGCTAGTACAAAGGTATACCAACTCTGCATATGCTCACTTCCCATCTTGGCTTGTATTAACCGGCACTCAGCGATTTTATTTGCACCAGCAACGCATTAATAAGATAGTAAGTCTAATAAATAGCGCTAACCGCATAGGACCTCCATGATCAAACAACTATTAGCCACTAGCTTAATGCTATCTTCTTTTTCTACCTTGAGCGCTAACTTAACAGTTGAAGAGTTACGCCTTGAAAAAGCCGCAACAGCAATGCCACAGGTTTTAGCTGCATTTTCTGATGATTTAACGCAATTTGAACACAGCTGGAAAAGCCTAAAAAACTTCAAGCAAGCAACAGACTTAATACATGATTACTCAAGCCAACTTTGGCAAGACGCTAAAACCCGTATTGTAACCAGTAAAAGTTACGATGATCGCGAACTATACTGGGCTCGCTTACTTTCGAGCAAAGTAATTCGCACCACAAAAACTGAATTCCCCTTAACTCCAGCACAGCAGAGTACCCTGTTAACTATGTTAGAAAACGGCAGCCGTGGCCGCACTGATCTTGCCTACTCTAAAAGCACCGCAAAGAAGATTTTACTGACTGGTTTTGACCCATTCTTACTTGATCGAAACATCAACCAAAGTAATCCATCTGGCGTAGCCGCATTATTATTAGACGGACAAGTGATCACTTATAAAGGCATTAGCGCAGAAATAAATACCGTGATGGTGCCTGTGCGCTACGAAGATTTTGATCAAGGCATTATTGAAGCCCTACTTGCACCTTACTACGCACTAAATAATGTCGATATGATAGTAACTGTAAGTATGGGGGGTAAAGACTTTGACCTTGAGCGTTTTCCGGGCAAACGCCGCAGCGTCACCGCTCCAGACAACGCCAATATTGTTTATGGTGGCACAGCAACAGCCCCTAAAATACCAAGCTTAAACGAGCGCCCGCTACCGGGTAACGAATTTGTAGAATTCAGCCTACCCGTTACACAAATACAACAAGCTAAAGGGCCATTTACCATAAATGATAACCACAAAGTCATTACACTTGAAAAAGCATTTGAACCCAACAGTTTGAATAAACTAAAAAATGCCATTGCAGTAAAAGGCGGTGGTGGTGGCTACCTATCGAATGAAATTTCGTATCGCAGTATTCGCTTGCGTAACGAGTTAAATTCAAGCATTCCCACCGGGCATATCCATACTCCACGCATTGCACAATTTGAACCAGAAACAGAAGCAAAGATAGTTAAACAAATTCAAGCAATGTTAGAAAAAAGCCTAGAAGCCTTATAGAAAAAGTATTGCACTGACCCTTATTTACTCTCGAGGTTAAATTTACAGCTGCATGTTTATTTTTTAGACAAAGTGTTGATTGCAAATAATAGTTAGCCCCTTGTTAAAATCAATAACGCAGTATAAGCCCTATTTAAACCAACTAGTTAAAGACATCACTAGGGCGTGTTGACCTTTCGTGATTAATTTTGCAGCAGTATGTTTGGTATTTAGGCAAGGCAGCGCCTATGGTGTGTGGTGTTCCCGATAAATAGGCGATAACGCAGTATAAATTCCAAACATGCGCTGCCCAAAGGATTCTTCCTAGGGGCGATTGACTCTTTGTTACCTACATGGATGTAGGTAAGCGGCGTGAGCAGGCGCGGAAGCTTTGCTCGATTTTTACTTAGCCCACTAGGTTACAAACCTCGCGCCGCGATTAAATCGCCTCTAGATTGAACAAATTTCAATAAACAAAGGTCAACACGCCCTAGCACTTGGTTACATCTATGCTACATCGTAAAAGAGAATAGCATTCTCGCAATGTGCTTTCTTGACACTAAAGTCCAATGAAACAAAGTATTATGCACTTCTAGATAGCTTGAATAAGTATTTTCTATGCATAACCCATACTATTTATTGAAAATAAATAGTATGGGTTATGCATAGAAAATAAATAACATTGCCATTTTGTTCGATTTTGTTTATAAACTAATATGAAATAGCACATTGCACTAAAAACTCACTTACAGCATAAAAATCAATCGCTTGAGAGGTAAGTGATTCTCCAATACCACCTTTTATGGAAATAATAAATTATGGATATAAGCCAGAAACCAATAAAAACAATTCTAATTGCTACACTTACTGTTTCAACTTTAAGTGGTTGTGCCACAACATCGTCAAAATCAATTGAAACACCAACAGTTGCAAGCTACAACACTAATTACTCTGGAGCTAAAAGTAAATTGGTTGTTGGAAAATTTGTTAACCGTTCTAGTTTTCAAAATGGAATTTTTTCTTCCGGCCAAGATCGTTTAGGTAGTCAAGCTAAAACAACTTTAATGAGTCATTTACAACAGACAAATCGTTTTAGTGTGCTTGACCGCGATAATATGAAAGCACTCGCTGAAGAAGCTAAATTAACAAGCACAAAACAAGTAATAAGCGGCGCTAAATTTGTTGTAACTGGTGACGTAACAGAATTTGGGCGTAAAGCAATTGGCGATCGTCAATTATTTGGCTTACTTGGTAAAGGTAAATCACAAATAGCATATGCCAAAGTCACACTGAACGTTGTTGACGTAACGACTTCTGAAGTCATCTACTCTGTACAAGGTGCAGGCGAATATAGCCTATCAGAGCGCGAAGTTATAGGATTTGGTAGCACTGCATCTTACGACGCAACATTAAATGGTAAAGTTTTAGATTTAGCCATTCGTGAAGTTGTTAACAAACTTGTAACCGGTCTCGAATCTGGTCAATGGGGCAATAAATAGTGAAAAAAATAATCATTCTGGCATTAGTCTTTATGACGCTTACAGGTTGCAAGACAACTAAAGAGCCTATTTATTATTATGGTGAATACAATACTGCCTTATACGCTTATTTTAAAGCAGATCAAGTGACTATTGAAGAACAGATTAGCATGCTGGAACAAGTTGTTACAGATGCTGCAAACCAAAGTAAAACGGTTGCTCCTGGACTACATGCACATTTAGGTATGTTGTACTTTGAAACAGGTGACACAGTATTAGGTACGACACATTTTGAAACTGAAAAGTCACTGTTTCCAGAGTCAATCCAGTATATCGACTTCCTTCTACTTTCTGCTAAAGGCTCTTAATATGTTTAACTTAAAATCAATTACGACCATAGCATTAATAACATTACTTGCAGGCTGTGTTTCGCCGCCACCTCCGCACGACTACACCGCTTTTAAGCAAGCTGATCCTCACTCAATTATTATCTTGCCACCGCTTAATAATACACCTGAAATTATTGCCTCTTCGAGTGTTATGACACAAATGGTTGCGCCTATTGCGGAGTCAGGATTTTATGTCTTTCCTGTTGCTGTTGTTGAGCAAACATTTAAAGGCAATGGCCTAACTGTTGCTAGTGATGTACATAAAGTGCCAGTAAAAAAATTGCATGATATTTTTGGTGCTGATACTGCACTGTACATCACAATCGAAGAGTACGGTACCAACTACGTTGTTATTTCAAGTGAAACCGCAGTGACAGTTTCGGCTTCACTGGTTGACTTACGTACAGGTGATGTACTTTGGAAAGATAAAGCAAGAGCTTCTTCAGCTGAGCAACAAAGTAATAATAGCGGCGGCGGACTGATTGGTATGCTTGTTGTTGCTGCAATTAACCAAATTGCAGAAACAGTAACTGATAAAGGTTTTGAAATTGCAGCCATTGCATCAACCCGCTTACTTTCATCAGATGCATACAACGGTCTATTACATGGCCCTCGTTCGCCTAATTATGGCAAACCAGTTGTAAGTGAAAAGAAACAATAATGATCTTTACGCAACACATAATTAAGCGTTGCGTCATTCATTTTAAGAAAGGCGAATTCACATAAATTCGCCTTTTTATATAAAATAAAATCGTCTTAGTTTAACTAAACAACTCAATATTTGGTCAGAGCAAGATCCATGCCTGACACTCAGCTATTTATTAAATAATGTCGATATGATAGTAACTGTAAGTATGGGGGGTAAAGACTTTGACCTTGAGCGCTTTCCGGGCAAACGCCGCAGCGTCACCGCTCCAGACAACGCCAATATTGTTTATGGTGGCACAGCAACAGCCCCTAAAATACCAAGCTTAAACGAGCGCCCGCTACCGGGTAACGAATTTGTAGAATTCAGCCTACCCGTTACACAAATACAACAAGCTAAAGGGCCATTTACCATAAATGATAACCACAAAGTCATTACACTTGAAAAAGCATTTGAACCCAACAGTTTGAATAAACTAAAAAATGCCATTGCAGTAAAAGGCGGTGGTGGTGGCTACCTATCGAATGAAATTTCGTATCGCAGTATTCGCCTGCGTAACGAGTTAAATTCAAGCATTCCCACAGGGCATATCCATACTCCACGCATTGCACAATTTGAACCAGAAACAGAAGCAAAGATAGTTAAACAAATTCAAGCAATGTTAGAAAAAAGCTTAAAAGCATTATAACGAGAATCATAAACCACTATTAGCTTTACCAAGCTGGTAGTGGTTCAATCAAATTCCCCACGCCCCCCAAAACGAATAAATAAAAATACCTATTAAGTAAACTTTGTTAAACTAAAATTCGTATAGGCATTAGTAAAGTTATAAGTTGGATAACATGGAAAAGATTTTTCAAAATAGTCGATTTTTAGTCATCATAGCCGTAATCACCGCAGCATTATCAGCACTGCTGGTTTACGTGTCATGCATTAATATTGTGTTTAATATAGTAAAAATAACTATATTCAATTTGCCTGACTCGGCTAAAGGTGGGAAAGAACTCATAGTAGAGTTACTTAAAATTCTCGATTTACTCTTAATCGGGATCACATTACAAGTTATCGCCATCAGTTTGTATCGTCTATTTATAGCGCCCCCTAAGTCAAATGAGATTCAATTTTTAGCCGCATTCCACATCAAGGACTTTCATGACTTAAAAATAACACTCGTGCAAGTCACTTCTGTCGTACTGGTTATCGTATTTTTAGAGCATGCTGTTGAATTTGGCGGCGCCTTAGAGACTCTTTATTTAGGTATTGCTACCGCCGTTGTAATCGCCGCTTCTACATTTGCATGGCGCTCAATGAAGTAGCTCATATACCCAAACCACCTAAAGATGCGAGCGTCGTTGGAATTTAAAGCGATTTAGGCAAGGCATTGATTGCTAGTAATAATGGTTCTATTTTTAAAATCAATCCCTTATAAAAGTAACCTAGTATAAATCGCTTTAAAACCAACCCGCGGGGCGTTTAACTGGGACTTACTCTCATCATTGTTACTTCTTAAAAGGGATTGCCATTGTTGCAAAGTAACGCTGATATTAAGCCACTGTGAAACGCTGAATTCTGCATTTTGAGGTGGCTTGGGTATGTAATATCAAATTAACGACATAAAACAGGTCGAAACAACACTTTCGGCCTGCTCTTTTATAGACAGGTTATTAATTGTTTGGCCATATTTGCACACCATCCACTTCAACTTGAGTGTGATTTAACGAACTGCAATAACCTTTTTCACTCGCAGCAAAATACACATCGCCTAATACGGGATAATTTTTACTATTAACTTGCTGCTGCGCTTTAGCCGAAGTTGCCATTCCCCACAGAGTAAAATAATTGCTTAAATTAAGCGACGTCACCTCTGACAATGCAATCAGTAACCAATCATTATTAGTTATCAACTTTGCCTCTGCGAGTGTGTAGTCATTAAAGCCCAATGCATTTTTTTGCGCTTGCCAATTACTCTCATTGTTATCGGCTTGGCTAAAAGCACGTTCTATAATGTGTAGTCGTGGATATAAATGCCAACCATTTTCAAGTTTGTTATATGCTTGTGCCGCCATCATAATTTGTAGGTAAATGGCATGACTTTGTGACCATTCGGACATAGCCAACCCTTGCATGTAAGCAAATGGATCAGGCTGCTTTTTACTATGTTGTAAATGGTTAAATAAACTTTCAAACGGTAAACTTTGGCAGTTTGCTGAATTACCTGTCTCATCTTCAAAAAGCGATTTAGTGTAATAAGAATAAAAGTTTGTATTTGAATGACCGCCAAACCCATCTATACGAAAACGCCCTTTTTCTAACCCATGGCCAAGCTCATGAATATCACCATGACCAACAGGGTTAAAATTCCAACCTGCATCATATGGATTACCAGAACACCCCCAACCGCATGTAGGTTGATCTGCATTCATGTGCTTTACAATATCAATTGTTTGCACTTCAAGATTACGGCTAGTGGCAAAGTCATGGATCTCATTAATCACAGAAATACCAGGACCTTTAAAGCCCGCTAACACATGAGGGTAATTATGCGTATAACGCACAACCGCATTAGCAAAGTCAGAAGCGATTGGCCAGTAACCTTCATTAATCGATTGTCGCATTTTCTCAAGTTTTGAATGTATTTCAAAGCCATCCGTTGCCACTTCAGCCCAATCGAAATCGCCTTTTTCTAGTTGCTCTGCAAAAAGCACATCATCAACGGGGCTTCGCCAATATGGATGCTGCCCTACACTTTCAAACTTAAAACTGACCGATATATTATTTTTATCAAACTCAACTTGGATAGGCCCACCATAAGGTGACGTAAAATATACCGTTTCATTGCTAGCAACTGGAACATGAATCGATTGTAATTTAGACGGTCGGTTATAACCATTTTCGCTCATAAAATGAGTGGCACCATCGCGTAGTGAATTAACAAATATTTTGGTAGATACCGCTTGATTATCAGTGCGAGTAATAGAAAACGTTTGCCCAGGTAAAGCATATACCCCAGCAGAGCGAAATTTGGGTTTGCTTACCATAGTCACGGTTACCACTTTAGGCGTTACATGGCTAAAATCGCTGCGGCTAAAATTTCCCATGTCGGTTTGCTTTGGGTTCACTTTTCGTAGATTCACAACCGAATGATCAGCAAATAATGATTTAAAAAAAGCATTCGTATCACTACTTAGTTTATCCATCGGAAATATGACTGTTTGGCGATAGTGATCGCCTAATAACGCTAGTAACTTATGAAAACGATGCCCCTCACTTTCAAATATCATACGTTTATTAAGATCAAACTCTCTTAAGTCATTTTTGATAATTTCTGCGGCATCAGCAAACTGTTGTTGGTACTGGCTTTGATCTGGGCAACTGCGTGTATCACAGCTCGAAAGGTCGACAGTGAAGCTATCGTTTTTAAATCGTAACAGTAGATCTTTAACTACTTGAGCCGCTGCGGGTAAAGTGTTGTTAAGTCCGTTTGAATCCCAATCTTTCAGCTCTAGTCGATGCCAGTAATTATCTGCAATAACATTTATATTCATAAGCTCAAACAAGGCTTGTCCTAACGGTGTTTGACTACCATCTCGTTGAATATAAAGTACCGCTATATCTCGTGCTAGAGCTTGTTTTACCGCTGCTGCTATTATCTCAGTGTTATGTTCTGTACGCAGGTGCTGCGAAATAATTAATACATCAATGTCGTCAGTTAAGCAGCCTGTTAGCGCTGTATTATCACATGCGCCAGCTTCGTTATAACTCACTTTGTCGGCAAAGTGGGTATCGAACCATAAACGTGTTTGACTTTGATCTTTAAAGTAATAACTCTCATCAAGTTGCGCCATAACTAATTTAAGCGGCTCAGCCAAATTAATGTTGCGCCCTGCTAACCATGTAGAGCCATTACCCAAAAATGTCTGCATTTGTTGGTTAATTTCAGTGCGAAATGGGTTACTACCAAAAACTAAATAACGTCCGCTGTTATCTTTATTATTGCCTGCAATAGCTAAAGGCTGCTCTTTACTTTCATACCCTTGTTGCCAACTATTGTTTGTATAGAGCACAGTTTGATTAAACGGATACTTTGCTTTTAATAAGGTTGCATCCCATGTTGGGTTCCAACTTAGTGCCGTTAATGGGCTCTGTGAATCATATTGAAACAATGCTTGTTTGATGGTTTGAAAGCGCAAACTATGTGCATCAACTTCAGCTAACGCTGCGTCTAATAATAGCTCACTGTTTGGTACATCTAACGCATTACCAGAAACCAAAGCCGTTTCAACATAACTAGGTGAAATGGTGATAATTAATTGTTTAACTGTTGTCACACGAGCATCTGATAAAGACACATTTAACGTTAACTCAGCAACATCAGCGTCTGTTGCTATCCCAGTTAGCTCAAAAGAACGGCTATTAAAAGACAGCCAATTAGGCAGTTCAGCAATAGATACACTAACTGGATCTGAGTTTACATCACTTACTTGCAGAGTTAATGAAAATGCTTCACCCGCTCTGGCGGCAGCCTTTGTCGTTATTAAAATTGGTGGTGTATTTGCTCGTTCTTGTACTTTAAAAACTTGCTGTTTTGTTTGCTGGTTTTCACTATCACTAAACTGAAACGTAATAATGTGCTCACCCACATCTTTATAAGCAGGTATTCCTGAGAATGTTTGCGTCGTAGCATCAAATACTAACCAGTCTGGCTGCAAACTAGGTGTAACAGTAACTAGGTCGTTTTCAGGATCTTTAAAAGTTAATGAATAACGATACATCAGCCCTTCATGCGCATCCAAAGGCGCTGACAATAAAATTGGCGTTTGATTTATTACTTCTGTGATTGGCGGATCAATAATAGGAGACTTATGCTCATCACTCCCCCCACATCCGCTCAAAAAGGAAAGTAAAAAAGCAGTTATAAGCGATGACTTGAGGTTGGGGCACATTTTTATCATTATCAACTAAAGTTACAGACGATCATTACTGGTATTATAATCTCATATGCAAAACTAATAACTAGCAATAAACACTTATATTCACCCCAATCAAACCAGATCTTTTTGCCACTGATAAATTCAATAAAGCTAAATAACACCAATAATAAAGCGCAGTAAAGGCAAGCCAGTACTCACTTTATATTGAATTATATTCACCTATTGCTGTTTTTAATTTATGCTTGAGTAAATTGCAGCTAGGCATCATTATAAATGAAACATAAATACCCTCCCCTTCACCTGTTAAGTATTTTTGAAGCCGCTGGACGTCTAGAAAACTTTAAAGCCGCCAGTGAAGAATTATTCATTACTCCATCAGCTGTTAGCCACCAAATAAAAGCGCTTGAAGGGCATTTAGGGTTTGCTTTGTTTCAACGAAAAAGCCGTGGTGTAGCACTCAATGCAGCAGGCGAAATGTATTTAAAATATGTGCAGCGAGGGCTAAACCAGTTTGAAGATGGTACTAAAAAGTTGCAGCACCACTTTTCGTCCCCTGCCCTTAAAATATCTTGTTTCACTTCCTTAGCCAGTAACATTATTATCCCACAACTTGGTGCATTTCAAGCTGCCCATCCAGATATAGAAATCAAAATAGAAATAGGGAATAAGCTGTCGGACTTGCGCTACGATGATATCGACTTAGCGATTAGGCTAGGTGATGGTAATTGGCCTAATACTATGACGCAAAAACTCGTTGATATTCAAGTGGCAGCAGTATGCTCACCCACCTTTGCCAAACAACACCAACCTCAATTATTAACAGATATTAGTCAATTACCGTTAATTGACTTTACCTATATTGACGACGCATGGCAGCAATGGGCAAAAGCCATGGGGGTAACACTCAACAGTAGCAAACGCTCACTTACATTTAATGATTACGAGTCTGCAATGAATGCAGCCACACAAGGATTAGGTATGACGCTTGCCATGTTTCCTATTGAAAACACGTCACTGAGTCATGGGATGATTGTCGCACCATTTAATGAATTTATACCCTACCCAAAATCACTGTATGCAGTTTATCGACAAGAAGATGCTGAACGCCACGATATTCAATGTTTTATCAATTGGCTAAAAAAGTCAGACCTACTGCTACAAAATAGATGAATGCTGCTCACCCATCGAGTGAATATTATCCTTTTGTGCCGCTAACCATTTGTTTCTAAAATAGCCCATATATTAGCAAACACAATGAATAGCCCATGCTCAATAAAGCCTTACTGATCTGTTATCGCATCATCGCCACTGTGATTATCCTGATGCCGTTGATACTCAACGTCGTTATGCGAGGTGACGTAGTAGCCTCGTTTATTTATGTACCATTACTTGCCCTTGTACTGCTACTTATTGCTGTTTACTGTGATGATAAGCTGGTGCGATTTATCACTTAGGGCAAAAGGTCTGGTTTTATCAAAACAACCACTAGGATCATAGTGTTTATATTTGCGTTGTAGCTGTTTTATATGCCCAAGCCACCTCAATATGCAGAATTCAGCGTTTCACAGGGGTTTAATATCAAGGCGTTACTTTGCAACAATGGCTATCCCTTTTAAGAAGTAACAACGCTGAGAGTAAGTGCCTGTGAAACGCCCAAAGGGTTGGTTTAAATAAAAACTTAACGACGTTATACCATTGATTTAATTAGTTAAATTGTTCAAATATTTATGCCGATTGGTATTATCACTTCCTCTGCATTGTGGAGCTAATTTGTCGTGATAAATATCGAACTGCAATAGGCTCGTGTTAAACCGCAAGTTCGGCTTCAACCCAAAAGCACGAGATTTTAAGTTGCAAATAGATTTATTTCATACACCTTTTTTCATAATAAATCACAGTAAATTAGCCACCAATTCGCAAGTTCTGCACCTACAACAAATAGCCCATATGACTTAGCTTTTGGATAAGATTTAGCTTAACTCTTGCTTAAAGTTGTTGGCACTCTGCAAGCTCGGTTATAATCCACCTATCTGGCTGCATTTTTAGCCTCTAATTGGATTAAAACGATGAAAAAACTTTCTGCAGTGCAAATAAAACAACAAGCAGTGGTAATAAAAACTGCTGATACACTTGAAGAACAAGCCCGTACTGAAATCCCTGGCATGTTACAATGCTGGTTTGATGTGCAATATCACTTATTTCCAAGTTCTTTGCTACTGTGCTTCCAGTTTGAAGATCAGCAATCGTTAGAAGCGGCAGAACCCGATCTATTAAAATGGCAAAAACGCTTAAGTGGCGCGATGTTAAAAAAAGGCGTTATTTTAAAAGACATGCGTAGGCATTTAGTTTTCACGTTAAAAGGGCCTGATGAGTAAGCCAGGTTTAGCCATCAATCAAGACGATTTTAGCGGAATTATTTTTTATTTAGGTCAAAATTAATTCCGCCAAGCGATACCTCTATCTCACATAACTTTCAGGCTAAAGCCTGACCTACATTAAAAACCATTTACGTTACCATCTTAAGCTCCCTCAAGAGCGCATTGATTCACATGCTTAATCAACTCAGGGAAGAATGCTAAAAAAATAGCATCTAATTCAGTGTAATAACGGGTAATATCTTCAGCAGCGCCAGTAAAGGTGTTAGTAAAACGAATCCGCGCAGCAATATTATCAAGCGCCAGCCCCACCCCATCGACAGTTTCGTACTCTTTAAACCAATCGTTTTCTGTCATGCTGGTTACTACGCGCTGCATTCGCGCTGGCATAACGGGTATACGTTTACCCAAAAGCCCATAACTGGTTTGCTTAAAGTCATTTAGTGGTTGTTGATTAAAAGTATGCCAATGCTGAATAAGAAAATGATCAAACAACACATCAATCGCAACCCCTGCGAAGCGCCTACGCTTAGGAGAAAAATACTGCTTCGCTTCTTTTACAAAAGGGTGTGAATCTGTGAATTTATCGACTAAATAATGATTATCTAGTGCATTTTTAACCGTGGTGGGTATCTGTGTTAACTGCCGTTGGCCACCAAAATCTCCCAGTAAATTCCCAAAATGTGAGTCGGCAGTAGGTTTTGCTAAATAAAGGTGGGCTAAATAATTCAAAACAGTCCTACGATAGTTAATACAACCTAATGCATATTACTAAGAATCAATAAGTATCTACTCAACCAGCCCTGCAAGGATCGGACTTTGATAGTCACTATTTTGTTTTCGATATTCATTAGGAATACTCCCTACGATAGCTTTAAACACCCGATTAAAGGTCGCCAGAGACGAAAAGCCGCTCTCAAGTGCAATACTCAAAATACTCCACTCTTTAGCTTGCTCACTTGTTAATAACGCTTTCGCATAATTTACACGGTATTGGTTAATAAACAGGTTAAAGTTAGCTACTTTATAGTGAAAGCGAATCGCCCGGCTAATTTTATATTCAGGCACCATCAGCGCTTGCGCAAAATCTGAAATTTTAAGATTCGTTTGTAAAAATAGCTTTTTTTTGTTTATGAGTTCAGAAATACCAGCTATCAACTCAGTCGGTACTTGCTCTTGATGATGAGTGCTATTGCTAAGATGCTTTACTTCATCGCTATCAAAACCAACCTCACTCTCATAATTTTGAGGTGATGTTTGCTTGTTGGAGATACTTGCTTGAAGTGCCATGACTGCTTGCATCGCTAATACAATTAACAGCGCAGATGAAGTAATAATTATGGGGTTATAAAGCTCAATTTCCGCTGGGCTAAATATAAATACAGGTAATATACTGGCATTAAAAACAGCTAAAAAGTACGCACTAGCAAAAATCACTGATTGCACTTTTTGAGCGTGCGTTTTGCTATTAAAGCCTCTCATCGACTCCCAAAAAGAAAGCACTAAAATGCACGATGAAAGTAAACCTGTTATTTCATTCATGCCTTGTTTTAACCGCCACATTACATGACTGCTAGAAAGTGCTTGCGGATCAAGGCTAACTAAATAGTGCCATGTTTGATTAAACATGATCAACAGCGCGATGGTTACAGCAACTGCCACATGTCTGCGTGAAATAGGGTTATGCTCACGGAATAAAGCCCGTGATATTAACCATGATGCATTACATGTTGCACAAGTAAATAAGCCAATAAAATACTGATATTCCCCCAAGCTTGGTGCACTAATTTTTTGAGCCCCCACCATACAAAGGGAGCCACAAAATACCACAAATAAATAATGAACCAGCTGCTTATCTTTTTTCAACGCATTTAAAAACATTAACCCCATACAAACAAAAAGAAGAAGATAATAAGGGGAATAATTTTGCATAATAGCGTGCTCTTAAAATGACGTTTTAACAAACAACGTGGGCTGAATTACATAGTACAAATTAACATACATATTGGCAAAAAAACTTTGTTAGTGAATATGTCTATACCGCCCTCGCTAATTGCAAAAATTTATCAATATATCGTTGCTCAAATTCCGAATTTGATAAGAAACCGCCCTACAAGCCCTTTATATTGGTGTCATCTGTATCATTGATAAAAAGAAAACACCAATGCCTAAAATTAAAATAACACCAAATACACTGCTCAATAACAGTAAAAAAATATGGTTCACGTGCCTATTGATGGCACAAATCTGCTTTGTTACTTACCTCGCCTTAGGGTACGGGCTCACGGGGATCACTACGGGAATATCTGGCTGGAGTCGTCTAAATAGCACCGCCTATGTTGCCAGCGACCCCATCGGTAATTCAATGTATGCGGTACATGTATTACTCGCCACCGTGATGATAATTGGCGGTAGCTTACAGCTCATACCCGCAATAAGAGCAAAGTATACTAAGTTTCATCGCTATAATGGCCGCGTGTTCGTATTGTTAGCCTGTACCATCTCTGTAGCAGGTATGTACCTTATGATAGCCAGAGGAACCGTCGGCAACACCTTAATGCAAGGACTAACTATATTTGGTGGTTGCGTGGTTATTTTATCAAGCATATTAGCTGTTAGAGCCGCCAAGAAACGTAATATTAGCCTTCATAAAATATGGGCAATACGCTTATACCTCGCAGCTAATGGTGTACTGTTTTTTCGTTTGATGATTTTTGCTTGGTTCTTACTATTTGGTACTTTAGGAGTTGATACCACAACATTTACCGGTCCAACCGTGCTAGCTGTAAGTATTTGCTCTTATGTGATCCCTTTACTAATTGCTGAGCTGGTAAGGCATGCCGAAACTACAACTAATAAAATTATTACAATCGCCACAGCAAGCTTAATGGTGTTGATATCCATTATATTCTTGGTGGGTTTATTTGGAATTGTGCTAGCCGAATGGTATCCGGCGATAGTTGGTTAGTAGATGGTAATTCGATGAGTGAAAAATATAACGCTGCTAATTGGATTAACAACCCTGACTTTATTTATATAAATGAAGTCAGGTTTAACCTTCGTAATTTTCACCCTCGTATTGAGCTAAATACTCACGACTTAGCTTAGCTGTTGTACTTTATTGAGTGAGCGCATCACCAAAACGATTTGCCTTCTGCTTACCTTTCGCAAAACCTAAGTAAATATACCCAAGCCACCTCAAGATGCAGTTTCAGTTGGAGTTAAAAGCGATTCAGGCAAGGCATTGATTGCAAATAATGGTTGTTCCCTTGTTAAAATCAATAACGCAGTATGAATCGCTTTTAAACCAACCCGTTGGGCGTTTCACAGGCGCTTACTCTCATCGTTGTTACTTCTTAAAAGGGACTGCCATTATTGCAAAGTAACGCCTTGATATTAAACACCTGTGAAACGCTGAAGTCTGCATCTTGAGGTGGTTTGGGTATAATACAGCTAATCGAACCGATAAAAGGAATTAAAAAGCATAACGTCATCCAGCCAGATATATTAAGGTCATGCCAACGCTTAATTGTCACCATAAGATTTATCCAAATCAAGCAGCCTAATGCTACAAACAAGGTTAAGTACATAAGCCCTGTAGAGAACCACGTTTCTTCCATAGGGTAATCCCCCATATTAGATAGTCCATGAATAATTGATATAAACAAAACAGTATTAGACACAGCAACAAACCAATAAATACTTCGCGTTACTCGACCTCGCCATGATAAAAGAATGCTCGCAGCAGAAGTATTAAGCACTTTGCTACTCCATAAATTAAATAAAAATGCAGGCAGTAATATAAAAACACTAAAGTTGTATATTAAACGAGCGGTTAGTAGATATGCTTGATAATATTCAATGGAGAAAGGAAGAAAGCTTCCCGCAAGGGGATACATGTTATAAAAAGCTGATGAGACTAAACAGCAAACGAGAAAGCTCACCAACCAATAGCGCCCTGGTATATTTTTTAAAGACAGGCTAATAGCTAAAAAACAAATATAAAAAAGAGGCTCAGATAAATAATAAGCAATGTTGATTGAATCATGAAGACAATCGAGTTCGGTATTACAAAACATTACAATCCTTGTAGTGTGCATATTAAAGTGAAATGTAGGCTACCCGACTCAAATTTTTTGTCAACAATATGAAACGGTACAAAGGCGCAGGCTGAACAGTTGTGCCTTCATTAAATTATTAAAAAACATATTATTAAACAAAGTGCCCGCCTAGTTTAGCTTTTTTGCCTAAAACCCCTTCCAAGCTGCACAATTCCAAGTCCTGTAATTAACAGTGTGCAAATAATAAGGATAAATTTACTGACAAAATATGTACCTGCCCTTTTTTATGCTCACTCATAAAAGTGTGTGCGTTTGAGGTGAACAAAATGGCTATACACAAGCTTATTTAAAACCAGCGAGTGTGATTTTAAAATTAAAGTCTCTTTTGCAAAAAAAGTTATTGTTCTTCACATCTATTTCACACCTGCGTTGTTACCGTTGTCGCACACGAATAAAGTTTGTGATTAGGGGGTCTAATTTTTAAGGATTTTTTTAGGCCGAAAATCGAATAGAGTTTGTGAACGTGTCAATAACTCAATTGATTTTACCCTCTCCAACTTTAATAAAGTTTGTGAGTAGTTTTGCTAATATATATCGTCCAAAGGGTCATGATTTGGATCATAACCATGTTCGTGAATTACCCTCTTTATAAAACTAATATCAGTAAACTCTTCACTTCTATATACCAGCCAACTGAATAACCTAACAATACTGTGGATTTCCGGCCGATCTTCACCTCTCCACGATAGTAGATGCTGCATTATCAACCGCGGACCATCATCAAGTTCATTTAGTCTACTTTTTACGTTGGCAGGTAACCCCTGCTGCTGTCTTAATTCAGTTACATCTTTTATATCGTTTAACTCGAAAGGCATTTCTCCAAAAAACACGTTATAAGCAAAAATGCCAAATGCCCAAGTGTCATAATTTTTTGTCGCTGAACCATGTTCCAAAAAATCTGGAGGCATAGATAAGAATGAAGTCAATAAGCGCTTATTGTTATCTTGAAAAACTAACTGTTCATCGGCAGCACGTTCAATGCCGTAAATATATGCCATTTCAAGGTCTTCGGATTGACAATTACCTAAATCTAAAAATTTAACTCTTGGATCATTTTCGGTTCTGTCTCGGTCATACTTAGGCATCTCAAAGTCATCTAATAGTAAGATATTACTTGGGTGAAGGTCTCTATGTACATAACCTGTTTGACTGAAGTAACTTAAACCAGATGCAATTCGGTGAAGAAACTCATATTTTTCTTCAATTGAATAATCTTTTGTTGAAATATGTGACAATAATGAGCCTTCTTCATATTTATAACCAAAACAAAGAACCATACCTGAATGATACTCTTTTAAATTAAGTGCTATCTTAGGCAGAGGGTAGCTGCTTACTGGCCCTATGAAGTACTTTGGATCTCTTAAGGGGTTATCACCAAAGTCCATATTCAATTTATTATCCTTGAGTACTGAATACTCAAGTTTAAAGCGCTCTAACTCAATTTTATTTCTTGGAGAAATTAAAAACTTAACGACTATTTTATTATTACCTTTTACATAAACACTGCTTAACGCAGAGCCTCCCCCTAAAGATTCTAAAAATTCATAACCGTCTATTTTTAGTAATCCTAAAGACGACAAAAGTTCATAGTTAATATCAGCCAACATTCTTAACCTTATACTTTTCGCAAAACAACATAACTTCTCCAGCAAAGCCAGAAGGTATCTCTTCGATATTTTTAGCCACTCGATAATCGAATCCATTAAGCTTTTCCGCAATATCAAAATTGGAGTCGCAGCTCCTAGTAAATGCATCTGTTGGGATAAGATCCAAAAAATCATTTACTTCAAGACAGTATATTAATGAGTTGTTTTCACCCACCAAGCTTATTTCCAGAAGCGAACCACCTGACTCGAAATGATTTGAAGCATGTTCTTTGCAAGGAGTACAAAAAACGGTCTGGCTTCTTGCACTTATTCCAAACCTTTCTTTAAACCAAGCATCTGCGGCCTCATGAATATTGCGAGGTGTAGTTTTGGGCATTCTAGGTCTTTTTAAATTTTCATTTTGATAAATACCATCTTCAAAAAAATGGCTTGTACCTCTGTATAAATAGTTCATTTTTTCCCTGTTCTAAGTAATTTTAGAATCCACTTAAATAATATATTTATCTTCTACTTCCTGTAGTTCCATTCGCTAAGAAGCTACTGTCACATTGGGCCTAGAAATCACTTAGCATTATTTACTTCTTCGATAGTCTTCAACATTGATTAGTCAACCAACTTTTCGTATCAGCTATATCAAATGCTCTACTACCATAGCCAATGTTCAATAAGTCATTTGGTAAAAACTCATCAAACTTTTCGATATTTTTTTCTACAACTGAAGCTGCTAAATCAGACTCACTAGGTAATGGCTTAGCATTTAACATGGACAAAAATTGTTTTACCTCTTCCGCATTAGACTTTTCAACTTCAATCACTCCGCCAAATGCCCCTACTTCAAAACCATTTTTGTTCAACAGCGCCACCAAAGTATTAATTACTTTGTCGCCCATCCAAGTAAAAATGCATGTGGTTTTACCATGCTGTACAACACAAATTTCAGCTAAATTAGCTTGCTGGAAATAGTCAACCGCCTCGTCGAAAAGAACTTTAGCCTGAGTATCTATAAAATCGACTTTATGTTCACCAACTGAAATTCTATAATCTCCTTCAGAGAGGATTTGAAAAGAAAAGGGTCAAATCTTGACTTCACACATCAAACAATCTCGAAGTTTTTCGTATTGTAATTTAACCTTCTTATCTTCAAGCATTAATGCATTCAACCTGCCGACAGTTTTGGATATAGCTGAATAATGCTGAACATTAAAGATACCTGCTAATGCCTGCAAATTTAATCCCGTTAAATCTTGGCACAATTTAATGGCAAACCAACGGGGTAAGTTTTTCTCTTTTCGCCCCTTTTTAACCATTACTATATCATCTACTTCAACACTAAAGTATTGAGCTAGGTAAGCAATTACATCATCTGCTGAGTACTTTTTAACAACAAGCTTACTTTCACTATTTGGTGATGCGATATGGTCTTTTATATTTTCAATAAAGTCCTCACAGCCCAGAACCGACAATAACTTTTTAGCATTATAAAAAGCGCTTATTTTTTCACTGTTTTCAAACTCCACAAACTGCTTATAAGCTGCATATTTACGCTTTTTGCCTTGGAGCGAAAATATAAAATCTCGAACGAGCCATTTAGGCACCGCGACCCTTTTAATGAAAGCGGAATAGCTAGACCATTGATACTTAGCAAGGTCATCTACCAGCTGGGTGCTCGTTTCAATTGGATTACGATGAATATACCGACTAACATGCAACAAGTAGTTATCAGCATCCACCAAAACCGCTTTATATCGCCCTCTAAACAGCGCACCGTCTGTGTTATGAGTTCGATTAAAGTATTGAGTATAAAGGCCATTAATATGCTTCATGGCTCGACCTAAATTAGCATCAGGGGTTTTTATGAGCAGGTGGTAATGATTGGTCATTAAACAATATGAATGTACTTCAATATTAAAGCGAAGGCTTGCTTGCTCAATGCAATATAAAAAATACTTAAAGTCGTCATCGTTTAAAAAGGTATTTTCACGGCCTCTTCCACGATTCATTACATGATAAAACGCATTCTCATACTCTATTCGCAGCGGCCTAGACATAGTAATCAATTCAATAAGTAGTAAATTATAAATTTAGCCCACCAATGTCCGAAGTCAAGATTTGACCCCTTTGGTTTAGATTACAGTGATTTTGAAAAAGACTATCAATTTCCTGATATGCCGCTGCCTTCAATCGGGATTACGTTAAACTTTTAAGCACATACAATGAAGGCCGGTTAGTAATAAACCGGCCCTTCAAACATGAGGGCTCACTCAATTAAACAACCCCAAGAGCAACATCATTGTGGTCATTTGAGATCTATAGAGTCTGAGATCTAATGGGTGACCCCTTTGGTTGCACCAATCAACGTCATTACTGGATGCATAGTCATATTTAAATTGAGTTTAAAAAGTGACAACACTTGGTTTTTAGAATAAAAAGATCAAGAAAACACAGCTGCCTGCTTGACCGGAATTTTCTAATGGGTGACCTCTTGGTTGCGATTTCGAATGATAGGAAATAAACCAAAACCTAAGTCTTGGGACTAATAAAAAGTCGATAAAATATTCTTTTCATCATAGATTCGCTGCTTTCTCTCTACCTCTTCATTGAGGAAGTAAACCCCACCATAAAGTTTTACAAGTTCATCACGGTTAACAAATTCACTTGAGCTTTTTTCTTCAAAGTCTATAAGATCCATAATTTTTACTTTATGTGTCTGCTTAGTCAAATCGCCCTGAGTGTTGACCTCTTTAGTTGAAGGCTCTGTACCTAAAGTAACATCCTTCCCAGCTATGTGAAGTTCATTAAGAGCTATAGTTAAAGGGTCTTTTGCTATAGCCCCTGTAGAGATATCTAAAACGGATTCAAGGATATCACGATACATATTCCGTACATTTATCTGCTGTTTATCATCCTCAACTATAACCCTTGTAAGCCCTCCAATGATGTCTTTTACAACAATACAACAATCTGTGCGTAAACATATATTGAGAACGTCATTGTTTATTTTATAGCCACCCTTTTCAAAAAGAGAAGCTGATGTTTCCTTAAGTAAATTAATAAGTTTTTTAACAAAAGTAATATGAAATAACTCATCATCTATAACTCGAAGAAATCTAAGAACATTTTCATGCTTACTACTATAGTTTTTCAGAATGTACTCGTAATATTCTTTACGAGTATCATCAGAAAGTCCTTTTATATGCTTAGCCGCAAAGAACTCCAGTATAGACTTGTGAAGGTAAGAGTAATCGTTACCTTCCTGCTTAATTAAAGATGTTTTATCTATTACATCTTGATAGGTATGAAGCTTTTCAAACCCTAGTACGTTCGATGCATGATCAAAAGCCTCAATTAATTCGATATTTTTAAAAGTAATTTCGCTTTTTTGTTTTAACAACAAAGAGTATGAGGCTGTTTGAAATACCTTTTGCAGTTCAGTATTCTTGAGACCCGACTTACCCCCACGTTCAAACTGGACTTTTAATTTGTCATGTGTTGATGCTAAGGCTTGAAAAAGCTGTTGATATACATCTATTACGTTATCAGGCTCGGCCTCCAGCATGTGATATGTACTAATGAAAATATCTACAATAATAGGCGTTAGCAAGATTGATGTTATATCCTTCTTACTTTTAATTACTTCTACCAACTGAGTTTTATCTTGTTTACTAATCAAGTCATTATTGGTAATTATATGTAGTACATCATCAAACTCTAAATCCATAAGCTCGTAGTTTGTAACATATCCACCATAGTATGTTATGTCTGTTCCAGGTCTTGTCGTAACTATACAGTTTGAACCGAAAGTAGTATGAGTCTCGGTTATTAAACCGAGGGCAGCTTGTCTGCTCTTTATTTCAACTTCATCAAAGCCATCATAAAGGATACGTAACCTTCCTAGCTGAAGTAAAAAACTGCAAGCTTCTTCTGACACTGAGATACCCAAACTATGGAATTCTTGCGATACAACTTTTGGAGGCGTTAAACTTTTGTCTTCCCAATCAATCTTGCGTAACGTAATGATTAAAGGGAACTTACCGCAATCTGAAGATAAATAGTTTATAAACACTTTTCGAAGAATAGTAGTTTTACCCTGACCTGCCTTTCCAATAATACATGTGACTTTTGGGAGTTCCAGTACAAACTGCTCATTTAACGTAACTACTTCTTTCGATTTTGTAGATAGGTTTCTTAGCCTAAGTGGGTGATATATTTTATCAATAAAAACATCCCTATCTCGTGATAAAAGCGTACGGAATTTGAGGTATCGATCTGTTACCTTATCAAATATTTTCTCTCTCTCATCTGGGCGAATTGAACTAATAGTATCGAGAGCTTGTTTCGCTTCATTCTCACGAGTGTTATTAAGTAATGCTTTCTCAAGACGACCAAAAAGCTTACCCGAAATAAACTTCCCAGTTTCTGACTCAAGTACTTTAGTAAGAGCATTTCCTGTATCTGACATGATTCATTTTCCCTAACTCTATTTAATAGAGAAATATATTACACTACTGCATTAGTAGCACAAAGATTTGACCTCATTGGATCTGTATGTGGTTCGACCCCATTTGGTTTTTGTGATTTTCGGAAAAACTGAAGGGGTCACCCATTAGAAAGTTCCGGTCAAGCAGGCAGCTGTGTTTTCTTGATCTTTTTATTCAAAAACCAAGAGGTCAAATGCAGAGGGTCAGGTCTTGCATCTTGCATCTTGCCAAGACTAAACACCAATCTCACGTTTAACACCCTCCCCCGTCATCACGCCCTGAAAATAAGCAACTGATGAGTAATTCATTTCATGGATGAAATAAGAGCCGTGACTTCGCCATGGATGGCGATTACACTTCGCTTACGTTCACATCAATTGTGTTTTGAAGGATTTAGCGTGATGCTCGGGTGCGCTGGGAGAGTCCAGAGAGGGGTCAGCGGCAGCCCCTCTTTGGCTGCGGTCGCCAGCGCGACAAAACCTTGAATAAGGTTTCAATGTAGGTCGCGGATTTATCCCGACAATATATATGTAAAGTTAGAAAATTAGAAAGCCTCAGCTAGCGCGCAATGAACAAAGATTACACACGCGCCAGCAAGCTTAGCACCTACGCTGGTTAACTCTAACATTGGTGTAAACCATTCGTGGCTAAAGCCATCTCATACAATAAATATAAGCCTCGGTGCAGCGAAGCGCCTCTGTGATCTCTGTGGTGAATTCATTTTCTCGCTTTTTTCGCCCTAAAGAGCGACCTACAAACAATACATATTTACGTGCTTGGGAGATGGTAATGATATCGGAAAATCGTTGGGTTTCGTTGCACTCTACCCAACCTACAAATCACACGTGGCTAAAGCCATCTCCTACAATAAATATAAGCCTCGGTGCAGCGAAGTACCTCTGTGATCTCTGTGGTGAATTCATTTCCTCGCTTTTTTCGCCCTAAAGAGCGACCTACAAACCATACATATTTACGTGCTTGGGAGATGGTAATGATATCGGAAAATCGTTGGGTTTCGTTTCACTCTACCCAACCTACAAATCACACGTGGCTGAAGCCGACTCCTACAACAACATTTAACCTCTGTGCAGCGCGAAGCGCCTCTGAGTTCTCTGTGGTGAAATTCTTTTTCTCGCTTTTTTCGCCCTAAAGGACGACCTACAAACAATACATATTTACGTGTTTGAGAGCTGGTAATGATATTGAAGAATCGTTGGGTTTCGTTTCACTCAACCCAACCTACGTTCATATAATTTATGACTTATCACCATGCACAAAAAAGCCGTTGCATTGCTGCAACGGCTTTTAATATTTTATCAATTCCCAAGCTTTAATTGGAATTTTTTAAAATTTAGTCTCTGTATGTCTCTACCGCTGGGCATGAACACACTAGGTTACGGTCGCCGTATACGTCATCGATACGCGTTACTGTAGGCCAGAATTTGTTTTTAGCCACTGCTGGTACTGGGAATGCGGCGTAGAAGCGGTCATATGCTCTATCCCACTCGTTACCAAGTACGTCGCCTTGTGTATGCGGTGCGAACACAAGCGGGTTGTTTTCGATAGACCATTCGCCAGAGATTACTTTATCGATTTCGCCTTTGATTGATACCATTGCTTCAATGAAACGGTCGATCTCAACTTTAGACTCAGACTCAGTTGGCTCAATCATCAATGTGCCCGCTACTGGGAACGACATAGTTGGTGAATGGAAACCGTAATCTTGTAAGCGCTTAGCTACGTCCATTTCAGTGATGCCTGAAAGCTCTTTAAGTGGGCGTAAGTCAACAATACATTCGTGAGCAACACGGTTGTTGCGACCACGGTATAAAATTGGGAAGTGCGCGCTTAACTCGTGCGTTAAGTAGTTAGCATTCACAATGGCCATTTCAGTGGCTTGTTTAAGGCCTTCGCTACCCATCATGGTGATATAAGCCCATGAAATAGGTAAGATTGCCGCTGAGCCGTATGGCGCTGCCGATACCGCGCCGTTACCAATTTTAGTACCTGGTACGTTAATTACGCTGTGGTTAGGCATAAATTCAGCTAGGTGTGATTTAACACCAATTGGGCCAACACCTGGACCGCCGCCGCCGTGCGGAATACAGAACGTTTTATGTAGGTTTAAGTGCGATACGTCAGAGCCGATAAAGCCTGGGCTTGTAACACCTACTTGGGCGTTCATGTTTGCGCCATCCATGTAAACTTGGCCGCCGTGCTCATGCACGATGTCGCAAATTTCACGGATTGTTTCTTCGTATACACCGTGCGTAGACGGGTATGTGATCATGATGCATGATAGGTTTTCTGATACTTCTTCAGCTTTCGCTTTAAGATCAGCCATATCAACGTTACCGTTTTTGTCACAATCAACAACCACGATTTTCATGCTCGCCATTTGTGCAGATGCAGGGTTAGTACCGTGCGCTGAACTTGGGATCAAACAAATGTTACGGTGCGCATCGCCACGTGACTCGTGGTATTTACGAATCGCGATTAAACCTGCGTATTCACCTTGTGCACCAGAGTTTGGCTGCAGTGATACCGCATCGTAACCTGTAATGTTAACCAACCAATCATGTAATTCGTTGATCATGATTTGGTAACCTGCTGCTTGGTCTAGCGGGCAGAATGGGTGAAGGTTAGCAAACTCAGGCCATGTAACTGGGATCATCTCAGCAGTCGCGTTTAGTTTCATGGTGCATGAACCTAACGAGATCATTGAATGGTTTAATGATAAATCTTTGCTTTCAAGACGCTTAATATAACGCATCATTTCAGTTTCGCTGTGGTACGAATTGAAGTTAGGGTGCGTTAAAATTTCGTCATCGCGTACTAAGCTTGCAGGGATTGACTCGCTGCCATTCGCTTCGATGTCGGCTGCAATTGCGTCAACACTTAAACCATGGCCTTCGCCTAGGATGATGTCGAAAAGCTCAGCAACATCTGCACGGGTTGTGGTTTCTGATACTGCAATTGAGTACTCGCCAGCGTGGTTAGTTGCAAAGTTAACGCCGTTTGCTACAGCGCGCGCTGTTACGTCGTCTTTGTTATCACTAACAACCGTTAGGGTATCAAACCATGTGCTGTGCTTAAGTGCTACGCCTTTAGCTTGTAGGCCTGCAGCTAAAATATCGGCAAAGCGATGAATACGCTGTGCGATAGTTTTTAAGCCTTGTGGGCCGTGGTACACCGCGTAAAACGCTGCCATGTTGGCAAGTAATACTTGCGCTGTACAAATGTTTGAGTTGGCTTTATCGCGGCGAATGTGTTGCTCGCGCGTTTGCATTGCCATACGTAGCGCATCGTTACCTAAACGGTCTTTTGATACACCAATAATACGACCTGGTAATGAACGTTTGTACGAATCACGTGTTGCAAAGAATGCAGCGTGAGGACCGCCGTAACCCATTGGTACACCAAAGCGCTGCGCTGAACCAAGTACTACGTCTGCGCCTAGTTTACCCGGTGCTTTTAATAGTAATAAGCTCATGATGTCGGCTGCAACACAGGCAATCGCTTTTTTGCTTTGTACGCCAGCGATTAAATCTGTGATATCAACAATTTCACCTGACGTTGACGGATACTGGAATAACGCGCCAAAAATCTCGTGATTCACAGCGTCGGCTGCTTTACCTACGATGATCTCAAAACCAAACTGCTCTGCACGTGTAGTAACAACGTCGATTGTTTGTGTGTGTACGTCATCTGCGATGAAAAATGCGTTTGCTTTTTTAGCTTTAGAAACACGCTTTGCAAGGCCCATGGCCTCTGCGGCTGCCGTTGATTCATCAAGCAACGATGCACTTGCTAAATCAAGACCCGTTAGGTCTAGGGTCATAGTTTGGAAGTTTAATAATGACTCTAAACGCCCTTGAGCAATCTCTGGTTGATATGGAGTGTACGCTGTGTACCAACCTGGGTTCTCAAGTACGTTACGTAAAATTACGTGTGGTACATGAGTTGGGTGGTAACCTTGACCAATGTAAGATTTGAACACTTTATTTTTGCTTGCTACAGACTTTAAGTAGCTTAGTGTTTCAACTTCAGTGCGGCTTTCGCCCACTGTAAGGCCCTGCTCTAAACGAATACTTGCAGGTACAGTTTGATCGATCAGCTCTTCAACACTCGATACTCCAAGAGCACTTAGCATATCGCTTACTTGTGCTGGGCTTGGCCCAATATGACGGCGAATAAAATCTTGCGTTTGCTCTAATTGTTCAAGAGATGTGGCGTTTGACATTTGTCCAGATTCCTATGATCCAAAAAATAAATGGTTACTACTAATGGGTGACCAGTAATAACTTAAAAGCTTTTGATTTAATAACTTACACTGTATGGAAGGTAAGCAGTAAAATCATAAAAGCCCCGCTAGCATTTGGTATAACGGGGCTTTTAATATCGAATAAAACTAATTATTAGTCTTCGTCGATCGAGTGTGCGTAGCCTTCTGCGTCAAGCAGGTTTTCTAGCTCAGACTCGTCAGATGCTTTAATGCGGAATAACCAACCGTCGCCGTAAGCATCACTGTTTACAGTTTCAGGTGCATCTTCTAGGTCTTCGTTGATTGCAACGATTTCGCCACTGATTGGTGCATAGATGTCTGAAGCTGCTTTTACTGATTCTGCTACTGCACAATCTTCGCCAGCGTCTACTGCATCGCCCACTTCTGGTAGTTCAACAAATACCATGTCGCCAAGAAGTTCTTGTGCATGCTCAGAAATACCTACAGTGAAAGTACCGTCGCCTTCGTTGCGAACCCACTCGTGTGAAGAGGCATACTTTAACTCGCTAGGGATATTGCTCATTTTATTCATCCTTTGGTTTTGATACCAATCAACTTAAATATTTAACCATTCTAGCTGTCTAAATAAAGCGCTAACTGCGTTATTAATTTATCAGGTAGAACAACTACATATCAAAATTAATGCCTTGTTATCACTCTATTTATCTGTCGCTATAAGTGGTTAATAACTCAACATGATTGGTATTATTGGGTGATAACACCAAATTTTAATTTATACTTAAAGTACTGACTTACCGTTACGTACAAAGCTTGGTTTAACTACTTTTACGTTAACTAATTTTTTACGCATTTCTACTAGGGCTGTCTCGCCAGTTGAACGTGGAACACGTGCAAGGGCAACACTAAAACCAAGTGTTGGTGAGAAAGTACCTGAGGTAATAACCCCTTCGCCACCATCAACAATTACTTTAGAACCGCTACGCAATACGCCTTTATCTTCAAACACTAAACCAACAAGTTTGTCAGTGCTTTTGTCTGCGCGTTGCTGAACGAGTACATCACGACCGATAAAATCACGATCTTCAGGTTCCCACGCAATGGTCCACGCCATGTTTGCCGCAAGTGGCGAAACGCTTTCGTCCATATCTAAGCCGTAAAGGTTCATACCGGCTTCTAAACGTAGTGTGTCACGTGCGCCAAGACCTGCCGGTCTAACACCTGCATCTAGCAGTTGTTGCCATAGATCAGCCGCTTGTTCGTTCGGTACTACAATTTCGTAACCATCTTCGCCAGTATAGCCTGTTGTGGCAATAAATAAATCACCTACTTGCACACCAAAAAATGGCTTCATCCCTTCAACGGCAGCTTGTTGCTCCGTGGTTAAAAGTGTGGCTGTTTTTGCTTTAGCATTTGGTCCTTGTACTGCAATCATTGCGAATTCTGGACGCTCTGTCACTTCAACGGCAAAATCTGCTGAAACTTTAGCCATGTGCGCTAAATCTTTTTCGCGAGTCGCTGAGTTAACAACTAGGCGGTAATCTGTGTCTGAGAAGAAATAAATGATTAGATCGTCAATTACGCCACCTTGCTCGTTAAGCATACCGGTGTAAAGTGCCTTACCTGGGACTGTTAACTTAGCAACATCGTTGGCAACTAGTTTACGTAAAAATGCTTGTGCTTGTTCGCCTTTGACATCAACAATCGTCATGTGTGAAACGTCAAACATGCCTGCATCGGTACGCACTGCGTTGTGCTCTTCGATTTGTGAACCATAGTTGATAGGCATTTCCCAGCCGTGAAAATCAACCATTTTTGCGTTTGATTCAAGGTGCTTTGCATGTAAAACAGTTTTAGAAGTCATAATATTCCTTCACTTTATAATAAACCCAATTTTGGGCGTGGCCTCAATTTAATGAGGGGGAATAACATGGGCGGCGATTATACATAAGTTGTACTGCACTGACACCCAAATTGCGATTTGTTCTTTCAAATAAACTACAAAAAACTGGCAAGTGAATAATACGCAAGCCAGTTTATTAATTAATGTTTAGGCAACTTCAGGGAGTGACATATCAAACCCGCGCTGCTGTAAATGCGCTTGCCATTTAGCAAGCTCTGGCGCTTTTGCCACCAGCTGAAAATACTGCTGTGATTGCTTTTCAATGGCGGTAATAAATACATCACCACTTTGCGCACCATAGCAGCTATTAACATCTGATAAACGTAAGCCTGGTGTAAGCTTAAACGCCTCGATTAAGGCATCAAAAGCATGTTCGCCGCATAATAATAAAGTAGCTAATTCTTTGCGTATTACAAATTCAATATCGTAGCGAAGCTGCTGCTCGCTGATCAGCGCTTGTAATTGTGTTGCGCCGTCGCTATGCAACACAAATCTAAAGGCAGTTTCACTAAAATAATATAAAGCAAAGCTATACGTGCTATTTAAGTCACCGTCTAACGTACCTTTAATACCTAACCCACTGGCGGTTAGCTTGTTAATATCTAACCCTAATATAGTGGTTAAAAATGGGATTGCTTCAGTGCCGCTAAAATCTATCACCATGTTGTTGGTATTAGCCTCAAGCAGGTTGCTATCTGGCACGTCAACTTGGCTATGGCGAGCAAACATTATTGGAGTAAAAGTCATTATCGACACCTATCAATCATTAGTCTCAAAAGTATATTGCGGGTGGCTGGCAACAACAAATTGTAATTATTTATCAATTGATAAATAATGCTTATGTATTTAACCCTATAAATTGAATTTTTTTATATGAAGAATATTTCAACAGACAGCCTACGCACCTTAGTAACCGTAATTGAAGTGGGCGGCTTTGCCAAAGCGGGTGAATTACTGGGTTTATCGCAACCTGCGGTAAGCTTGCAAATTAAACGCTTAGAAGATGTGCTTGGTCGTAAATTGTTCAAAAAACAAGGTCAACGCCAAGTACTTAATCAGTACGGTGAGCTTCTACTGCCACTTGCCAAGCAGATGTTACAGCAAAATGATGCGATTCTTCAGCTGTTCACTAACGAAAATGTGACAGGAAAAATACGTTTGGGTATTCCCAGTGAATTTGCAGCCCGCATACTGCCTGCCATTATAGGCGATTTTGTGGCGCTCTACCCTGATGTATCGTTAGAGGTTAAATCACGATTAAGTAAACATTTACTCTCCGTTGCACGCCAAGATCAATTTGATTTGGTGCTTGCGCTTAATGAAGATTTAAACTCTGAAAAATTCCCTGTATTTATGCAAGACCAGCTGGTGTGGGTTGGCGACTTAACGCTTGCACAAAATGAGGTCGTCACGCTAGTAACTGCGCCGGAGGGTTGTATATATCGCCGTCGCGCTATTGAAGCCTTACAATTAGCGGGCATTAAATACCGTATTATTTACAGCAACGCTGATTTAACCGGCTTAACCGCCGCATTAAAAGAAGGTTTGGGGATCACAGTGCTGGCAAAAAGTACCGTGCCGAATGAGCTAAGTTATCAATTACAAACCAAGCAACTGCCAGAACTTGGCCAAATAGGTATTAGCTTAATAAAACGTGCCGATGAGCCTGAACACGCCGTAGACAAACTCGCTGAGTTTATAACATTACGCTTAAGCTAAACTCCAGATTAAACAACAAAAATAATAAGACACTGTTTAAATGATAAATATAAACGCTAAGCAGCTCAACCCAACGACTGGCGAGCTACATTCGCAGGGTAAAATAACGCAGCTAGAACCCAAAGTATTAGCTGTATTTAATAGCCTATACCAAGCTAAGGGTGAGTTAGTATCGCAGCAATACTTGCTTGATACTATTTGGGCTGGGAGTGTTGTTGCTCCTAACGCGTTACAACGCTGCATTACGCAATTACGAAAGCATTTGGACGATGACGACAAAACATTAATTCAAACATTTTCTAAACGCGGTTATCGGCTTTCATTAAAAGAGACTCAATCTGCGCCTCAGCAAGCTTTACTTAACACTAATAAGCGTGTTGTTTTACCCAGTGTTTTTGCATTAATGGCGGTAGCAACGGTAATCATTTTTTTATACGCATCCCCTGTGCGCAATTTTTTTACAGCAAAGAGCATATTAGCCGTCACTGATATTTCACCTGTAACTTATAATCAAGCAGCTGAACTTGAGGGTCAAAACCACCAGCATTTATACACGTATATTGAACAAGCTGACACACCACAGTCTAAATATACTGATAAATTAATGTTGTTGGATACGCTAACTGGGCGCACGAGCACACTTTTAGAATCGGCAGGTTTTTACACCACTCCTGCGTTTAATGATCAGGGCGATACAGTACTTATCAGCCAACAAATAAATCAGCCTAATAAAGTAAAATGCAGCCAATTAACAACAATTCAATTATCGCCTCCTTTTGTTACTCAGCTGATTGGTCAGTGTAACACGCCTGATATTAAGCAAGCTTTGTGGCTTAATGCTGGCACTGCATTACTAGTATCCGACACACAATTAACACGCTTGACTGTCAATTCAGATCAGCACACACACATAACTGGCTTGCCACATAACTTAAACACTATCGGCTGGGTTAATATTGATAAAACCAACTCAGATCAGCCCGTTTTATTACTCGGAGGCTTAACTGATAGTAATATACCTATGGTGTGGTTTATGAGCCTTAAAAACAACCAACTAACCACAATGAGTACTGAAGCTTTAACTTACTCACAGCTTGGCGCTTCACCAATGCAGCCATTAAGCAAAAACACGCAACTGCAAACTCATAACAATACATTATATGTATATAAAAATGGCCAGCTTGCTACACAAACTCCGTTTTTGGGTAATAACAATGTGACACTTACTGATGTAATTGATACGCACACACTATTAGCCACGCAGTCATACCAAGATCAAGCCATTGTAGAGCGACGCTTTTCAACACCGGAGAGCTTTTACGATACTTACATTGCCGATAGCGAATTTTTAGAACAAAGCGCTCAATATCAGCCTCGTAGTATGCAGCTTGAACAAGGCATTGCTTTTTTATCAGAGCGCACAGGCAAACGTCAGCTATGGTTTGTAAATTCTAAAGGGGCAAAACAATTAACCTTTATGCATCCAATTGAGCATTTTACATGGCAAGCTGATGGTCAAGCGCTGTGGTTTTTAAGTAATGACGGTTTAAACCGTGTTGATTTGAGCGGTGTTGTAAGTACATTTACGCTGCAAACCTCGATTGATCTACTATTTCAACATAGCGCACAACTAAATACGCCATTTTTGTTAGCTCGCACACGCAACACAAAGCAACTAATAAAATTGGATCTAAATAGTATGACAACATCCGTTTTATTTAGAGGGTCTATACATTGGGCGCAAATAACCAATACTGGCCAACTATTTGCTGCAACCACTGAGCACCCTATTATTCAGCAATTACAAAATAACGCGTTAGAACAGGTTAGCGCCTTACAAAATATACACCTGCATTGGCGCTTTTATTACCGTGATAATAAACTAATAGTCGCAGATAAAAATCAACATATTTACGCATACGATCCCACGCAAAAAGCCATCACGGTACTGGGCACGTATGACGAAAAAACCTTACTAGCCAGTGATTTTAAGTTAGCGCCATTTGCGCTGTTAGCAACAACGCCAATGGCAAAGAAAGCTAACCTCGTTAAAATCAAAATAAACCTACAACAGCCACTTTCGTTACTGTGAGTTAAGTAACTCACTGATGTAGTTTATCAGCTCTTGATTTTGCTGCTTTTTAGCCATTGATAAGGCTTTATTTAAAACAGATTTAGCATCGCTTAGCTTACTTGCTTTAAGTAATGCTTGCCCATGGCGCAAACGATAAATTGCATTCTCTGGATTGCTTTTAATCAAGTAGGTAAAGACTTGTGAACCTTTATCTACTTGATTATGGGTAAAGTAGTGATCGGCAAGCCCTTCCAAATTGTTATTGGGAGAGTGTGGGTAGCCGTATTTTTTAAGCAACTGCTCATGATAACCTAGCACACCTTTAATGCCTGATTGTGCAAACAACTCAAAATTTACAATCTGTAAATCTGCAAATAAGTGCTCTACTGCATTGTTAAACCCAAGTACTGCGGTGCTTAAATAATTTTTTTGACTAAAATCTTCAAATACACTGTGATTACTTGCACTACTGACATATTTTTGCAAAGCAGTAAAATAAAGACGATTGCCTGCAAAATTACCCAATGACAAATACAACGCCCTATTCGCCAAATTTTGCTTTAAGGATTGATTAATTTTGTCGTGCCACGCTGTATCAGCAAGCTCAAGTGCGGGGCTTATGATTATCGCCCCTTGATAATGCTGCGGGTAATTAGCAAATAATGCTAATGCCTTATTTGCAGCCGTAGAAAACCCTTCTATTAATGTAAAAGGTGCAACATTAAAGTTTACGCGTATATAAGGGTAAACTTCGGTGTGCAAAATTGTCGCTAGTAGCTCATCATCGCTGTAATTCGCTTTATCTGAGCGTTCAATATTAGGAATACGCACCATAATTACCTTGGGCATAGGCCCAAAATCAACATGGCTCAACCAATCAATTTGGCTTTGTAACATAGCGATACGGCTATCACCAGCGCTAGTTGCTAGTAATGGATAAGGCGTCACTCTCTTTTCATCGTAACCATTGGGGATATAAATCTCAACTTCGATTGGCTTAGATAAATGAGCTGATTTGATACTCAGTACTTTTAAACCCGACTGAATGGTACTTGCATATGTAATGTTACATAACTGGCATAAAAAAATAGCTAAAATAATTTTCATATAAACTCCTTTGAATAGAGTTTTCATCTTATCTATTAGCAGGTTATTTGATTGATAAAGGCGTGATATAAAACTGATGGTTTACTGTTTTACTTAAGTAAGCTTACTTAAACAAAACTACTTAATCGTTAAACATGTAGTTTGAACAAAGAAAAATCACGAGTAGTACTTTAGTGCCAACTTTGAAGTGTTGATTGACCTCAAACATTAATACTAAACACCTATATTCGAAAAAATGACATAATATAATATGCAATGACATTGATTCGTATTTGTTACCGTGTTTAAATTAGTAAATTATTTTTGTTTCCATTAAACATACAGGATATTCAATGAAATCTCAGTTTATTGTTTCTACTCTTGCTGCAGCAATTACCTTATCACTAAGTGCAGGTGCTATTGCTAAAGATGTAACTGAAAAAGAGCAAGCATTTGAACAAATCACCGTAATTGGCTCACAAGCAGCTATTAACGACATTCCAGGTTCAGCTACTTTTATCAGTGATGAAGAGCTACAAAAATTTGAGTACACTGATATCTCACGCGTATTGAGCTCAGTACCTGGTGTATATGTTCAAGAAGAAGACGGCTACGGTCTGCGCCCTAACATTGGTATGCGTGGTACAGGTACTGGCCGTAACGATAAAATTTCTGTAATGGAAGATGGCGTACTAGCCGCTCCAGCTCCTTATTCTGCTCCATCAGCTTACTATTTCCCTACTATGGGTCGTATGCAATCAGTTGAAGTATTAAAAGGCGCAGCATCTGTTAAATATGGCCCTCGTACTACGGGCGGTGTTTTAAACTTAGTATCACGTAGCTTACCAACAGAAGGTTCTACTGGTTTAGTTAATGCAGAACTTGGTACTGATGGTTTTTATAAAGGCCATGCGTACTTCGGTAAAGAAAAAAATAATGCCGCTGCCCTAATTGAAGTTTTCAGCTATGGCGCTGATGGCTTTAAAGAATTACCAGTAGGTAGCG
Source organism: Pseudoalteromonas sp. NEC-BIFX-2020_002 (assembly GCF_013002825.1). NCBI lineage: Bacteria > Pseudomonadati > Pseudomonadota > Gammaproteobacteria > Alteromonadales > Pseudoalteromonadaceae > Pseudoalteromonas > Pseudoalteromonas sp. NEC-BIFX-2020_002. The sequence goes on from NZ_JABEPJ010000002.1 coordinate 141,140, forward strand.
ACAACACTGGTTTTGAAAAGAACGACGTATTACTTAAATTTGGTTACAAATTTGGCGAAAACGACGCACATAACCTAGAAATGAAAATTAAGTACTCTGATGAGCAATCTGACGAAACTTACATGGGTTTAACTGAGGCTGATTATCAAGCGTCGCCAAATCGTCGTTATGCTGCGTCGCAAAAAGACCAAATGAACACGCAACATAATGCATACCAATTAAACTATGCATACCGTTTTGGTGCTGGCTATGAATTTTTAGCAACAGCTTATTTAAATGATTTTCATCGTAACTGGTATAAAGCAAGCAAAGTAAGCGAAAGCTACTTAGCACAGTACAGTGAATTTGAAGCTGCACCAACAGCTGAAGGCATTGAAGGTATTGGCGTTAAAGCGAATAACCGTGACTACCAAGCAAAAGGTATTCAAACTGAACTACACATTCCAGCAGGCGATCACTACATCACTGTAGGCTTACGTCATCATCAAGATGAAATGGACCGTTTCCAGTGGGAAGACAAATACACGCTTAACCAAGACCTTTCAATGACACTAACAAGTGCTGGTGCGCCTGGTTCAAACAGCAACCGCTTTGATAGCGCTGAAGCAACGACATTATTCATTCAAGATGAATGGACAATCGATGCGTTAGTTATTAATGCAGGCCTTCGTTATGAAGACATCACTATTACTCGTGAAGAGTGGTCTAAATCTGACCCTAAACGTGAAAATGGTTTAACTAAAAATATCTCTAACGATACACAGATCTTAGTACCTTCACTTGGTGCAACTTATACTGTGAGCGATAGCCTAACGTTACTTGCTGGTATTCAGCAAGGTTATGCACCAGCTTCACCTGGTAATGCTGACCAAGAAGAAGAAGAAAGCTTAAACATCGAGTTTGGTGGCCGTTATAACGTAGCTGGTTTTGATGGTGAAATCATTGCGTTCTTCTCTGATTACAGCAATATGCACGGTAACTGTACTGCATCTATCGGTTGTAGTGATGAGAACATTGGTGACCAATATAACTACGGTGAAGTAGAAGTATCTGGTTTTGAGTTCTCAGCAGGTCGTATTTTCGAAACTGACAGCGCAACATTCCCAGTACGTTTAACTTACACTTACACTGACTCACAGTTTAAAAATGACTTTGCATCAGATATCTGGGGTCAAGTAAATAAAGGCGATGCAATGCCTTACGTTCCAGAAAATCAACTTGCTCTTTCATTCGGCGCAGCGCTTTCAAGCTTCGTATTTGATACGCAAGTACGTTATGTATCTGACGCGCACGCTGATTTAAGTGCTGACGGCCTAAATGCAATCGACAGCCGTGTAGTGTGGGATTTAGCCGCTAAATACTTAATTGATGACAATCAAAAAGTATACCTAACGGTTGATAACTTGTTTGATAACACTTACATCGCTAACCGCGCAAACGGCGGCATCCAACCTGGTAAGCCACGTACAATCCAAATGGGTTATAGCTACGCGTTTTAAGCGTAACAGCTAAAAATATTAAAAGCCGTGTTTGATAAATCAAACACGGCTTTTTTGTTACTATTATTTATTACGATAATGACGAACCAATCGTAGGGCGTAATTTATCACGAACATGAAAAGGTGCGTAGATTAAACCTATTAGTAACTTCAAACCTCAGTGCATTTTGGGCTAAAGCCCAACCTACATAGCCCCAACAACTAAACACAGGTCCACTTGTAGGGCTTGATTTATCGCGAAAACAGCGCGTAGATTAAGCCTATTAGTAACCTCAAGACTCGGTGCCTTTGGGCTAAAGCCCAACCTACATCGCTCCAACAACTAAACACAGATCCACTTGTAGGTCGTGATTTATCGCGAAAACAGCGCGTAGATTAAACCTATTAGTAACTTCAAACCTAGGTGCATTTTGGGCTAAAGCCCAACCTACATCGCTCCAACAACTAAACACAGGTCCAATTATAGGGCTTGATTTATCGCGAAAACAGCGCGTAGATTAAGCCTATTAGTAACCTCAAGCCTCGGTGCCTTTGGGCTAAAGCCCAACCTACATCGCTCCAACAACTAAACACAGATCCACTTGTAGGTCGTGATTTATCGCGAAAACAGCGCGTAGATTAAACCTATTAGTAACTTCAAACCTAGGTGCATTTTGGGCTAAAGCCCAACCTACATCGCTCCAACAACTAAACACAGGTCCAATTATAGGGCTTGATTTATCGCGAAAACAGCGCGTAGATTAAGCCTATTAGTAACCTCAAGCCTCGGTGCCTTTGGGCTAAAGCCCAACCTACATCGCTCCAACAACTAAACACAGATCCACTTGTAGGTCGTGATTTATCGCAAAAACAGCGCGTAGATTAAGCCTATTAGTAACCTCAAGACTCGGTGCCTTTGGGCTAAAGCCCAACCTACATCGCTCCAACAACTAAACACAGATCCACTTGTAGGTCGTGATTTATCGCAAAAACAGCGTGTAGATTAAACCTATTAGTAACTTCAAACCTCAGCGCCTTTTAGGCTAAAGCCCAACCTACATCAAGACTACACGTAAGCATCTAGCCAATTTTGATCATTACCTCAAATTCAAGGCATAAAAAAGCGCGGTATAAAACCACGCTCTTTATCACCAAACTCGCTAGCTTTATTCAAGCCTGCAGCTAGATAACTTAACTATTTCCAACTTCTCATTTTATGGCCTTTTAGGGCATAAAATAAAATGAAGATATAGCTTGGGATCATCACGATATAAGCACCTTGAGAACCAAGACCGGCTACGTTACCTAAGCCTATAAGTAATGGACCTAATGCACCACCCGCAATACCCATGATTAATAAACCAGACGCAGTACCCGTTAAACGGCCAAGCCCTGCAAGTGCCAACGGCCAAATTGCAGGCCAAACCATTGCATTAGCAAAACCTAGTAATGCGATACATAACAATGGATCAGGTAACTCAGGGCCACCAAATGGTACAAGTAATAAGTTAGCAATAATAAACGAATCGTTGCTGCCCATAACTACGGCAAGCACAGTCACAATACCGGCAATACCTGACATAACAAGTGCATTTTGCTGCGACATAAAACGTGGAATAAGTGCAATACCAATAGCATAACCAATTAACATACACGCCATAGTATACGAAGTCATAACAGAGTAATCAGCAATTCCTAAGTGTAGTGCATATGAACCAATAGTATCTGCTGCGATAACTTCAACGGCTACATATAAGGCAATACCAATAACGCCTAACGCTAGGTGTGGGTGGCTTAACGCTTCTTTTACTTCACCTTTGCCGTTACCTTCAGATTCTTCGAATACTAAATCTGGTAATGGTGCAAACTTAGCAAATAATGCAAATAGAAAGATTAAACCAGCAATACCGATATAAGGTAGGATCAAGCTATTCGCCATCGCATCTTTTTGTGCTTGTGATAACTGTTCACCGTCAGCAACTACGCCGCTTACGACTACGGCTGCAAAAAGTACCGGTACAATTACACCAGCAAACTTATTTAATAAGCCCATAATACATACACGTACTGCAGCAGATTTCTCAGAGCCCATTTTAACCACATACGGGTTGATCGCGGTTTGTAAAATAGTTTGGCCAACACCTATCATTAGCTGTGCAAATAAGAATATTTCGATCATTTGCATTTTAGCGGCAGGTATATACATTAGCGCCGAAGCAGCCATTATCGCACACCCTATCGCCATACCATTTTTATAGCCAACACGCTTTATAAGCATTGCAGATGGGATACCTGCGACTGTTACAGCAATATAAAACGATGAAATAATGAACGATGCTTGCAATGGTGATAACACTAGCATTTGTTGTAAAAACGGGGTTATTGCGCCATTCAACCAGGTTATACACCCTAGAATAAAGAACATTGACCCGGCCAATGTCATTGGCAGCCAAATACTATGCTTTGTGTTTGCGTCACACTCGACGGTTGCTTCCATAATTTTATCTCAACTGTTTATTTTAATTAATTATTTTAGTATTACACTGTAAAAGCTTTAAAAAACAAGGCATACAATACTAAAACCATTTTTATTACATAAAATTAATCATACACCAACAAAAATGACAGCGCTATCATTTTAGACCAACCAAAAAACTAAAAAGCCGCACGATTAAGACTCGCACGGCTTTTTATTCACTCATCAAACATGTTAATTATAGCTCTAATGCTCGTCCTTTACGCAAACCATTAACTGATATTGCACGTACCTGCTGTGCTGATACTGGCTTGCTATCGGCTTTATACTTAAGCCACTGCCCATCACTGTTTTGGTACTCAATTGTAAGCCCTGGATAAGGAATAAATGCATCAACGTTATTATCAATGGCGCGTGCAGCAACACTTGGAATACGATAAAAGCGCCCTGCTTGTTCCAACTTAGCTAATTCTTTAAAGCCAACTAACGCTGCAAAACGTTGCCAATCAGCCTCTTTTTGCTGCTTTAATGCTGTTTTAAAGTGCCCTGTATTTTGATCGTACTTAACTCCCTGCGTCTTATATTCAAGTTCCCATGGTGCTTTATGCCAAGCACGTTCAGCTAACGCCAGCAGTCGAGGATAAAGCATATATTCCGCCTGACGGTCACTGCGCAATAACTCTGACCACAAATGCCCTTGTAGGCCATGAAATTCTTTAGTGCGAATACTCTGGCGGTCATCAGCACTGTAGCTCTGTGATTTTACTGACTGCCAAATTTCAGCATGTGCAGGTAAATTATCAGGCATAAACCCAAATACTTTTTTGCTATCAATAGCACGGCTTGCCCAGTGATTGCCCGGCTCCTGCGGATGTGACTGGTAAGGAAAATCAAAATAGGTCACGTCTGGGCTTGATAGCACCACATCCCAACCTTGGTTAGCATGACGGTGTGCAACTTGATGACCCTCTTCACTGAGCGTTGCCCATGCATTTGATTGCACGGTTTTGGGCATGTTCTTAAGTGCAACATCACTCATACCGTCACTCCAACCAGCTACTTTTAAGCCTTTACCAGCCACTAGGCTACTCACTTTTTCAATAAAGTAGCCATTAAATGAATGTAACTCTGGTTGTTGTTGCTTAAGTGCTTTACAGCTTGGCGAATCAACCCATGCACCCGCGGTTTCATCAGCACCTATATGGTAGGTTTTAAAAGGTACCCCCGCTTGCACATGCAGCGCGTTTACTTCATCAAGTACTTTATCTATAAATTGATAGGTTGAGTCTAAACACACATTGAGCGTGTTATCGTTATAGTGCTGAATAGAGTTGTAGTTAGTTTTATCAGCAGGCTCCACCAAACGATACTTGAGTGCCTGTGCGCTTTTTCCTTGTGCTGTTAAACTATTAAAACGCGCTTCCATCGCGATAATTGCAGCGCGTGAATGCCCTGGCATATCAAGGGATGGGATCACTTCAATAAAATGCGCTTGAGCATGTTTTAATATTTCAATGTAATCAGCTTGGTTGTAATAGCCATTCACCGCAGCCCCCTTATTAAGTCCCGCGCCTAGTTGCGGTAATAAACACGCTTGCTCGGTTAAATCTAAACAGCGTGTTGCGCCTACTTCAGTTAACTCTGGCAAGTCTTTAATCGCTAATCGCCACCCTTCATCATCAGCTAAATGTAAGTGCAGTTTATTTAGCTTATAAGCAGCCATTTGCTCTATGGTGTTTAAAATAAATGCTTTTGAGCGAAAATTACGTGCAACATCAATATGCATGCCCCTAAACGGGTAGCGTGGTGCATCAGTAATTTTGAGCGCGGGTATGGTTAAATTCTCAAGGCTCACTAATCCAGCAATACTCTGTAGAGCATAAAACACGCCTGATAGGCTGCTTGCACTGATCGCTATTTGATCATGTTGCATACTAAGGGTATAGGCTTCGGGCACATTACCCGGTAGATCAAAATTAATTGTGGTAGCTATACCTTGGCTGTGTTGCTTGATACCAAAGCTTGTTAGTCGCGTGAGCGCCGCGCTTAACTGCGCTTGATTGGTATCATCTAATTGTAAGTTTAGACCTTGACTCAAATCGACCACTTCCCCTGTTAATACAGTTAAATCAGCCGGTTTTGGTATCAAACTAAGCGGCGCTTTACTTAACGTAGGCTTTGTTTCATTTTGATACAAATACTCAGCCCCCATCCACACCGTGGCATCATCTTTACTCGTTTGTAATTGTTCAAGTGTTAAAAATGGGGCTAAATAAGGTTGCAACTCAAGCTTTGTATCAGGGTCTAAGGTGGTCTTAGTGCTATCAATAACCCGACTTTTTAAACCGCTACTTGCCAACATGTAGTTAGGCATAAACTCTGAGCGGGTAATTTGCGACTCTTGAGTATAAAACTCAATACTGATTGGCGTATTTGCTTTAAAGCCAGTAAACGCTGCTGTGGGCTTAATTTGGTGTAAGTCACCATTAATATGAGTAATGCTAAATTGCGCTGAGTCAGTGCTGTAAATTGGCATTAACTGACTAAAATAAACAGACCAGCTATTACTTTTTACGTCGTAAGGAGCGCTCAATGTTAACCGTGATAAGTAGCACTGCGCTTGATGCGGTGCTGGGCACACATCAGGCTTTGCCGATAGTAGCTCATAGCTTACCGATAACTGCTGCGCTAACGTATCTAGCTCAATTTGTGTTGGTGCTTTAGCCATTACTGTGGCCGAGCATGCCCCAGCCATAAATAATAAAAATTTACGCATAGTTGGCTCCTAGGGGCTGATCGCTGGTAACTTCGTGCATGAACAAGGCGTGGCTGCCCAGTAATGGCGCATCATCCCCCAGTTCACTGATACGAATATCTAACGACTGTAAAATAACCGGATTAACAAGCTTGGCTAGCTGGGTATGTAAACTCGGTAAAAAGAAAGCCGATGATTGAGCAACTGAGCCACCAAGTACAATAACATCAGGGTCAAACGCCAGAACTACGTGGCTTATTGCATTGGCTAAGTGCATGCCAAACTCATCGAATAACTGCAGCGCATGTGCATCACCATCAAGGGCATCTTGGTAAGTTTGTTTGCCCGTTGTACCTTGATTAATAAAAAACTGCCCTGAGGTAAAGTGCTCAATAATACCTTGCTGATAAGTAAAACTACCAAACTCGCCAGCGGCGGAATGCTTGCCAGTGTATAGCTGACCATTTAACACCAACCCTGCGCCAAGGCCCGTGCCTAAGCAAATTCCAATTAGATTCGTATCTGATTTAAAGTCACCTTGGGTAAATTCTCCCATAGCAAAACAATTGGCATCGTTATGAACAAGCACAGGTAATTTAAAGTGCGTGTTTAACAATTGCTTTAGGTGTACGTTTTTCCAATTAGGGATATTAACCGTTTCAATTACTTCGCCTGTTTTCATCACGACCATACTGGGTACGCCAATCACTATACCCATGCATGTTTGATCAATAACTTGACTGATAATACTGCATAAAAAATCGTTTGTTTGCTGCTTACTTGCAGCGCCATCCACGTCAAAATAACGTTTTTCAATTACACCATTAGCGGTTACTTTTGCTACTAGTGCTTTAGTGCCACCTAGGTCAACACATAATAAAGTTTGTGACATTACAGCCTCTTTTGTCATCAAGTTAAATTAGTTACTTTCAGCAAGTGTTGCTGTTTGTGAATTACGTTTAAACGTGTGATTAGCAATAAGAGGCTTAGCCCAGATACCCACACTTAAAATATAACCAAGTGGTATAAGTAACAGTAATAATGATAGTTGCAAGCTACCTGTCAGCTCACTCATCGCTCCGACTATAGGCGATGCAAACGCACCACCCACAATCCCCGTGCATAAAATTCCTGATACCGTGCCATGCCCTTTTGCAACCGAGTTTAATGCCAACGAAAATATCACTGACCACATAATTGATAAGAAAAATCCAACCGCAGGAAACGCCCATAAAACCAACGCAGTCCCTGCAAATAATGCCGTTAGTAGACTTATCACTGCACCAACACTAAAAGCCAGTAAGACATGTTTAGCATCAAAGAGTTTTAACAATATAATTCCCAATAAACACCCTAATGTCAGTGATAACCAAAATTGGCTCACCACTTGGGCTCCTTGTGTATTTGGATCAAGTTGGTGGTAGGTTTGTAAAAATACTGAAATTGAATTAGCCACGCCTTGCTCAAGTGCGACATAAGCCACAATAGCGAAGAAGAATTTAATTACGGTTGGATCTTTAAATAATTGCAGGCTTTGTCTAATACTGTTTTGTTGCAAACTCTGTGCTTGCGCCTTTTTTTTCATAGGAACAACACTGATAACCACCAGCATCACCACGCATAACAGTGCAAATAATACGTACATACTTAGCCACGTCATATCTGCGGGCACTAATTGCAACAACCAGTTTTGACCCTGTGCGTGTGCATCAGCTTTAACAAGTGCGCTATACACCAGCGGTGATAACGTTGCCGCGCCACCAAACATCAACTGCGCCGCCACCGAAAACACAGCGAAATGTTTAGATCCACCACTTGCCCTTAGTAGCGGGTTAATGGCCACCTGCAACAGCGCCATGGCGGTGCCAATTAAAAATAACGCTAACATTGCCACTGCAAAAACAGGCATGCTAACAAATAGCACACTACCAAATAGTGCCAATGAGAATGCAATCAGCATCACCTTTTTCTCACCTAAGCTTTGCACTAATAAACCTGCTGGGATCGACATAACACCATAGGCAATAAAAAATGCAAACGAGAAAAAGCCAGCTAGGGTTAAACCAATATCGTAACTTTGGATCAAAGCCGGGAATATCGGCGCAAGTAAGTTCGTTATAAATGAAATAACAAAAAAAGTACTGAGTACCATTAATACTATCAAATAATTTTTTTTCATAATTGTGCTACCTGAAAGTCTACAAATAAAATAAAAAGAGTGGTGATTACAATCTGTTCGTGGGCATACAAACAAAATGATTCAAGGGAATAGTTAATCACCACTCTTAATTGGTTAAGTCTGCCACTTTAAAATAAACCATGCGGCACTGCTCTACGGCTTATTGGTACTTTTCAACCCACTTTAGCCGATGTGCTATATTGATTTTTCATCGTATGCAGTTGCTTTGCATGTGGTTCGCAGTGCTGATCACACAACTCATTTAAATATGCTTTTGCCGCATTATTTATTGCAGTGGATGCGGGATCAAATACCTGCTGACAACGCTCACTTTTAAAATCCATACCACCGAGCAAGCAATACCAACTTGGCCTAAAATAAACCTGTTGTTGAGCATGCTTTGATAAGTAAACGTCAAAATCATCGCCATTAAGCCATGCGATTAATAATGATTTTAATGCGTTGGAACTATGCGTTAATTGCGTTGCAGCTAGCCAATAGCTGCTGTTGGTGCGCTGACTGGTTGCATAATGCGCCACCACATAATCTTTAATCCCGTACACTAATTGATGTAATTGCTGATTAACGTGCTCGGTCAATGCTAATGGTTGCTCGTTGTTTTGCAGCTTTACTAATGCTTGGCTAAATAATTTAATACTGTGCTGAGTCACCATCAAAGACGTCGCTTCAATAGGCTCAATAAAACTGTGCGCCAAACCAATCGCCATGACATTTTTTTGCCAAGCTGACTGCATACACCCCACTTTCATTTTTAAATGCCGAAAAGCGCTATTTTGTGCATCTATATTTAATTGATCTGTAAGTTCAGACTGGGCTTGTTCGCCAGTGATGTGTTTTGAGCTATACACATAGCCGTTACCAGTGCGACTGGTGAGGGGAATTTGCCAAGACCATCCAGCACTTAACGCTGTTGATTGGGTGGCACATGAAATAACGCCATCCGTAGTTACAGGAGTCGCTACAGCGACTGCGCTATCGTTAAGTAGTTCATTCGCAAATGAGTTAAAAGGGGTTTTTAGGGTTTGCTCAATTAATAATGCATTAAAGCCGCTAGCATCAATAAAAAAGTCACCGTTAACCTGTCGACCATCAATAAGCGTAATACCGACAATATTGCCGCACTCACTTAACTGAGCTTGGCTAAATTCACCATCAATATGTTTAACGGCCTTTTCTTGCGCATAGGCTTTTAATACAGCAGCAAGTTTAGTGGCATCAAAATGATAGCCATAGGTTTGCTCTTTAAGCATTGGCGTATGCACTTTTGGGCTTAAATTGTGTTTTGCTATGTGGCCTGTTAAAAAGTAATCATCGGGTGCTTGCCAATCACCATTGCCGCGCCTTCTGGCATTGGCATTTACACAATATACCTCGGCCGTTTTTTCATCCATTTGGCTATAAAACGGGTGAAAATAGCGGCGTTCATCACCATTCCAATTGTTAAAATAAATTCCGGCTTTGTAGCTTGCATCACACTGAGGCATCCATTGCTGTTCACTAATCCCCAATGTATCCATAAACGTTTTTAAGTGTGGTGTTGAACCTTCACCAACACCGATACTGCCAATTTTACTTGATTCAACAACCGTAATATCCAGCTTTGGATGCTGTTTAGATAAATACGCAGCGCACATCCATCCTGCGCTACCACCACCTAAGATAACTAATTTATTTATGATTGCCATAAGTTAAATATTAAAGGCCGCCAAACGGCGGCCTATCCTTATTAAAATTTATAACTTACGCCAAGGTAATAACGTGAACCAAACTCGATGGTATTTTGCGTTAAAGCAAAGTTAGTATCGTATGATTGCACTACTTCGTTAGTTAAGTTTACGCCTTCCAGACTAACATCTAAGTTTTCCATCGCATGCCAAATAATAGAAGCATCAAGTTGCTGATAATCATCATTCTTAACCGCTTGCGCTGCACCAACACCAATCCATTCACTACGCCAGTTATAAGCTAAACGGGTACTTATTATGTCGTTCTCAAAGAAAAGTGATGCATTAAAGCTATTTTCAGACACCCCAGGCACCATTTCTTTAGAGCCACTTGGTGTAGTTGTTTCGCTGTCTACATAGGTGTAGTTGGTGACTACACCAAAACCATTATCAAAACTATGCTGTAGTTGTAACTCAAGACCATTTATAGAGCCTTCGCCATTACTACGTGGGCGAGTAACGCGGCATTTATCGTACAGATCCGCACTTGCACCACACCCATCAACAAACTCAACGCCTTCAGTTGAAAAGACAACGTTGTCAATTTGTTTGGTAAAAAACCCAGCGGAGGCCATTGATGCTTCAGTAAAGTAATATTCAATCCCGATATCAGCTTGGTTTGCTTCGTATGGTTTTAGATCTGGGTTACCGCCAGTCGCACTACCAAAGTTGGCGTTAATTGCTAAGCCTGGTTTTAAATCACTGTAGTTTGCTCGCGACATAACTTGCGATGCAGCAGCACGTAAAATAATCTCATCCGATAAGTCATAGGCAAAATTTACACTTGGTAGCAGGTTACTATAATCAACGGTCTTGTTATAAACGGCACCACCTGCATAACCTCTGGAGGTTTGCTCTGTTTCTACATAACGCAGGCCAACATTACCCCGATAGTTTTCGCCGCTAAAATCGGCTTTAGCGTAAATAGCGATAATATCTTCATCTACCGAGAACGTATTCCCTAGGTTGGCAACTTCTGTTAACTCGCCTGCCGCGTATTTACCACTAATAAAGTCCCACCACTTATTTGTATCAAGTGACGCATACGCATTTAATGTATGTCCAGCACTTTGAGAATGTAGCCCAGATAATACACCATCACTCCAATTTGCTAGATTACCATCAGGAACAAAACCGAGCACTTCATCTGGGTTACGATTAAAAGCTACACGTGAAAATTCGCTGCTATTAAATTTGATACCCGCTTTAATTGCGGTAAAGGTGTCACCATCGAGTTCAAATTTAAGGTCAGCCTGTGCGTAACTTACATTATGCTCTTGTACTGTGGTGTCAAAATTAGCCTCTTGTGCATGCTTAAACTTGCTTGCATCTGTAGCATCAAGGGATGTTAACCATACTTGATATGGGCCAGTAGCATCATAAGTAAAACCGCCATCTGTGCTGTTTTGGCCATTTGGAAATGCCGGATCGCCTATTTTACCGCCTTCATCTGAAGCTGGGATCCACCAAGATGATGCGCCAAATTGCGTGCCGCCGTCTGATGTAGATTTACCAATCACACCACTTACTTCAAAACCGTCACCTTGATACTTACCCGATAAATTAAGTACATCCGCTTTCATATTAACCGCATTGCGTACTACTGGGTTATAAATAATAGAGGCATACGCAGGTGTAATAGTTGCTCGTTCAGTACCGCCTAATCCATTATTAGTTACGTTGGTAGAGCCCGCACCACGCGCGCCAACTGTTAAAAAATTATGGTTTACATGCGGGTTATCAAATTCAAAGCGAAAATAATCAAGTACAAACTCCAGGTTATCAGTTGGCGCAAACTGTGCTGTTAATTGTGCGCTGGTACGTTCACGCTCTGATTTAAATGCCTGCGACCCTAAGCTCCATGCACCAACGGTTGAATCTTGCCCTGTTGCTTGATCTGCTGCAAAGTACTCGTAATATCCACCAATTGACTCAAGTACATGACGCCCAGAAGTTAATTGCTCATAAGAATACGCCGCTAAAATACCAAATTTTTCGTCATCATTTTTCCAGCTAGCCAGAACTGATGCGCCAGGATCTGTTTCATCATACAATGAACTTTGTGCCAGCTCAGCTGATACCATTAGCGTATTAGAATCTAAATCAAGCGGCTTACGTGTCGTTAAATTAACCGTACCACCGAGAGCGCCTTCTTCGATGTTTGCTTCAGGGGTTTTATACACTGCAACACCCGATACTTGCTCGGCTGATAGCAGCTCCATATTAAAAGTACGAGTGGCTGGGCCTAAGTCGTACCATGAGGTACTTGCAACAGTTTGCCCATTTAACAGTACTCTTGATTGCTCTGGTGCAGTACCTCGAATAGTCACACCATTTACTTCACCGTATTGGCGGTCAACCGTGACACCCGAGATACGTTGCAGCGCATCACCAATGTTTTTATCCGGAAATTTACCGATATCCTCTGCGGTGATCGCATCAACTACACCATCGGCAAAACGTTTAGTGTTCATTGATGCTTCAAGTGAGCGGCGAATGCCACGCACTTCAATGGTTTCAATGTCACTTTCTGCTTGTGTTTCATTTGCTGCAAATGTCATCGGGGTGATATATAACGCTGAGATACATATCGCCAATGTTGACAATTTTAATGGTGCCTTGTTGTTTGTGCTTTTCATTCCTAGTCCCTCTATTTATTGTTTTTGATAGCGAAACTAGACTACCGTGCACAACACGTACTAAGAGGTACAATTCTCACCAGTTATGATACTTTTCGATCGGATAATTTGTAGGAATGTTGAAAAATCGAGCTAAAAAACCATAAATCACACAACATAACGATAGGTTAATACTAATTATGAATAGATAAGTATCACACCTAAGAGTATAAATTGTTCAAATAGAAGCGAGAATAATAACCCTAGGAATTAAGTCATGCGGGCAATGTGTGAAAAGGTCATCCCAAGCAACAACTCATCATGGCGATATTGTAAGTACAGCTTAGATTACATCCCTTTTAACTGGCACTACCATCCTGAATTTGAGATCTGTTTAACGCTCAATAGCCAAGGCGTTTGCCATATTGGTGATTATATTGCACCATATGATGATCTTGATTTAGTCATTTTAGGCCCTGATTTACCGCATACTTGGCAATCATCCCCCAACTCAGATAACAGTGTGCAAATTGTACATGTAGCACAAATACCAAAAAAATGGCTTAGCCAACATGTCAGTAACCACCCTGAATTAGCTGTTTTAGAAGCGCTATTGATTGCATCACAACGAGGGCTTAAATTTTCAAGGCAAACAGCGGTCATTGCCAAGCAATACTTTGAAAAAATTGAAGCCAGCGAACCTTTTGAACAATATTTAGGGTTGCTTGCATTATTAAGGGAAATGAGCAAAGAGCACAGCGCAAGAATGTTATCGAGTTCAACCTTTAGCGTGTCAACGCACACCCATCAAGCGCACGATAAATTTGATAAAGTAATAGATTATATTTACCGACATTATACTGAAACATTGTGCGCCGAGCAGTTGGCTATTATGGCGCATATGAGCACCAACCACTTTCATCGTTTTTTTAAAAAACGCATGGAACGCACATTAACAGAGTTTATTAACCAATTGAGAATTGGTCATGCGTGTAAAGAATTAATTAACACTAACAGGTCAATCACCGCCATTAGCGACCAATGTGGATTTAAAAATATTTCAAACTTTAATCGGCGTTTTTTAATGTTAAAAGGCGCAACACCGAGTGAATACAGAAAACGCCTAAGGCAAAAGTCACTCGTATAAAGCCACTAACCTTGCCCTCAAAAGCCTTACTCTCGCAAACTACCCTTACTTCCCTATCGCTTGTTTTGCAAATAGGTGCTTAATAGGGCCTAGGTTATCAACTAAGCTTAAACCCACTCCACGCACTAGTTTTTTAAGCGGGTTAGCGCCTTCAAAAAGCTCTTTTAAGCCTTGCATCATGGCTATGTGCTTTTGCGCGTCGAGTTTACGGGTACGTTCGTAATCACGCAGAGTACGTGAACTTGCAAACTCTTTATGTTGTTGGCTTAGCAGCTCAATTAAGTAAGCGGCATCTTTGAGGCCTAAATTCATACCAAGCCCAGCTAACGGGTGAATGGTGTGGGCAGCATCGCCTATTAACACTACTTTACCTTCTACCCACGTTTGCGCATAACGCATTGTTAATGGAAACGCAGCACGCTCACTTTGCACTTCACATAACCCACATTGGCTATCTAAAGCGGCCATTATCGCTTTATTAAAATCGTTGTTATCCATTGCTAATAACGTTTGGCAGTGCTCAGGACTTGTTGACCATACAATTGAATGAGTGTTGGCATCTGGCAATGGTAAAAATGCTAATGGCCCTGTTGGTAAAAATACTTGGCGTGCCATATTGTTATGTGGCTCAGCGGTTTTAACCGTCGCGACAATAGCGTTATGGTCGTAATCTTTAAAGGTAATTGGCAAGTTAAACTGTTTGCGAATTGCTGAATTTGCACCATCAGCCGCCACCAGTAATTTGGCTATCACCGGCTCCCCTGAATCTAAAGTAACAAATACGTCATTGTCACTTTGATGAATTTGTTGGTAACGAGTATCAAATAATAAAGTTGCTTGGCTATGATTTTCTAGCTCTTTGATCAATGCATAACGAATAACATCGTTTTCGACTATATGGCCTAAATGAGGTAAATCTAGCTCATCGCTGTTAAAGGCAATTTTACCAAAACTGTCTTGGTCGCGTACATCCATATGGGTATAAGCGCGCGCCCGCTTTGCTATAATTTCTGGCCATACATTGAGGGATTCAAATAACGCTTGGCTAGCAAGGCTTAATGCACTTACTCGTAAACCATATTCATCGCCAGGCAATACCTGCTTTGACGCAGCATCTATTACGACCACGCTGATATTCGCTTTGGCTAACCCTAATGCGAGCGTTAAGCCTACACAGCCACCGCCCACAACACATACTTGTGCTTGCTTCATAGTCGTTTACCTTGTTTTACTTGCCCCATTAATTGCTTTGCCAATGGGGTTTTTAATGAGGAACATAAATCCATGGAGAATAAACCGCAGCTGCGGCCAAATGCCAGTACCCGTGATGAGTTTGAAAATAACCGCACTAAAGAATCCGTTAGCGTCATTACGGTATTAATATCTTGATTACGTTGCTTGGCATATTCACGTGTAAATGCGTAGCTGCCGATTGCTGATTCACTTTTTACTAATTCACTTGTTATTAGCTCACATAACAGCTGTACATCACGCAAACCTAAATTAAATCCTTGTCCTGCAATAGGATGAATTGCATGCCCAGCATTGCCAATAAGTACTGTTCGATGACTACTAAAAGACTCTGCACGGCCATACACTAACGGGTAACTTGCACGCATACCCACTTTACTAAATAGCCCGCCACGATAGCCAAACGCACTTTGTAGAGCATTAATAAAAGCATCTTCACTTAGCTTTAGGTGATCGTCAATATCCGTTTTATCCATACACCATACTAGCGAATAACGGTTATTACTCATGGGTAATAATGCCATTGGCCCATGCTCAGTAAAGCGTTCAAAGGCATGATTATGGTGGCCATCTGCCACTTCGATATTGGCAATAATTGCCCCTTGCGAATATGGCTGGGTTGCAAAGTCTATCTTCGCTAATTCGCGCGTTGGCGACTGCGCTCCATCGGCAACAACCACTAACTTGGCATTTAAACTATTGCCTGATTGTAAGGTGGCCTGTGCATTGTCACTTGTGTAGTTTAAGCTCGCGATACTGTCAGGACAAAACAGTTTAATGTGTGAATTGGTGAGCTGATTATGAAGTGAGCGGCCAAATGGATTAACTTCAACCACATAACCCAGTGCAGGTTGAGCAAACTCATCACAATTAATATGAGTTTTTCCAAAATGCCCACGATCCGATACGGATACTTTTTTAATCGCAGTAGCAAAACCAATATCGGGGTCAAACACCTGCAACCCCTTTAAAAACTTTACAGATTGCTGGGCTAGCGCAATGCTACGATCATCAAAACTAGGGTGATAGTCAGCATTTATTTGATTAGCCTCAACTACGGCAATGCTGAGGTTTGGCGCATGTTTAGCCAAGCTTAACGCACAACTGGCACCCGCTAAACCGCCACCAACAATAACTACATCAAACTGCTCTGCCACGCGCTGCTCCTAGCGATTAGTTGCTTGTTTTTTCATTAAGGCTTCAATTTCGCTGATACTTTTGGGCGCACTCGCTGTCAGATTTTCATGACCTTGCTCAGTCACTAACAGATTATCTTCAATACGAATGCCAATGCCTTTATATTGCTCAGGTGCTTTAGCATCTAAACTAATATAAAGCCCAGGTTCTATAGTCAACACCATACCAGGCTCAAACGGGCGTTCTTTTTCGTCTTTTTTGTAATCACCTACATCATGAACATCTAAACCAAGCCAATGACCTAGACCATGCATATAAAATGCTTTGCATGCTTGATTGTCTAACAGCTCTTGTAAATCGCCTTGCAGAATACCTAAATCAAGTAAACCTTGCGTAAGTACTTTCATAGCCAGTTTATTTGCTTTTGAAAGCGTACCACCGGGTCTTACTTCAGTAAATGCCGCTTCTTGCGCAGCAAGTACAATAGTATAAAGCGCGGCTTGTGGTTCACTAAATTTGCCATTGATTGGGAAAGTACGAGTAATATCCGCCGCGTAACCGTGTAGTTCTGCACCAGAATCAATCAGCACTAGATCACCATTGGTTAGCACATCGCTGTTTGCGGTGTAATGCAATATGTTAGCGTTATCGCCACCACCTACAATAGTGCCGTACGCAGGATGGCGTGCACCATGCATTGCGTAATGATGATGAAGCTCCGCTTCTAATTGATACTCAGTAACACCGGGCTTTGCAAATTGCATAGCACGCATATGACCTTGCGTACTTACTTCACAAGACTCACGCATAATGCGCACTTCAGCTGGCGATTTAAATAATCGCATTTCGTGCACTAAACCACGAATATCTTTAATAGTGTGCGGTGCTTTGTAACCTTTTTTAGGTGCGCCACGTAGGGTATTTAATAATTCCCATACTTTATCGTCAAATTGCGGGTAAGTGCCTTGTGCATAAAATAAAATCTGCTGGCCGTTCACCAAATTCAATAATTGTTCAGTTAGCTCACTCAGTGCACATGTTTGGTCGAATAAATAATCTTTTTTGGCTTTTTCAAAACCGATTCGTCGGCCGTGCCAAATTTCTGCCAACTTATCTTTGTTCAAACAAAATAACGTACTTGGTGTTTCACTGCTTGGACTCAGTACCAACACAGCATCGGGTTCATTAAAACCAGTTAAATAGAAAAAGTCACTATCTTGGCGAAACGCATACTCAGTATCTCTGCTTCGAGTTACTTCGTTTGCCGCTGGAATAATTGCTACGCTATTTGGCTCCATCATGGCCAGTAAACGCTCTCTGCGTGCTTTAAACTCTGCTTTTTCTATACTAACTGTTGGCATTGTAAACCCTGCTTTTAGTGTTTTTTAACGTTAAGGTACATCGTCACTTAATGAAGTGTTTTTTTAGTGCTTTTTGGCGCTGGCTCTTGGCCAAGTTCTGCAAAGCATAAAAGTGCAGATACACGCACATACTCAATCACTTCGTGCAATGCTTGGCTGTCCTCTTCAGTTTCGTCAAACATGGTATCTAAGCGGGTAATTTCGCTAAAATCACTGATCACTTCTTTTACGTCAGCTGATAATTTGCCATAGTCTTTTTGCTTTAAGCCAAAACCAAGCATAAATCCTGCAACCCAAGACACTAAACCATTGGCTTGATCGACTAAAGTTTCGTCATCGCTTGGTAAAAATAAATCAAATTGAAATTCTTCATCGTTAAAGCTCTCTACGACTTGCTTATAAATAACAGCAAAAAATTCTTTCAGATCATGGCTAAATGATTGACCATCATTAAACACATCGCTTAATAAGCCTAGGTACTCTTTGGCTTCAATACTCAAACCACAGGCTAATAACCCACTGATCACGCCATGCGCTTCTGAAGGAGTGACAAAAATTTCGTTTTTTTCCAATAGTAATTGGGCTTGCTGGTAATCTGGTAATTCGTTCATGCTGGCATCTTCACTTGGCTAATTAAGTTAATGCTACCACTCGATAAATAGCAACTCCAATTAATTGTATGATTGAGGTCAAAAAGCAATCCGAAAAGTAAATAGTCAGTTACCAATGCTGAAAAAACCTTCGAACAGTACAATTATTTTGAATTTGGGGTGTAAGGATTGGCTTATGTCTTATATACTCAATTTGTTCCCTAGGGTGTTGGTACTTAGTTAAGTCCCTGAGCCGATAAATTTTATGTTAGGGTTTCTGTTCGTCTGCTATTGTGCAAGCTCGGCATGTACCGAGAAGCCTACGGCAAACCGCAGATTCCCGCCCTGAGACCTTCTGGTTTCAGGACTAATACCGAGTACCGCATACTTGGGGAACACCTTACTTCTTCACTTAAGCCTCCAATATACGTATAGCTTTATTAACTACAGTAAATCCAAAATAATTTGCTTAAATCGAAAACTGCTGACTAGTGCCATAACACTACCGAAAACTATATATTTTATACTCTTTGTTTTTACTAACCACAAAACCGTCAATAATAAACCGATCTACAATGGCTACTTCAATGATATGTGCGTTGAACTCACTACAATAGGCAAGACTTCAAACGCATAAAAATCTCCGACAGGAGAGTTGGGGGTAATTGATGTATTAATAAATGTATACGTTAGTAAGCATCTTATCAGAGTTCAAATTGAATGATTTATTTTTAAAGCATTAATAGTATTTGAGGGATTATGCCTGGGGTATTACGGCCGTTAAACGACCGTAATAATGATGCGTTGAAATAGGTAATTTGGGGTTATAGGCGTGTAGAGCTGCCAGCTGTTTCGTTGAATGATAAACCTGATACAATGCCTTTCGCATTAAAGCGAATAGTCACATTTTTTGATTCATTCTGTGAACCGCCTACATAACCTGCGTAAGGCACATAACCAGTGCTAGCACCTTGGCCTTCGCTGTAGTTGTAAGTCCATACTACTTCATCATTACCTACATCGTTAACGCCCATAGGGTCGCCAATTGCTTCTCTAACTTGCTCTTGTGTTGTTTCACCTTTTTTAAAGCCTTTTACAACTTCCATATCAAAGTCGCGACCTTGAGACGTGCTGTTACACGCAGTTAAAACAAATGCCATCACAATAGTTAAAAATATTTTTTTCATGTCAATCCTTAATAATTTTTTATAAGTCCATTTCAACGCAATTAAGCGCGTTAATTATCAACAAAATTAATATAAAATCAACTAAAATAATAGTTATATTATAAATAAGTAATTACCTAAAATTAATTTTATTTAATTAAAAGGGATAATAAATAAACTAAGAATAAAATACTCCGATATAAAATAACATTTTAAAAGGCCTTATATACTTGTTATAACTATAAGAAAGATAGTAGAAAACAAAATGAAATAACTAAATAAAAGACAGATTTAAAAATAAAAGCTACCAAACAATTTTAATTTACTGAATAAAATAACCAATCACCTGCCATTGCTCCGCAGATTTTTTCATTGTTATGCTCTCTAATGACTCTTTTCTATTTTCAAAATCAGTTTGAAATTGCAACATAACATACTCCCCACTAGGTAGTTCTGGGAGTGAGGTAAATGTTTGGCGATTTACACCCTCACGAGATTTAACAGCGCCAAGTGACCTGCGAACTTCAGTAAGTTTAGATACCCATAACTGTGTTGTTACATTGGCTTGAAAATACGGATCCGCTTGATGCCAACTTTTAGCATAGTTTGCGCTATCAACAATTTCTAACCATGATGTGGCAGCCGATATTTCTTTGGATACATCCACAATCTCAGTTGTCTTTGCGAGCGCAAAAGGTGTTGTTAATAAACACAGTATGGCGAAAATAACTTTCATTTAAAATTCCTTTTAATCTTAATCAATCTTCTTATTACAATAAATAAAAACAAATAATTAAACAACTTTGCCGTAAATTAGTGCATTATAAAAACGATCATTTTTATATATAGCTTTATGTAAGCAGCCCTCTTTCAAAAAACCATTTTTTTCAAGCACCTTTGCTGAACGTAAGTTATTTTCAAAGACAACGGCATGCAAACGCACAACCTCAGTTGCTTGTAGTTGTGCAATTAATAACGCTAAAGCTGTTGTAACAACTCCTTGCCCCCAATATTCTTGAGCCAGCCAGTAGCCTATTTCGGCTGATTTACTATATTCAAACTCTCCTTTCATTGCTCCTATGCAACCAACACATTGCCCATCGAGTTCAATCGCCCATGCGTTACTTAATATGCAGCCTTTTTCAATCCACCAGCGCGCATCCTCTTCAGTATATGGGCTAGGTATTTTCGATGATAAAAAGTGAGTAACTTGTAAATTATTAAGATACTTAACAAGCAATAAGACATCGTTTGGTTGAAATGACCTGAGCTTGATCACGTATTATACTCCCTTACTTTCGAGTTGATTTTTATTACAATAAGTGGCCTTTTCAAAGTCACTCACATTCATCGCAATGTTATCGATATGCGGGAACATCTGAGTAAGTTTGGTCACTATCACTTTTGATAATTCAGCTTTTTGAGCCGTTGTTAGACCTTCCATTATATGGCCAAAACATGGATAAATTCGTGCTGTTTATTGCCCACTAAATAACGATTATACGGGTTTACCCTGACTTTAATTTCATGCTCAGCAAACAACCCCGAGGCGTTTACAGTATGGTAAATTTGCTCATTAATAGTATCTTCATCATGATAGGCCAAGATACTCTGCGAGCAATCGATAATAAAATGTGGCATTAAATAACTCCTTGTTTATGAAAAATAAGTATTTAATTTAACTTATCTTTTTTATCATAAAGCACTGCATTATAGTTAATTTTATTATAGAGCTATCAAAGAAAATGTATGAGTATATAAGGAAAACGAGATGGTGTTATACCTAAGCCACCTCAAAATGCAGGATTTTACCTTTAGTAGAGTGTATTTTACCTCTCCTCACTTTAATCTAAAGCCGCATCACCCGATACGGCTTTATTATTTTATCTAGGCTAGCATATAGTCCTTTATATTTTAACTTTCAGGAGTCAATATCCCGACTGCGCTTTGTGATTCACTGGCTTTAAGCTCCCCCTTGAAAAACCAAGGTGCGAATAAAGTAATGACAAATAACGTAACCATACCGCTAATTAGCAGTGATAACCCCACTAATGTACCAAGATCAATCAGTGCTTTGTGCTGAGAAAACAACAAAGCAATAAATCCAATACTGAACACCAAGACATTAGCAATAATCGCCCTACCACTTACCCTCATTGCATTTAATAAGGCGTGGTTAATACTGTGACCATTTTGTATTTCATGTTGGATCCTCAAGATGTAATGCACTGAGTAATCAACAATGCCAAGTACTAAAAATGAAATAATGGCCGTCCCGATGTTCAGCTCAATGTTTAATACCGTCATCAATGCAAAATAAATCATCACTGTAGACAATAAAGGCAAAGTGCCTGCTAAACCTAAGCGAATCGATTTAAACCAAATGATCATGACAAGCAACACTGTTATTAATGCAATAGAAGCGCTCACAGTTTGACTTTTCACTAACGCATCTAACACAGCAGTCCATATGATTGGCGAACCTGCGTGTGTAATTTTCACTCCTTCCGGTTTGTTTTTTTCAATCCATGGTAAAGTGTGATCTAAGAAAGATTGATAGTCATTTGCCACCGTTGTTCCTAGTGTGTAAAGCAACACGGTTTTAGAAAAGTCTTCGTTTAGTACATTTGTGACATCAGAACCGCCACTATTTTCAAACATTAAAATAGACTGCCTGATGATATCACTGCCGGCAATTTCAACTTCATAAGTTTGCTTTGTATCTTCATCAATTTCAGTAAAGCGCTCAACTTCATTGGGTAGACGATTGTACTGAGGATCAAAGTCATTCAATGTGTAATTAATACGCCTTACATAGCGCGCCAAAGAGTAGCTGTAATTCACTGTACTGTGCTGATGAATGTGTTGCTCTAATTGGTCAATAAAATGTGCAACTTCAAGAGTCAATGCACCACCTTTTATACCTGTATCCACTTCGATCCAACCAGGGCTGGTACCCGCAATGTGATTATTTATAAAATCGTCGGAGATCCTAAAATCACTTTGTTCTGGAAAGTAACCCGATCCCATATCATCAACACGCACTTGCGAAGCCAAAAAGCAAGAGCCAGCAAAAAGCCCAAGAAAAACCACTGAGAACACTTTTCGATTAGCCATAACAGGTGTTAACGTGCGCACAAGTAAGCGACTAATAAAATATTTTTCACTCACATCATCACTACTTTGTGTTGTTTGTGGTGTCGCTATGATGTCTTTGTTCGGGAAAAGAGAGAGTAAAGCTGGGATCAATAATAAAGAAATAATCAGCGCAACAAACATACCAAACGATATAAACAAGCCAAAGTTGCGCAAGCTTTCAATACTGGATGACGTTGACATTGTAAAGGTCAAGCAAGTTGTTATTGTGGTTAATACAACTGGGGACACCATTAAGATCATCGCTTTGCGAATAGCCACTAAGCGAGATTTATTGATTTTCTTCTGATGGTAATACTCAGCCATAACGTGTATCGCATCAGATAAGCAGATGGTTAATAAAAATACCGGCAGGATGGCGGTGATCACATCTAATGGCGCATTTACAATGGCCATCATGCCCATTGTCCACACTGTACACATGACAACGTTTATTAAGGGGATAACAACACCTAAAATGGTCTTAAAGAATACCGCTAAAATTACCGTAATTAATAAAATAACGATCGGCAGTAAAGTCGCAAAGTCGTGATCTATCACTTGCTTTTGTGCAGCAAAAAATACCGGAACTCCACTGATATAAATATCATCTTTAAGTTCAGGGTGAGCCTCTTGGTAATCACTAACAAGTTGTTTAAACGCCTCATATGCACGCACTTGGCCAATGGCATCATCTTCTAAAATACTTAACTCAACAACAATAAGTGCAACTTTTCCATCCGGTGAAATTGGACCATACTCAATGAGCTCGTTATCTTGGACTGCATTTTTAACAAACTCGATATCTTGATTGCGTTGATTCACTGTTTCTTGCGCAAACATAGTACCATGTTCATCTAAAAAGACATTTTCAGTTGATGACAAACCCGCCATTTCTCTAACGGGGTCAAGGCGTTCAGCAAAAACTCGTAAATTGCGTTGCTGCTTGTCTGTCAATTGCCAAGTAGCTGATTGACTGACAAGTTCACGCGCGAGTAAACCGTCATTTGGGGTCATGCCATCCGCCAAAATCACATCAATACTGGTTATTAGTTGACGGTTTTCTGGGTAGGCAGATTGCAGCTCTTTAAGCATTTGCGCATCGCTTTGATCAACGTAGTTCATTCTTTCAGCTGCGCGTGATAGATCAAAAATAGCGTTAATCGAAGCTTGATTGAAAACTGTATTATCATTGTGCAGAGCGATCATTACAGAGTCGTATGTGCCCGTAAACTCCTCTCTTAAGTCAAAAATTGTACTGCGAGCAGGGTGATCCTGCGGTAAAAAATAGGGGTTGTTATCTTCACTCAAATTAGCAGAAGCAACCAGAAAGTAAGCTGTAATAAGTACTAGCAAGGCTAATATTGATTTTGGGTACTTAAACACAAAATCTAGATATTTTTCTAACATGTCAATTCCTTATTCTAATTCAGAGATTTTAATTAACCCTGCAACATCGCTGTCTTTTATGCCTCGTTTAAGTTTCGACTTTCTGAAAATGGCATCTTCAATACCTTGGTTATAAAGCGTCTCATGAAACAAAAAAGTGCTTTTTTTATTTTCAATAAAATTTGTCATAGTTGATGCCGTAATCGTCCAAAAACCTTGAATTTTATCAACTTTATCAACATCCAATTGTTTGAATAAAATACCTTTTGCATCAAAGTATTGCTGTTTCAAAATTAACTTTCTGTCTTTATCAACCCAAGTTACCAACTTGTAGTATCCCGACTTATTTATAACATCTTGTGATTTTGGAGTACGCTCAATGACATGTGTCTCAACGTCATTTACGCTTTCGCTTTTTACAATTTTTGAGTCAAAATCAGTGACGCGCAATTTATCTAAATCGTAATACGAATATTCGCTGCCCATAAAAGCGCCACGTTTATCCGTCGCAGAAATACGTCTTACTTTTCTAAATGCCGGAAGGTACATCCACTGCTCGTCTTCCTGCGCCGTACCTTCATCAAAGCTGCGCATCAAAAAACTAATATCGCGCACATCTGCGGGGGCTTTGATAGCCAAAACCATTACTTCGTCTTGATCTATATCTTTTTGCAACATATAAAACTGTCGCTGATTAAGCAGACTATCATCGCTTAGCGTTTTCAAAGTCACCGTGGACATGTAATCTTTACCGTCATTGCGATCACGCACCTGTTGTAAAATGTTATTTGCGTCATTAGCCGAAGCATCTGCAAATACACTTAACAAAATGCCAGCTGAGGCCAAAATATGTGTTAGTTTCATTTTTTCTCCTTAAAAATAATATGTTGCAGCAAGCCAAATGCGATCACGCTGCTGCTGTGCACCTAAATAATTCGCTTGCTCACCATCGATGAGATCGAGGTTTAGCTTTAGTAGCCAATATTGATTGGGCTTGTAAGTTAGTTTTAGCTGGGATAAAAGCCCACCACCTTGGTTATCGACGTAACTTAATGCCGCGCGTAAGTAAACTTGATTAGCAAAGAAACCCCGCTCTGCTGAGGCTGTGTAAATTGGTGCAGATTCTGGGATCACATACGTGGGTTGCCAACCATTGAGCAATTGATTGGTATACTGAACTGTTGTAGTCCAATCTTTGTAGCGATAATCCAAGCCCACTAATGCTTCCAACTTGTTGACGTCTTTGTGCTGTAACGCACTATCATTAACTGTGTAATTATCAAAGTAGGCAAGCTCAGTCCGAAGCACGAAGGCATCTATTGGCTTGCTCAAACTAGTTCCTAGCATTGAAAACTTTTCATAGGAATAGTCAGGCAGTTCACTAGCCGTTGCATTCAATACGGGATCATCTTGGTAACCGTGAAATGCGTACAAGCTGATATCTGTGTCATGAACAAACATGTTATAACGCAAACCTAGTTCGTACTTCCCCCACTCACTGCTTTCACTATTTGGGTAATAGTTATTGCCAAACTCTGCACCCGAGGCTGGGTATTCATTACTACGTTGTTCAATAGTGGTAATAAAGTTTAACGTATCGCCGTTATCGTACTCATAGTCCACTTTTAACATTGGCACAGCCACGCGATAATCGTCGATATCAAACAAAATAAAGCTTTTAAAATCCAATGGATTAATAACATCAACAATACGTAAATCGTCGGCTTCGCCCCACACTACCTTTTGATAACCAAATGACCAAAAGCTCAGGCCTAATTCCCCTGAAACATACGCCTCTTCGATAATTGCTCGCGATCCATATTGATCTTCGGCTGCAATGCTAAAACGCTCATTATCACTGTAGACAAAGTCATGCTCTAACCTGCCATCAAAGGTAAAACTCAACTGCTCAGTGCTGTATTCAAGTTTTGTCCCAACCGCAATTCTTTGCTCTGTAGCATAATTTTCTGCAATGTTGTAACCAAAGCTACTTGTTAGATTAGGTTGAACATACAAATTGGCGTAGCTACTGCTACTTACGCTGCATACAGCAATCAATACTAACCTCCGCATGAGCTGCCACCGTCAATAATTAATGATTGCGCAGTGATCATTCGAG
The DNA here is from genome assembly GCF_013002825.1 of Pseudoalteromonas sp. NEC-BIFX-2020_002. Classification (NCBI taxonomy): domain Bacteria; kingdom Pseudomonadati; phylum Pseudomonadota; class Gammaproteobacteria; order Alteromonadales; family Pseudoalteromonadaceae; genus Pseudoalteromonas; species Pseudoalteromonas sp. NEC-BIFX-2020_002. Next base: position 167,686 of record NZ_JABEPJ010000002.1, read on the forward strand.
CTTGTTGTGAACATAAAAAATACGCACTATCAGCAACATCACTACTTTGCACATAAGAGCGCATTGGGATGCGTTTTTTTGCTTTTCGCATTACTTGATCGAGCGTTGAACCAACCATATCAGCTTGCTTTTGCAACTCTTTACGAAGTAAAGGCGTATCAACGTAACACGGTAAAATAGCATTAACTCGAATACCATGGCGCGCCCAATCCATTGCAAGCCCTTTCATCATACCCAACTGTGCATGCTTTGAGCTGCAATATGCTGTGTTACGATGATTACCCATTTTGCCCAAAATTGAGGACATAAACAGTACAGCACTGCCTTTATCAAGCTTAGCCTCACATTGCGCTATAATTGATTGGCAGCTATTTACATTTACGTCCATCACTCGCATGAAGGTATCTCGCTCATTAATCTCATTTTCATCCGCTACGCCATGACTAAGCACTAAAGCCTCTAATTGTGTTAAAGGTTCTAGTGCACTGGCTAATTTCGAGAAATACACTTGGCCAGTCAAATCTGCTGCAATAGCAATAAAAATGATATCGCCATCGGCATAACGCAATTGCATTGCTTTTAAGCTCGCTTCATCTCGATCAAGTGCAATAATGTAGCGGCACCCTTGTTCAATAAATTTTTCAACACAAGCCGCGCCAATACCGTTTGCTGCGCCACTTATTAAAACTGAATTAATTGCTTTTTCCATTTTTACCTCAACAACATGCCACCATTAACAGCAAATATTTCGCCTGTAATAAACTCGGCCTCTCTACTAGCTAAATAAACGACCAAAGCGCTGATATCACGAGGACTGCCAATTCGTTTACACAGTAATTTTGACTTTGCAGCGAGCTCATTTCCACGCAGTACATCAGCTACCATCTCGGTTTCAATAATTCCTGGTGCAATACAATTTACTCTTATATTTTTGCGTGCTACTTCAACCGCCAAAGCACGAGTAAAACCTTCAATCCCCGCTTTAGAAGCAGCGTAATTAGTTTGACCTGGATTTGGTTTGATTGCCGAAACAGAAGACATATTGATAATGCAGCCACGCTTTTGCGGTAACATTATTTTTAACGCAGCCTGAGCACATAAGATTGGCGCGGTTAAATTAACCGTGATTACCTGCGCTAACTCTTCATGAGTCATCATCGCAAGTAGATTGTCTTTGGTTATGCCGGCATTGTTTACGAGTAAATCTAAACTTAAGTTCTGATTACTCATCGCCTCAAAAAAACCGCTGATACTGTCGCTGTCTAGCAAGTCAAGTGGCTGGCAGAATACTTGGGCTCCTAGAGTAATAAGCTCTTCACGCAAGTTGTTTGCTTGTACTTCATCGCGATAACCAAAGGCAATGTCATATCCTTGCGCTGCTAAATGCAACACTGTTTCACGGCCAATGCCACGCGTTGCGCCAGTGATACACGCGATAGGTCTGGCATCAAGATTACTTCGAGTACTCATTACATCGACCCCTTATCTTTACTACCCGCTAAGAAAAATCCCTGCCTTTGTGCCATAACTAAAATTTCATCAACTTGAGGCTTACTGAGATCGCCATAAGAGTAATGCTGTTGGACGCCTTCTAAACCAAGGATCACTGACTCGGCCATACATGCGTATATTTGTCCTGGGTCTAAATATGCTCTAGCTCTAGCATCGAGTGACTCGCCGTTTGGAGTGCCAACTATGCCGCCCCGAATACAGCTCACATCAGGTCGAAGAGCAAGATCCTCATTGCTGAGGTTATGAGGAATAGATACATCACAGATCAGCGCATTACTCATCAGTTTACTAACATCTAAAATAGCTTCAGAGGCATTGGTTGCACACACTATTACTGAGCAGTCATAAGCTTCGCTTAACTCATCTGCAATAACGACAAGACCGTTCATATCTTGACTAAATAGCTCAAACAGTGCCGATGCTATATCACTTGGGCATCGAGCTTCATCTGCTAGCCAATGTTGACACTGTGGATGTTCCGCTACTTTTTTGATCAGCCCAGTGAGTGAGCTTTGTGTCTTCACACTATCCCAAATATCACTGTAAATTTTATACGCAGCTTTGAGTAAGCGTTTTTTCGAGCCCATACGAGCACTGCCCACTAGCACTAATTGCTGACAATGTTCAGCCATTACAGTGGCATATACTGAACCAATATTCCCTGCTGACCCTATGACTGCGACCTTGTCAACGTGCACATTACGCGCTTTAATTTGCTCAAGTACCGCCAGCTTAGTCATACCAACAGTTAACGCATTGCCTGACGTTAATGCGATATCGGTAGCTCTAATCGATTTGCAATTATTACTAACCACGGAGGTAAACATACCAAAACCAGCAACAGAGCAACCATCTCTCTGCGCGGTTTGCGCCCGCTCTGAAACAGCACGCCTAATGGCGTCTAATTCATTGTTTTGCAGCATCACACTGATCTGCTCAGAAGTAACAGATAAAGGATATAAAATAAAGTCAACCGTTTTACCTGCTGTCGAGGTAATGCGCATCGGTGGCAAAGGAGCGACTCGCCAATCAAATCCCAAGCGCTCAATAAGTAGTTTAGCTTCAACCTCGGGCACTCCTTCCATTGCTGGATCTACCTGCCAAATCCAGTCAGCAGAAATCAAGTGATTAACAAAGGCAACTTTAACGTCAGCTTCATTATCGCTCTGTTGAAGGCCTGAATAAAACGCTCTAAAATCAGCCAACTCAGCACGTGTAGAACGTGTTTTAGCCTCCTTCGTTAGGTGTTTTAAAAAGTGATAGCTATCTTGATATTGCAATACCTTACAAACATCTTCTAATCCTGTAATCAATTGATCAATTTCAAGCTCAGTTACATGAATGGTTGGCTCTAAACGCACAACATTAGGAGCACTTGATGAAGGAGCCACACGAATATGGTAATTATTAAATAAATACCCCGTGATCATGTAGCCTAAAAAGCCTTGGTAAAGAATTGATTTTAACCAAATTGAATCAAGTGCCATATCCGCATTAAACTCAATACCAATTAGTAAGCCTTTACCACGTACTTCTTTAATAAGCTCTGGGTAGCTCGCTTGTAACTCAATCAATCGCACTTTGATATGCTCGCCTTGATCTTTTATGCGCGCTAATAAATTTTGTTGTGGATCATACAATTCATCTAAAAATGCTAACGCAATTCTGGCACTGTGATCATCTTCACCAAAAGTTGAGCTTTGAATGATATCAAAGCCCGCTTGATACTTACTTTTTCTTATAGCAACCAAACCAAGTTTAGCGATACCACCTGCAAGGGCTTTTGATAAGACAAAATAATCTGCTTTTAAACCAATTTCACTGCCCGCTGTAAGTGCTCCACAACGACCTGAACCTGATTGAATTTCATCACTAATAATTGGACAATCAAGAGCTTGGCTAAGTTTTTTTAAATGTTGGCTATGTTCAACTGTCAAGCAATGAATCCCCCCTTCGCCTTGTACAGGTTCAACAAGGATGGCTGTTGCTAGGCGCAGTGGTTGCGTAATTAGTTTGACAGTGTTGCCCTTTAATTTAGGCATTAGTAAAGTTGCAAAGTGCTTTTTATTAAGTGCTGATAAAACGGTATTCAGCTCATTCACAGCGATAAACTCAGATTGCACACCTAGGTGAGCAAAAGGCGCGCGGTACATTTCACCATGAGTAAGCTGAATAGAGGTCATTAATTTGCCGTGAAAGGCATTTTTAAGCACAACAAAGTAAGGTTGTAAACATAATTGCTGCTCATTATAGCTACGAACCGCGGCAATAAATTCATCGATATTAACAGCTGTGCTCAACCCGAGTAATTGTTGCTGTTCATCGCTAAGTACCGGCTCAACAACCTTAGTTGCGCGGTGTAGCTGCGAAATGGAAAATTGCATTTCTTCCACAAAATATTGAGTTTCATTGCGTCGTGCCATTTCAGCATGCTTAATTGCAACCTCTATAGATTCCGCTCCTGTGCTGGTAAATGAAAAATAAAAATCATCATGCAGCTGGTTTTCTGTTTTTAATATTACATTTAATCGCTCTGCTAACTCACTAGCAGCATCTCGCACTGAAAACTGATTATGAAAGGCAATTTGTTGTTGAAAGTTTGCTGTCGCAGCTTGGATCATTTTCGGGTTATTATGCCCAATTAATGCAGCGCCATAACCTCCGAGAAAATCTATGACTTCGCACTCATTGCCTTGTTCATCAAAGTAAAACATAGTGCCTTTTTCAGCACGGTGAAAAACCCTATCCAAACCCATTGCATAAATGCCGTGATTCAGCGAAGGCTTACAATATTGACTATAACGATTCATTTTCAATCCTAACAAATGAGTAAAAACCAGCCTGATCGCAATTTACACTGATACCTTGACCGTGTTTTTGTTTGCGAAGTGCGAATAAGTTGCAGGCGATAGAAGTAATAATGCTCGGGCAGATGTCCGAACCCGTAAAACTATTGAGGGGTTGAATAGGCATATCTAAACTCATTAAACCTTGCATTAAAGATCGATTTTTATCTTTACCTGAGTCAATATAAAAACTTAAAAACTGGCTTGGCTTTACATAATGAGTCATCAAAGATGTTAATTGCTCGGTGTTTAGATCATAACCACTAGCAACAAGAGTCAACCGTGCCAAAGCTTGTTTTCCGTGATTTAAAAGCCAGTCATCACTCGCTAACACCAAGCTCGTTGCGCCTTGTAAATTAGCAGTCGTAATATCGCTTTCAGTTCCATCAAACCATTGTGAAAGCGGGTCTTTACTGCTCCCTCCAACTGCAACAATCGCGAGCTGGCACTCACCTACTGCAATCGCGGTCATCGCTTCTTGTAATGCACCAAATGCACCAAACTGGTCGCGTATAAATGCACAGGCATCTCCATTTAGTTGCCAATTTAATCCTGACACTCCGAGTAAATTATTATTAAGTGCATTAGTAATTAAAAACGGATTCACCCGCTCACTTAACCAAAGTGCCTTAAAGGTTTCCTCTGCTGACTCAGTATTCGATGGCAATGCTGCTGAAAACTCGGCGTAAAATGGATTGCTATACCCTGTTTGAGATGTATAAATACCCACATCTTTAGCTCGCTCAGTAAGTGTTAAGTCAGCAAGTGCAGTAGTTGTGGCCGTCAGTGAATTGATTGTAAATGGCGCCATGTAACGCTTTAACTTTCGCGGCACTTTGATGTGTTCCGGTTGATTATCTAACAATAACGCGAACTCATTTTCAGCATAACTGCTAGCGTAACCAACCAAAGCTATTGAATGAGAGTTATTATCCATAATACCTCGCAATAGCCAATGAGGCATTAATTCCACCAAAACCAAACGAATTTGATAAAGCACAGTCAATCCTTGCGCTTCTTCCATGACCCATTACATAATCCAAATCAAGCTCTGCTTGAGGTTGTTTTAAATTAATTGTTGCTGGCATAAATTGATCACGAATTGCCAATATGGTTGCTATTGCTTCCGGTGCACCCGCAGCTGCAATCCAATGTCCAATCATCGATTTAGTAGACGACACACCAATAGAATTTGCATGGCTACCAAAAACAGCTTTAATTGCCTTTGTCTCGATCACATCATTTAATGGCGTCGACGTACCATGAGCGTTAATGTATTGAACATCACTTACATTACAACCTGCACTTTGCAATGCGCCATTCATAGCGCTTATTGCACCTTCGCCTTGCGGATGAGGTGCCGTCACTTTGTAAGCATCCAAAGAACTGCCAAAACCAGTTACTTCGGCATAAATTCTAGCGCCGCGTTCGCGCGCGTGTTGCTCACTTTCGAGCACAAGCATTGCTCCCCCTTCACCGGCAACCAACCCTGATCGGTCTTGGTCAAAAGGTCGGCAAAGTTGATTTGAAAAACGCTGTGTTTCAGCTGTAGCCCCTAACAGGTGTAGCGCTGACATAGTGCGGATACTTAGTACTGAATCCGCCCCTCCGCACAAAACCACAGCAGCTTCACCGCGTTTAATTGCTCGATATGCAAGACCAATGGCCTGAGTAGCCCCTGCACACGCCCCACTAACATTACATATAAAACCCGAAGTATTAAGCTGCTGAGCTAGTGTCGTGGCCAGCACATCATTACTACAACGGATGCCTGAAAAGCGCTCTATTGCTCGTTCCCTCTCCTCAAGTGCATGATTCATAATATTTTCTTTAGGTTGCTTTGCAAGTGCTACTAGGGAGGTATCATCAAGCTCTGGCACCCCACTACATACAGCTATTGCAGCCTGTGCTAACTGTTCTGAAAGCTGCGCATCAGCAATTGCTTCTTTTGCTGCAATCAGTGCATAAATTGCACGCCTTTCAATGTGTTTCGGTAAATTAAATTCAGCCAGCTCGTTATCAACAAGTGATTGCGTATCTGACTTAATGGTAGCTGCGTGCTTTACTGGAAAGTTTTCAACCCCAGATGGGTGCCAAACATCAACAGCATTTTCCCCCGCTTTAACTGAGGACCAAAAAGTATCTACTCCTACACCAAATGGACTGAGCACTCCCAAACCTGTGACCACTACTCGATTAGTCATTATTTGCCTCTATAATAAAAGTACCAAACTCCGCGTAATCGCCAAATGTAATCACAATGACCACTCCTTCCTTATGCGCTTGCAAATAACATAATGCACTATTACAAGCGATAGCGGCTGCTGCAGCCATAGTTGCACCGACATAGCGATCCAAAATGACGGCCTGAGCTGAAAGATCGTCACCTAACACACCTAAAGTGATTTCGCACTGCTCAGGCGATGCACCAACGAGTATAATTTTGACAATTGAACGCGTACCTATACATGAAGATTCCATGAGGTGATTAATTTGCTGGGGGAGTGATTCATTATTATTTTGTAAGCTGGCACGCTGGATATGACGTAAAACACCACTAGCGACTCGCTCATTCAAACGCGCCTCATCACTAGCAACAATAAACGCTGCAGCCTCAGTTAACCAAAAGTTATCCTGCTTAGCCCAAATTGATTCGTATGCGAGCAATGACCAAGGTGTAACTTTTTGACTACCACCACCGCATAAAGCATGTTTTATCCGCCCTTCAGCAATTGCAAAATAGCCTTCACAAAGAGCATTAAAACCGGCACTTTGCAGCGGTGAAAAACTCATATTTTCACCTGTGATCCCTGCCAATTGTGCAATGTGGCTCGTCGCACTTGAATTGAGTAACGCTAAACAAATTAAAGGTCGACGTTCTTCAAGCATAGCTGCCGATAAACATTCAGCGGTTGGCTCTTCGACCAGCTCTGGGTTATCCTCCTCATCACAATCAACTGTGCCTAAACCAATAAATAACCCAGCCTTGCTGTTCTGTGGCTCACTCATATATCGACGCCAACTTCTAACTCCAGCGGCAATTAGCCATCGAGCTTGCCGCTCACTGGTTTTACGCACCATTCGTTCAGCACCGATATCCTTAAGAGGCTCATCAGCTAATGCTGAAGTGAAAACAGATTGATTTAGTAATTCAGCGCTTTTGCAGGGTGCGCTTTTTAATGTTTCTTTATGGTAGAGAAGTGATTCTAAAGAAGCTTGCTGGGGTAACAGCGTCTCGCCCTGAAACAAATAAACAGGTTTTAACATCTGCTTTCCCTCGCTAATACAATACTGGTATTTACTCCACCAAAGCCAAATGAATTACTGAGTATATAATTCATTTTTTTTGCCGTTGCCTTAGTTACAACATTGATCTCACCATCATCATTACTAAGGGCTGAAAAGTTTAAAGTAGGTAACATTACTTGGTTCTTTAGACTTAAAGTAGATAACACAACCTCAATAGCCCCACTGCCCGCCAAAGAGTGCCCCAATGCAGACTTTGTGGAAGTGACTGCTGTTGTACTGCCAAACACCTTTGCTATGGCCAAGCTTTCAGCACTATCGTTACTTTTTGTGGAAGTTCCGTGCGCACTAATATGATCAATATCACCAGCTGCAACACCGCTTTTGGCAAGTGCTGTTTCCATACACTCCGCATAGTATTTACCACTGGGTTCTGTTGAGGTCATTTTGTAGGACTCAGTGCAACGATAAGCCCCGCTGATGTAAGCATAAATTTTTGCGCCTCTTCTCAATGCCGACGTTTCGCTTTCAATTACAACAAACGCAGCGCCATCAGCCAGAACAACCCCAGCGCGATCACGATCAAATGGTCGTGATACTGCACTCGAGTCAGTAAAACTATGGCCTTGATTAAGTGCGCCTATTTTTTTAAATAGCAACTGCATTACCGGTTGCGTACCAAAGTCAGCAGCACCGCACATGGCTATATCTAACGCACCACTGGCAATTTCTCGATAGCCTGAGATGACACTGGATGCGCCAGCTGCACAGGCATCAGCACAGGAAGCATGTGGACCAGCAATACCAAAATGTTTAACCATATCTGCGAACACAGTTTGCGGATTGTAGTAAGCTGTACTTTCATTTAATTGACTAGTGGCTCTATTCGGCCCAGCTAATTGATGTAACAGTGCTGTTGTCGGTAGTGTTTTATTAGTACCAAAATACAAACCAGCCTGCCTGATTTGACCTTTATCTAGGCCTGCATCTACTATAGATTGGCTCAATGCATCAAAACCAATAAAGCCCGAAGGCGCAATTTTACTCTGCTGTAAAAATGCGTATTGTTGCTGCAAATAAGTCACTTCCTGCTCACTGATACGGCTACTGGCTACGCCATGAATACCCATAGCAGCTAGAGCTTGATCTTCCTTGATCAGTGACTGGCCTGATTTTAAAGTGGCAAAAAGGGTATGTGGATTTCGATGTTCAGAAACAGTCATGCCAATCCCTGTAATAACAACCTTATGCATTGTTTTTCCTTAACAAACTTATGCTGGAACGTTAATCAGTTCAATATTATTGGAGGCGCAAAACTGCTCAATATACTCTTGTAGTAATTGATCACCGTTTTGATCAGGGTGATCGTAAACTTCGCTTGCAAGCGAGAACCAGTGCTTTACTGTTGTTAAACTTAGTAAGTTGGTTATAGCCAAATTTACGCCAATCTCATCGCGAGAATAATGACTAGGACTGTTGATCAATAAATCCACGCCTGAAGCCGTCAACTTACCGTGTTCGGTAAATATCTTTTCATCTGAGCAAAGCTCATTGGCGATGATTAAGGTCGTTTTTGTAGGCATTTTAATTTTAAGTTTCTTACCTAATGAAAATGAAATATCAACTAAATCTAAAGAATCAGCGCCTAAATCATCTACTACGGAGCTAGATACAGTTACCTCCTCTTTATCGAGCTCTAAAACCTCTGCAATAACATCAATAACAACATCATACGTAATTTTCACTGTAATTTTCCTTATAGAGATACAAAAAAAGCAAGCACACAGTAGGTCAAACGACCTACTGTGTCAATGAAATGATAAATATGAAACAAAAATTTAACACTGGTGATTTTCTACTTACTCGATCTAAATAATACATTGCTTGGTGATAAACCTACTTGATGCGCTATGCTATGATTTGTCGAATGGCAACTGGGCAAACAATAAAAGATATGGAAATCAACTAAGAGAAGGGCAGTGATGAAAATTAAATCAAATAAAGAAATAATTATAAAGACCGCAACAAAAATACTCGCTCAAAGTGGCAATCACGGTGTAACGTTGAGGAAAGTAGCTGAACAAAGTGGCGTTACTTTAAGTAATGTACAGTACCACTTTGGTGATAGAGACGGCTTAATTAGTAGTGTTATTGACTCATATCTCGAAATTTGCCTCAGCCATATTCGCAGCTCAGTCCAAGATAGTAATGTGGAAAATAACCCTGACGCTATAAAGAGCTATATGATTAACTTGCTTTCTTTTGACGATGTTCAAGGTTGGTGCGAAGTGTTTCGAGAAATTTGGGCTATTGCATGTCGCTCAGAAAAAATACAAACTAGTCTTGATAATTACTATCAGCAATGCAGTAATGAACTCGTTACACTTCTAATCTCTCTCGGTTTTCACGAGCAAAGAAGCAAAGAGTTAGTATCATTGCTTATCCCTTTTATTGAGGGCTTTTCAATTACCTCTATTTCACTACCACTAGAGAAAGCAAAAGTTAGAGAGCTAATTATAAATCAGCTGTTTGAAGGTTAAAAATAGCGATTAGCTATCAAGCACTGAGATAAAGCACCTCAGCTTAAACTAAGGTGACTTTTCGACCAATATTTAGTTTAATCTTAAGTAAACTACCAACGACTTCACATCTTACTTTTTACTTTACTGGTCGCAATACTGGTTGCTGGATCATCAGGCCAAAAATGCTTTGGATAACGACCTTTCATTTCTTTTTGCACGTCGCGATAGCTACCTTGCCAAAAGTTGGCGAGATCTTGTGTCAGTTGTAATGGTCGTCTTGCTGGTGATAGTAGCTCCATCAATAATGGTAACTTACCTTGTGCTAATAACGGTGTGCTAAGCATACCGTACACCTCTTGCATACGTACACTGAGTTTAGCGGGGCCATCAAGCTGATATTCAATCCGCACATTTGAGCCACTAGGCACTGTGACTCTCAATGGTAATAAATCATTTAATGCACTTTGCTGCTGCCAATTAAAACAACTTTGCAACGCGCTAAAGTAATTAAACTTTTTGAGTTGCTCTAACGTTTTTATATCTTCAAGATAAACACTTAACCATGCTTGTGCGTTATCGATTAAGTCTTGCTTAGTTAATTCAGGAAACTGCTCAGGCATTAGACGACTGGCTAAACACATACGTGTGAGTAACTGGTCGCTGTCATTTTGCTCATTAAATAATTCAAAACCCTGTTTGTGAAATAACGCTAACCACGCTTTTGCACGCTCACTTTTATCAAGTCGGTGTTTACTTGGCTGACTCGACACAGTTATTGCTCCTAGCTTCACTTCATCTTGATGAATAAAACGTCCTGCTTTTTCATCAAATTCACAGCGGGTTTGTTCACTAAATAAGTGCCCTAGATCATTCTCTATCTCTGTGGGAGTAAACACAATGCCGGAAAAAATGCGGCCGCCTTTATAGCCCCCCATATTAGCAATGGCAAGGTAATCATCGTTATGCCAGTACTCTGTATTTAACTCAGCACCTGCGCCATTGGCAAGTAAATAACCATTGCCGCGCTTTTTAGCCAGGCGATCAGGGAAGGCTAATGCCACCAGCAAAGCTAAATAATTGGTTTTTAGTTCGCGTGTTTCATTTAGCTTTAAACGTTTTAACCAAAACTTAAGTTGCTGTTTAAATATTGGGTGTGGCCGCGCATGTTGACTGTGCAGCGCTAAACTTAAATCTGCAACGTGATTAACACGGCTTTCTAGCAGGGCAACTAAATACGCCGCTAAGGTATAAATACCCGGCATTTTCGACTCTAGCTGCTTTGCTTTAATTAGCATGTGCGCTAAGCGAATATCCGCACCAAAACCCAGCATTTGGGTGCCAATTGAGGTCAACTTGTTATTGCTATCGAGCGCTTCTAACATTTGCAATAACTTAGTCGCTTGCTGAACTTGCTGCTCTGTCGGTCTATCTAACAAGCTTAAATCACTTAGCTCAGCTCCCCAACATTTAGCCTCTAATAGTAACTGGCTGATATCAGCACTTAAAATTTCAGGTGCGTCGTGGCTATTACGCCGCTCAAAAGTTTGTTTTGATCCTAACCGGTAGACAATTCCGGGCTTAATTCGCCCAGCACGCCCTGCCCGTTGCACTGCCGATGAACGTGAAATACTTTGTGTGGTGAGCTCTGTCACACCCGTTTTTAAATTAAAACTGGCAACGCGACGTTTGCCGCTATCAACCACTATTCGAATACCTTCAATGGTTAAGCTGGTTTCAGCGACATTGGTTGTCAGGACGATTTTACGCGTGCCTTTTTGTGCAGGAGCAATCGCAGCTTGTTGCGCGCTTTTATCTTGCTCACCAAATAAAGTAAATACATGGCAATCAGCGGGCAAATCAGCGAGCGCTTGCTGTACGCGGTTTATTTCTCGCTGACCGGGTAAAAACACTAATGCACTCCCCGCTTGTTCATCTAATGCGTGTTTGATAACAGCAGGAATAGCATCAAGCCAGCGGCTTTCATCTTTAACCGGTATATAGGCTTCGTCAATGGGGAAACTACGTCCGCTAGAGCGAATAATTGGGCAATCAAAAAAATGCTGATAGCGTTCACTATCAAGGGTTGCCGACATCAGTAAAATAGTTAAATCATCACGAAGCGCAGCTTGCGATTCGAGTGCAAATGCTAATGCAGTATCTGCGGCTATCGAGCGCTCATGGAACTCATCAAAGATCAATAAATCAACATCACTGAGCTCTGGGTCGTTTTGTAGCATGCGGGTAAGCATACCCTCAGTGACAATTTCAAGGCATGTATTAGCACTGACTTTGGTTTCTTGCCTAATACGTAAGCCAATACTTTGACCCACATTTTCGTTTTGGCATTGCGCTAAGTAATTAGCAATATTTCGCGCTGCTAAGCGTCGTGGCTCTAGCATTACAATGCGCTTAAAGTGCCCGTCGCGCATTAATTGTAATGGCAGCCACGTTGACTTACCTGCACCCGGTGGTGCTTGTAATAATGCGATAGGGTTATCGTGTAACGTAGTAACTAATTGTGGGTAAACTTCTTCAACAGGTAGCACAAAGAGACCGTTTTATAACTTTTTAATTCCCAGCAGTATACCCATAAACGCCTTAGGTTAATTCCATTTAGACTAATATTTTAATGTTCTTTCAATGTTAGTAGTAACATGGAGCGTGCGCTGTTCTAAATACACGCGGTAATTTTTAACGACATCTTCGCTTTGCTGATGCGAAGTTGAGTCACTTGCTTTAATGCCAACCCATGCATTACGCTGGTTTTCTTTAGCTAAATATAAACCGCCATCTGCAAGTTCAATTATTTGCTCCCAACTAAATAATTGAGGCTTAGTGTCTAGTAATGGATAACTAGCAAAACCAATAGAGCATGTTGCATGCAAACTTTCACCGTTATTTAACGTAAACAAGTGATCAGCAATCTCGGCGCGTATTTTCTCAACAGTATGCGCAGCTTCATCATAACTGGTGTTTTTCATTACAAGTAAAAACTCCTCACCACCCCATCGTATGAGTAAATCATCGCTTCGTACTTGTTGCTTTAATAAGTGAGAAAATTGTTCCAAAACTTGATCCCCAACACTGTGCCCAAAGCTATCATTAATGTTTTTAAATTTATCAATATCAATTAATGCGAACACTAAACGTTGAAGCTCAGTATTATCAGGCAATGAATTAAAATCTACTAGTAACTCATTAATAACACTAAAAAAATAATGGCGATTATGTAAGTCCGTCAAACTATCAGTAAAGCTCATTGCCTTTAAACGCTCATTACTTTTGGCCAACTCTTGCGTTCGTTCGGCTACCCGTTGTTTTAATACCACTAGATAGCGTTGGTTCTGCCATCGCCAATAAACAAAGCCAACTATACTAAACAATAGTACGGCACCTAGCACCCATCGCTGTTGTTGCAATCTATGATTAGTAAACGCTTGTTGCTGCTGATCTAAACGCTGTTCCTTTAAAATATTATCTTTACCAAGTAACTTAAGCTCCTGATTTTGTAAATCAAATTTATAATGAGATTCAAGTTGGAGTACTTTATTGTTACGACGTTGTAAACTAAGCGCATCTTTGCTTAATGCGTAACGTTTTAAATATTTATACGCTAATTTATAATCACTCTGCTGGCGATACGCGATAGCAATTAAATATTGTAACCGTGCTTGTTCTTCTAAAAAGCGAAGGTTAATAGGGTTTTCCAATTGAGCCAATGCAATTTCAATTGCTTGGTTTAAGCCACCAGTCTGTAAATGACTATTGGCTAATGCTAAATAATAATGCAATTTGATACGCGCTTTTGAGCCACCTAATTTTTTTAAGTCAACCAAACTCAATGCTAATTTTGCGGCCTCGATATTACCCAGTTTAAGTAGAATTTCAGCCTGATTAATAGCTAATTCAGAATAAATATTCATAGAGCTTGTTACGACCTTCAAGGCTTCACTATTCGCTTGTAATGCTTGGTAATAACTTCCCATTCTTAAATATATTTTACTTTGCCAAAGAAACATCAAAGCAGCATAGTTTGCATTGTTATTTTTATAAAAATCAATTGGATATTGAATATAATCGAGCGCTAACGTGAAACGTTCTAATTCAAGCTCTAAATGTGCTAAATGCAAATACGCCCACGCTGTATACTCCTCATTGCCAGCCGATTTAGCCAATTTAAGAGCGTAATGGTTTAATTTTACACCGTCTCCGTAAGCACCATAACGACGCTTAATCATCGCTTCTAAAAAGTAGCTTTCTATTTCAATCTCTTTGGCATTTTGGCTAATAGAAAGTTGACGTAGCCGCGCTAAATAGGTCATAACATGCAACGTGTTATCAATGCTCACATCCGCTTTGAGCTTGGCATAATAAAAATCTAATTGTTCCTTATCTTCGGCATCTGTCGATCCAAACAATACGCCTGTATGAATAATAAAAATAAAGCATAAACAAAATAAACACGTTTTTCTTATCATAATCTAGGCACTATCATTTGTTGATTTATCACTTGCCAATCAATTGTTTGTTGGTTAATAAAGCCCGATTGCTGCAAGGCTTTTTTGATCACTCCTCGCTTAGTCAATACTTTCAAACCGCGCTTTAATGCCTGGGCAACCTGCTTGCCTTGAGGGTGAGCTTTACTCACAGCAAAATGCCGTGTATCAGGTAAAATTACTTTTAATTTTTTTAGTGGTGTGAATAGCTTGCCTTCAAAATTAAGATCTAAATGATCGCTGACGCTAAAGTTGATCATCATTGCATCTACAACCTGTGTTTCAACCATGGCTAACATATCTTCCCAAGGACCAATATAGCTAATTACGCTTATCGGGGTATTTACCAACGCTCGCCAATCGACATGCCAACGTGGGTTGACTACAACCGTCAATTGATTTAACTCTGAAGGCTTTAATTCCTGCGCGCGTTTATTATCTACTGATACATATAAACCAGCTTCATATTGGCCAAACTCTATAACGGCATCACTTACATAAAGAGAGCCTCGATAATCCAGTAAGTCTTCGTGCCAGATGGTACGTGCGAGCATTAAACTACTGCCGTCAATTAAAGAATCAAACTCCGTCGAATTTACCCAAGTTTGCGGGCGAAATACCACTTTTTTAGTTTCCCCTCCCAAATACAGCGCTTGCTGGAGCAATATCATTTCAACAATCTCAAGATGTGAACCATCTGTACTCGGATTAAAATCTGTAACATCCATTACATCACGACCATTTAAAAAAGCCGTATAACGCTCACTAAAGTTTTCACTGCTGATAATATCGATTATAAGTGGTTGCTGCGCCTTTAACTGGCTACTGAACAGCAGAAATAAAAATAGAAAGCACTTCATAAACAAAACCCTAGAGATAAAAAAACCGCAAAGGTAAATATCCAATGCAGCTTAATTATACAGTAACAACCAATAAAATGTTAACAAGTGTTGTATTTTGTAGCGAAAAACAACTAGAGCTATTACTTTATTTACAACTTAATACCGTACAGTGAGTTTTTAATTTGATTAGTGAAGAATACGTAACAAGCTAATTAAACATGACGCATATAAATTTTAACTACTTTAAGGAGTGCGTAAAAATAAAAATGTACCGTAAAAAATTAAAAAATACCTAAATAATTTGACTCAGACGGGTGACTCTATATTCCTATTTTGTTTTTCCTTTCGACCTGAATCACGTTGCACCGCTACTATTGCGTTGTATTTTTCTTCTGGGTGTAGCCCGAAACTGCAGTATCTGCCCACATGGAGTAAGCTAGCTCTAGTAGTTTTCACGGGCTAGCTCATGGAGCTATTAGGCAAATATAAATTCGCGGATTTATCATTAATTACTTATTGCTGGAGATTTCTTTAACCGCGGATTGGCGAATAAAAAACATCATTAAACAGCCAAGAATATTTCCACCTATTATTAAGTTAAGCACGGCTAAAGTAGTTATATGCTTAACCTTTCTTCTAGATACAGCCCATAAATGCCAATAAGCATAGCCACAAAGACCACTTACTGCGGCAACTAGTGCTGCTGGGTGTACGCCTCCCTTTTTAATAACTATACTCACCATTACAATAGAAAGTATTAATGAAAAAGCACAAAGTGCAACCAAATAAAGTTTTATCCAGATACCCAGAGTCGAAAAGTTAAATTCATCTTTAATTGCACTTGATTGATTAGTTTTTATAGCCACAATATTCCTTATTAATTTGGCCTAAGAGCTTCTCAAATACCACGTTGATATTTTAGACACCCCAAATGACCTCCACTCCATCGTTTAATAATTCCACTAAACAACCCTATTGTAAATAATTGTTTTTCTTGGCAATAAAATCCCCTTTGTTATTTAGTCCAAAAAGGCCAGCAATAATGATATGAGGGAAAAACCAGAAAACTTTGTACTCTCGCAATTACTTTATAAAAAAACGAGCCTAACTTGACTCGCTTTTTTACTTATAATTCACTGCTTAACGTTTACAACGACCTTAGTCCGGCTCATACCCTAAGTTAGGCGATAACCACCTTTCAGCTTCTTCCAGCGTCATGTTGGTCCGCTTGGCGTAATCTTCAACCTGATCGCGTTGTACCGCCGCTACTGCGTAGTATTTAGCCTCAGGATGAGAGAAATACCAACCTGATACTGCCGCACCTGGCCACATGGCGTAGGAGCTAGTTAGCTGCATGCCAATGCGTTTTTCTGTGTCGAGTAATTGCCAGATTTTCTTTTTCTCGGTGTGCTCAGGGCATGCTGGGTAACCTGGAGCTGGGCGAATACCTTGGTAGTTTTCGCGTATTAGTTCGTCATTGGCAAGATTTTCATCTGGTGCAAAGCCCCAATATTCTTTACGTACTTGCTCATGGAGGTATTCAGCAAAGGCTTCGGCTAAGCGATCAGCCACGGCTTTGATCATAATTTTATTATAATCATCTTGCTGAGCATCAAACGCATCCGCTAATGCATCTTCTTCTAAACCGCCAGTCACTGCAAACGCACCAAAGTAATCAGGTGTCCCTTTTGGTGCAATGTAATCAGCTAGGCAGTAGTTTGCAAAGTCGGTTTTTTCAGTTTGCTGACGTAAGTGGCAAGATGTTGTGAGTATTTCTTTGCGGGTCTCGTCAGTATAGATTTCAATGTCATCGCCCACTCGGTTAGCTGGAAATAAACCAAATACACCTAATGGTTGCAACGTCCCTGCTTTTTCAAGGTCGTCTAACATGTCGTTGGCGTCTTTAAATAAGCTTTGCGCTTGCTCACCGACGACTTCATCGGTCATTATGCGTGGGTATTTACCAGCAATTGACCACGTCATAAAGTACGGCGTCCAGTCAATGTATTTGCGCAATGTTGCGATTGATACATTTTTAAACTCAGTAACACCGAGTTTTTTAGGCACCGGTGGCGTGTAATTATCCCAGTCGAGTTGCGCGGCGTTATCGCGGGCACGTTGAATAGTTACCGGTTTTGAACGTGGCTTTTTACGGGCTTGTTGCTCGCGTACTTTGACATATTCAGCGCTGACTTTTTCTAAAAAGCCGGGCTTTATTTCTTTTGATAATAAGTTGGATACAACACCAACTGCGCGGCTGGCGTTATTAACGTAGACTACGCCTTTATCATACTGCGGCTCTATTTTAACTGCTGTATGCGCTTTTGAGGTCGTCGCGCCACCAATGAGTAACGGCAGTTCAAAACCTCGACGTTTCATTTCTTTGGCTACGTGTACCATTTCGTCAAGTGATGGCGTGATCAGGCCTGATAAACCGATTATATCAGCCTTTTCATCAATGGCGGTTTGCAGTATTTTATCTGCAGGTACCATTACGCCTAAGTCGATAACTTCGTAGTTATTACATTGTAGAACAACACCAACGATGTTTTTACCAATGTCGTGTACATCGCCTTTTACCGTTGCCATCACTATTTTACCATTGGTAGAGCCTTCTTCTTTTTCAAGCTCAATGTATGGATCTAGGTAGGCTACCGCGCGTTTCATTACACGAGCTGATTTAACTACTTGCGGTAAAAACATTTTACCAGCACCGAACAAATCGCCCACCACGTTCATGCCGTCCATTAACGGCCCTTCAATTACGTGAATAGGTTTGTCGGCAGCCGCACGGCACTCTTCTGTATCTACATCTATATATTCTGTAATGCCTTTAACAAGGGCGTGTTCTAAGCGTTTTTCAACTGGCCATGTGCGCCACTCTAAATTTTCAACGCGTTCTGCTTGCGCCATGCCAGAGTATTTTGGTGCCAACTCAACTAAACGTTCACCTGCGCCTGGGTCGGTATTGAGTACTACGTCTTCAACCGCTTTGCGAAGTTCTGCTGGTATATCATCGTACACGGCTAACTGCCCTGCATTGACGATGCCCATATCCATACCTGCTTGAATTGCATGGTATAAAAATACTGAGTGAATGGCTTCGCGGACTGGGTTATTACCACGAAATGAGAACGATACATTTGATACACCGCCTGACACTTTACAATGCGGTAATCCCTCTTTGATACGACGTGTACCTTCAATAAACTCAACAGCGTAATTGTCGTGTTCTTCAATACCTGTGGCTACGGCAAATATATTCGGGTCGAAAATAATATCTTCGGGAGCAAAGCCAATATCGTCTACTAATATTTTATAACTGCGCGCACATATCTCGAATTTTCTATCGGCAGTCTCTGCTTGACCTTGCGTATCAAACGCCATTACCACGGCAGCCGCGCCAAAGCGCTTAATTATTTTTGCTTGGCGAATAAACGGCTCTTCACCCTCTTTTAAAGAGATAGAGTTTACTATCGCCTTGCCTTGAATACATTTTAAGCCTGCTTCGATGACTTCCCATTTTGAGGAGTCGACCATGATTGGTACGCGTGATATGTCAGGCTCTGAGGCGATTAAGTTTAAAAACTTAACCATTGCCGCTTTTGAGTCCAACATGGCTTCGTCCATGTTGATATCAATTACCTGAGCGCCATTTTCTACTTGTTCACGGGCAACGGTGAGTGCAGCTTCAAAATCTTCTTCCATGATCAAACGCTTAAACATGGCAGAACCTGTAACATTGGTACGTTCGCCGACGTTTGTAAATACAGCTATTTTTTGACTCATGTCAGATATCCTAATTTAAATTACAGGCTTCAAGGCCAGATAAACGCATACGCACTTCAAGCTCTGGTAACGGACGCGGTTTAACACCTTCAAGCCCTTTGGCAAAGGCTCTTATGTGTGCAGGTGTAGTACCACAGCAACCGCCCACTATATTGATGAAGCCAGACTTACCCCAATCGATAATCTCAGCGGCCATTTCTGGCGCTTCTAAATCGTATTCACCAAACTCATTTGGCAGGCCAGCATTAGGGTGAACCGAGGTAAAGGTTTCGCATACGCGCGATAGCTCTTCTACGTATTGGCGTAATAGGTCTGGGCCAAGTGCGCAATTTAGGCCAATTGAAATTGGCTTAATGTGGCGAATCGAATTATAGAACGCTTCGGTTGTTTGCCCTGATAAGGTACGCCCCGATGCATCGGTAATAGTCCCTGAGATCATTACTGGCAATTTACGCCCCGCTTGTTCAAACGCTTCCTCTACTGCGAACGAGGCGGCTTTTGCATTCAGTGTATCAAAAATGGTTTCGATTAGAATAAGATCTGCACCGCCTTCCATTAACGCAAGGGTTGATTCAACATATGCAGTGACCAGCTTGTCAAAGGTTACATTACGGTAACCGGGATCGTTTACATCAGGTGAAATCGAGCAGGTTTTAGATGTTGGCCCAAGCACACCCGCAACATAGCGTGGTTTTGCTGGGTTTTTAGCTGTAAATTCATCACAAATACTGCGTGCCAATTTTGCAGACTCTAAATTTACTTCACGGCTGATGCTGGCCATGTCGTAATCTTCCATCGAGATAGTGGTCGAGTTAAAGGTGTTGGTTTCGATAATATCGGCGCCCGCACTTAAAAAGCCACGGTGAATATCGCCAATAATTTTTGGCTGCGTAAGGCTTAATAAGTCATTATTGCCTTTAATTAATACATGCCAGTCTTTAAAGCGCTCACCACGGTAGTCTTCTTCTTCGAGTTTATGTTCTTGGATCATGGTGCCCATTGCACCATCAAGAATTAAAATACGCTGCTTTAGCGCGTCAATTAACTCGGCACTTTTGTTTTCTAAATTATTCGGCATAGTTGTTAGTCCTTACGTCTTGGCTAACTAAATTAATATCATAGGGTGTGGTTTGATACACATAATAATTTAACCAGTTCGAAAAAAGCAAAAAAGCATGACTTTGCCAGGTTTTCGACGGTTCGTTATCTGGGTTGTTATCTGGAAAATAATTTTCTGGCATCGGCGCATCAGGGCTTTTTGCTAAATCACGTTGATATTCGCCCTTTAATGTATGTGCATCATATTCAGGGTGGCCTGTTAGGTAAACTTGGCTACCTGATTTATTTTTTATTAAGTAAGCGCCTACTTGCTCTGAACCTGCCAGCACGACTAAATCTTCACACGCATTTATTTTTTCAATGTCGATGTGGCCATAACGAGAATGTGGCACTACAAAGGTGTCATCAAAACCGCGCGTAAGTGCGCCATGTTCAAAAAAGCATTTATGAGTAAACACGCCACACAGCTTATTTTCTTTAAGTTCACGCTTTAAATTATGATGATGGAATAAACCCGCATGGGCCGCCCAACACGAAAATAACGTTGACGTTACATGCTGCTCTGCCCAGTCTAAAATCACTTTTAGTTCATCCCAGTAGGCTACGTCGTCGTATTCTAAATGCGCTAATGGCGCACCAGTAATTAATAATGCATCGTAGTTACTGTCTTTCACTTCAGAGAAATAACGATAAAAAGTATCTAAATGCTGCTCTGAGGTATTTTTACTACGATGGGTATCTAAGCGTAATAGCTCTACATTAACTTGCAAAGGCGAATTGGCAAGTAAACGAATAAATTGTACCTCGGTTTCAACCTTATTAGGCATTAAGTTTAAAATAGCCAAGCGCATAGGGCGAATTTCTTGTGTTTTCGCACGACTTTTTGGCATTACGAATACGTTCTCTTGGCGTAACTTCGCAATTGCGGGCAATTCATCTTTAACGGTAATAGGCATACTCATCTCCAAGGTATTTTTAACCAATGGCTAATTATGAACGGATAGCTGGAAATTTCAACCT
This sequence comes from Pseudoalteromonas sp. NEC-BIFX-2020_002, assembly GCF_013002825.1. NCBI lineage: Bacteria > Pseudomonadati > Pseudomonadota > Gammaproteobacteria > Alteromonadales > Pseudoalteromonadaceae > Pseudoalteromonas > Pseudoalteromonas sp. NEC-BIFX-2020_002. The sequence continues at coordinate 189,018 of NZ_JABEPJ010000002.1, forward strand.
CTAGATGTTTAGATGTCCAAATGAGTTTAATTAAACAATTTTTTGCATTCTTAAACAAGCTCGCCATAATGCCCTTCTTAATTTAACTACAAGGTGAAATTGTGTTTGATTGGCTTGGTTTAGGTGAGTTATTAGCAATACTTGCGGCACTGGTGTGGGCGCTATCAACTATTTTATATAAAGGTTTTAGTCATCACTTAACCCCAATGCAATTAAATATTAGTAAAGGTGTGCTCGCGAGTGCATTGATGCTAGTTACACTTGTCATTACTCAAGATTTTGCTATACCAACCCAAATTACCAGCTGGCTGTGGCTCATTGCGGGCGGAGTTATTGGTATTGCTATTGGTGACAGCGCTTATTTTGCAGCTCTACGTAATATAGGCCCAGCGCGTACATTAGTTATTGAGTCATTAGCCCCGGCCTTGGTTGGTATTTTTAATATTATTCTGTTAAGCCATTACTTATCAGCCTTTGCTTGGTTTGGTATTGCATTAACCAGTGTGGGTGTTGTAATTGCGATTAAGCCCGCAAAAGGACTGCCAAGTGTTGATAATAAACATTATCACGTTGGTGTTTTGTGCGCACTTGCTGCCGCAATATGCCAAGCCCTTGGAATGGTAATGTCAAAAGGAGCGCTTAATAACGAAGAGATGAGCAGCTTATGGGCTGCATTAATTAGGCTTGCATCGGGGACACTTACTGTTGCATTAGTGGTTGCAATGTTTAAAAGCAGTGATTTTAAACAAGCACTCACATTAAAAGGGATTAGCGGTAAACACTGGTTTTTTGTTGCTGTATTTTTAGGTACTTTTTTAGGTTTGTGGCTGCAACTCGGCGCCGTAAAATACACCGATCCTGCGATAGCACAGACCATTTTTGCTACCGCACCATTGATTGTAATGAGTATTGGTTTTTTTAAGCGTGAGCCTGTTACCAATAAAATGCTACTTGGCGGCCTACTTGCGCTTATTGGCGTAGGTGTATTGCTTGCTAATTAACGTGCTGATGCGTTGACTGTTTAGCCATTGAGACTCTACAATAGAGCATTAAAAATTTTATTCTTATTTGAAGGCTCCTTCCATGGTTTTACCTGATAAATTTATATTCTCGATGAGTCGAGTATCTAAAGTTGTGCCGCCTAAGCGCACTATTTTAAAAGATATTTCTTTGCATTTTTTCCCTGGCGCAAAAATTGGCGTACTTGGTTTAAACGGTTCTGGTAAATCAACGTTACTACGTATTATGGCAGGCCTTGACCAAGAATTTGAAGGTGAAGCATACCCTCAACCGGGCACTAAAATTGGTTACCTACCGCAAGAGCCTATTTTAGATGAAAGCAAAACAGTACGTGAAATTGTTGAAGAAGCAGTAAGCGAAGTTAAAAACGCGCTAAACCGCCTTGATGAAGTATATAACGAATATGCAATGGAAGGTGCTGACTTTGATGCACTAGCTAAAGAGCAAGGTGAGCTTGAAGCAATCATTCAAACTCACGATGGTCATAACATTGATAACGTATTAGAGCGTGCTGCTGATGCGCTACGTTTACCTGAATGGGATGCTAAAATTGAGTTCCTATCTGGTGGTGAGCGTCGTCGTGTTGCTATTTGTCGCCTATTACTTGAAAAACCAGATATGCTTATCCTCGATGAACCAACTAACCACTTGGATGCAGAATCTGTCGCGTGGCTTGAGCGCTTCTTACATGATTACGAAGGCACAGTTGTGGCGGTAACGCATGACCGTTACTTCCTTGATAATGTAGCAGGTTGGATTTTAGAGCTTGACCGTGGTGAAGGTATTCCATGGGAAGGTAACTACTCATCGTGGCTTGAGCAAAAAGATGCCCGCTTACAACAAGAGCAGAAGTCTGAAAAAGCACGTCAAAAATCAATTGCACAAGAGCTTGAGTGGGTACGTTCAAATCAAAAAGGTCGTCAAGCTAAGTCTAAAGCACGTATGGCACAGTTTACTGAAATGCAGCAATCTGATTACCAAAAACGTAATGAAACTAACGAGCTGTTTATTCCACCTGGACCACGTTTAGGCGATCAAGTAATTGAAGTTAAAAACTTGAAGAAGAGCTTTGGTGATCGCGTACTGATTGATGATTTAAGTTTCACTATGCCAAAAGGTGCCATTGTCGGCATTATCGGTGCTAATGGCGCGGGTAAATCAACTTTATTCAAAATGCTTAGTGGTGAAGAGCAACAAGACAGCGGCGAGATCAGCTTAGGTGAAACAGTTGAACTGGCAACCGTTGATCAGTTCCGTGGCAATATGGATGACAGCAATACAGTTTTCCAAGAAATTGCTGATGGTCAAGACGTGTTAAAGATTGGTAATTTTGAATTTCCAAGCCGCGCGTATGTTAGCCGCTTTAACTTCAAAGGCAACGATCAGCAAAAGTTTGTTAAAGACTTATCTGGTGGTGAGCGCAACCGCTTACACCTAGCTAAGCTTTTAAAAGCGGGCGGCAACGTAATCCTACTGGATGAGCCAACCAATGACTTGGACGTTGAAACATTACGTGCTCTTGAAAATGCGATTTTAGAATTCCCAGGTTGTGTTATGTGTATATCGCATGACCGTTGGTTTTTAGACCGCATTGCAACACACATTCTTGATTACCGTGATGAAGGCCAAATAAACTTCTTTGATGGTAATTACACTGAGTATGAAGAATGGCTTAAAAAGACGTTAGGGTCGGCAGCTACACAACCTAAGCGTATTAAGTATAAAAAGATTGGTTAAGTTCTAGGTTCTAGGTTCTAAACATATTTTAAGCCCTGCATTTACGCGGGGCTTTTTATTTTTGAAAGAAATAAACGCTTGCGCCTTTCTAGTTAAGTATCTTCACTTTATAAAATAATCACCATGAAATACTTATTTGCACTGATTTTAGTAAGCATGAGCTTATTAAGCTTCGCCGCCGAGACTGAGCAATCCCCCAAATTACCGATGCTGACCTTTAATATGGCAGATGGTAGCCAAATTAAAACCCAAGACCTATTAGGCAAACCGTTTATTTTACATTTTTGGGCAACATGGTGTCCGTATTGTAAAAAATTGCAGCCTGGACTGGATAAAATTCATCTAAAATATCAATCTCAGGGCCTGCAAGTAATTGCTGTGAGTTTTCGTGAAGATGAAGACGCTAACCCCGCTCAATCATTATTTTCGCGTGGTCATCATTTTCAAACCGCAATAAATGCAGATGACAGTGCAGAATTATTAGGAGTTCGTGGTACACCCACTACGCTTTTTATCAATAAATTAGGCAAGGTTGTACTTGCTACCACAACATCAGATCCCCAAGATCCTATTCTTTATAAAACAGCAGCAAAGCTAGTTAAACCCTAAGACTAACTCTGGCCTATCATAACTTTAGCGACTATGCTTAAGTTATGAGCGAACATCATTTTAGCCACAAATAAAGGTATGTTGAATTATGAAGAACCGCCGCCAATTTTCTCGTGTTTTATTTTCAACTGCTGCCCAATTAGATTTAGCCGATAATCAATACCCGTGCAAATTATTAGATATTTCGTTGCACGGTGCGCTTATTACTCGATGTGATGCGTTCACTGCAAATAAAAACGCTACAGGTCATTTATGCTTTACTTTACCGCAAAGCGATATTGAAATTAAAATGGCTGTCACTATTTGTCATATAGAGCAGCATCATATTGGCTTAAAATGTACGCATATTGATATTGACAGTATTACTCATCTAAAACGTTTAATTGAGTTAAACCTCGCAGATGACGCCTTACTCCACCGTGAACTCGCGATGCTTATTCACGAACAAGAATAGACTGTTAAAGATTTGTTGATTACCATAGCGTAAACTGATTACATAGCGCCGTTATGACTTTAAACCCAGATTTACCTTTGGTATACCATTCAAACTACTCATTTAACTTTGATCCTAAACATCGCTTTGCGATGAGTAAATTTGCGCATTTACACGACTATGTTAAACAACTCGGCTTAGTGACTAATAATTTAGTTAAACCTGAATTAGGCACGCCAGAGGCACTTGAGCTGATCCATTGTCATAACTATATAAATGATCTTTGGTATAACCGATTGGATGAAAAAGCCATGCGCCGTATTGGGCTGCCTTGGTCACATGAGTTAATGGCGCGCACATTCACCGCCCCGCAAGGCACTTTAAAAACCGCACGTCTTGCTTTGCAACACGGTATTGCTTGTCATTTAGCTGGGGGCACGCATCATGCGCATACTGACTTTGGTTCAGGCTATTGTATGGTGAATGATTTAGCATTTACCGCGCAAACGCTTATACAATCTGGTGAAATTACCAACGTGCTTATTTTTGATCTTGATGTACATCAAGGTGATGGTACTGCCGCGATGTTGCAGCATCAACCTTATGCTTATACGTGCTCTATTCATTGTGAAAAGAATTTCCCGTTTCGTAAATCAGCGAGCGACCTAGATATTGGTTTAGCTAATAATATGCAAGACAACGAATACTTAGGTATTGTTGATGATACGTTGCGCTTTTTACTAAAAGAGCTTAACCCTGATTTAGTACTTTATGACGCAGGTGTGGATGTGTGGCAGCAAGATGGTTTAGGTAAACTTGATATTAGTTGGCAAGGCATAGAAAAACGCGACAATTTAGTACTAAAACGCTGTATAGAACATAATACGCCGGTGGCTACTGTCATTGGCGGCGGTTATGACAGAGATCACCTGCGCCTTGCAAAACGCCATGCTATTGTTGTAGAGCAGGCTGCGCGTTTTTAAATAAACATTCAAGACTTACAAAACACGTGACTAAAAGCAGCTTTTACAGCGATTTTTTACTACAATTTAAATTAATATATTGATTGAGACTACTATGCGACTGCCGCTTATTTTATTATTTGCCTTTATGAGTACTTTTACTACCGCCGAAGAAGAAGTTGTAAAAGAAGAACTCCCACCAATGAACCCCGCTTACAGTGCAGAGCATGCTATGGTTCTTGTGAATCATGGCTCACGTATTTTTGCTATTAGCCTACCGACGTATAAACTGCCTCATGATGTTCAAGTGGTATATCAAATTGATAATCCTGATGTTGCTTTTTTAAGCCTAGTGCGTGACGCTGATCTCATCACCATCAAACCAAAACCATTTAATATTCAACATTTAATGCGTGGTGAAGAGATAACAATTACAGCTGATGTTTATGAAGGTCATTACAAGCGTGGTGGCAATTTAGTTTATTCAGATAGAGCAATCGTTATGAGTAAACAACTTTACGCACGCGAACTCACAGACTTGGCAGAATCCTCTCAATGGCAAGAATACGATATGATCACTCTTAAAAATAGTGAACGAATTTACATCCACAAAATTACCCAAGCCCCGAGTTTTAATCACCTCATTTTTGCCGACTTAACCAATGCCTGCATGCAAAAGTTCCGCACATCTAAACGTGTACCGAAAGAAAGTGAACTCACATATAAATTTGTTAACTGCGGCACTTTAAAGCCGTTGTATTTTGATAGTGAAGATTTTCAATAGCTTAATCACTTTTTAAGTAAAATATAAGCAAAAGCTTTTAAAGTAATTATACGACTTTAAAAGCCTCTGAAATTAAGACTATAAACATACAAATCAAACACTTAAAAAAACCATTAACGTTCATTTACAATAATAATGTACAGATTGTTATAAAAAGAGGGACAGTCGTGTAAATTCACGCGATGCTCATCGATAATCGGTACAACAATGGCTATTAAAACTAAATTATTATTTTCCTTTTTGCTTTTAGGTTTGCTCCCAGCAGGCATTGTATCGATATTATCTTTATATCTGTCTGCCCAAGCATTAGAAAAACAAACGTATAACCAACTTTCATCTATAAGTCATATCAAAAGCAATCAACTTCAAGATTATTTTAAAACCACAAAATCAGATCTGAATTTATTAACAACTAATTTTGAAAGCCTATCCAAGCATAATTCCAACTTATCACTATCAGAGCTTGCTGCATTAAATCATCCGTGGTTCGATGGGTTTATAACTGATAAAGGTTATTATGATTTATTTTTAATTAGCCCTACGGGCTTTATAGATTACACAGTAACAAAGGAGGCTGATTATTTAACTAGTCTTACAACTGGGCCATATAAAACTTCAGGCCTAGCAACACTTTTCAACAAAACTTTAAGAACTCGCTCATTTGAAATAATTGATTTTTCAAAATATGCACCGAGTAACGATGAGCCTGCGGCATTTATTGGTCAACCGGTTATAATTAATGGCGAAGTCGTTGCTGTTATTGCACTGCAACTATCCATTGACGCAATTAATAATATTATGCAAACACGTGATGGAATGGGGCAAACAGGCGAGTCATACTTAGTCGGTGACGATTTATTAATGCGTTCGGACTCTTACCTAGATCCAATAGGCCACTCTGTTGTTGCTAGCTTTGCCGGTAACGTAAAAAATAATGGCGTAGATACCGTTGCAGTTCATAATGCCCTTCAAGGCCATACAAACACGCAAATGATTATGGATTATAACGGTAACCCTGTTCTGTCCGCTTTTAAACCCTTTAAATTTGAGCGATTAAATTGGGTTCTACTTGCCGAAATAGATGAAGCTGAAGCATTCGCTCCTATTTATTCTTTATATTGGATAATAAGCATCATTGCCCTACTTTCCTTTGCTGTCGTAATTATTGCCGCACTGAGTATTACTCGCTCTATTATTAAACCCCTCGGTGGTGAGCCTGCACAAATGCAGATAATCAGTAAACGCATCGCAAGCGGTGATCTAAGTCAGGTGTTTGATTTAGATACTCCTAAGATTGGTGTATACGGTGCTATGGCGAAAATGAATACCTATTTGCACCAAACAATAAGCACAATATCCCAAGCAACTGACAGACTTGCATCCACCGCAGCGCAAACGAGTACTGCAAGTACTCAATCAAATGCAAGCTTACAAGAACAACATGCAAGCATTGAACATGTTGCCAATGCTATTTCACAAACAAACGCATCTATTGAAGAAGTATCTGAAAATGCTCGCGCTGTGGCTGATTTAAGTATTAAAGCTAAAGAAACAACATACTCTGCAGATGTTCATTTACAACAAACAATTGTAAAAATGAGTTCACTTGAGCATACAATAAATAATACGGAAGTAGTGATCAAACGCGTCGAGGATAACGCACAAACGATTAATAAAGTACTTGAGGTTATCCGTTCTGTCGCAGACCAAACAAACCTTTTAGCACTTAATGCAGCCATTGAAGCAGCTAGAGCAGGAGAGCATGGTCGAGGTTTTGCCGTTGTTGCTGATGAAGTTAGACAACTAGCTAAAAAAACACAGAATTCAACAGCCGATATAGAAAACATGATTGAATTACTGCAAGCAGGTACACAACAAGCCGTTGTTGAAATACATAAATCTATAGATGCCACAGAATCAACGATTACAACAGCAAATCACAGTGCTGAGTTATTAAAACAGAGTGTTGAACAAATAGACTATATAGCTCGTCGAGCTGAAATCATTGCAACAGCAGCGCATGAGCAAAGCAGTATGTCTGAAGAGATAACCCATAACATTGACTCGATAAAACAAGCTGCTATTGATAACGCGGTAGGAGCTGATCAAGTATCCGCTGCGAGTATAGAGCTGGATCAACTCAGCAAACAATTGCAAAAAATAACGCATGATTTTAAATTATCATAGCAACAAAAAATGACAGCTGTTATGCAACCTTAGTTGTAATCAAAGAGCTGCTGTTGCCTTAATGTAGAGCATTGACTACTGCCGGGACTGTTAAAACATCTTAGCGCTTATAGGTCTGTTGTATAATAAGTGATAGGCCTAGCTGCATACTTTCATTCGATTGCCCAGCAAAGCCAAGTCGAATATAGCTAAGGTTTGCAGGCTTTAAGCTACGTACTGAGTTGGTAAAATAAAATTCCCTTTCGGTTTGTATATATACGCATTGCTTTGCTAATTCAGTTTTTAAATCGCGTGTATTTTTATTAAAATTAACCCAAATAGCCATACCACCGTCTGGTTTTATGTACTCAATAGGATAACCTTGTGCTTGAAGCTGCATTAAGTAGCTATCCATCGCTTCATACCGTTGCTTATACAGTTTAGTCATGCGCTTTAAATGGCGCTCAAAGCCGCCCTCTTTCATCCAATTTGCTACTGCTAATTGCATAATTACATCGTTCTTATGATTCATCAGCTGCTTCCAGGCGGTTAATTGCGCTATCACTTCAGGGGCTGCGCAGATATAGCCAATACGCGCTGCTGAGAACATAATTTTTGAAAACGTCGATACGTAAATAATAATGCCGGCAGGGTCATCCGCAGCCATAGGTTGTAATGGCTGACAGCGATAGTGAAATTCATGGTCGTAATCATCTTCAATGATCATCACATTATGGGAATAACACAACTGATAAATCTGTAAGCGCCGTGTTGGCGATAAAGTCACTGTGGTCGGGTACTGATGCAACGGTGTTAAGTACAGCATCTTTATTGGGAATCGCATAAGCTGGGCTTTTAAATCATCGACACATAAGCCTTCATCGTCTTGCTTTATATCGACCAATTGCGCGCCACATGCAGCAAATGCCTTTCTTGCTGGTGGGTATCCTAGCGTTTCAACAGCAATATTATCGCCCTTTGCTATAAATGCTTTAGCGATTAAAAATAATGCCTCTTGTGAGCCATTACAGATCAGAATATCGTCCGTATCTAAGTTACGTGTTTTATGTAAATATTCTTTAATCTGTACTTTTAGTTCAGCGCAACCACTTACTTCTCCATAGTGTAATTTACTAATGTCGATATGATCACACACATGGCTAATTGCACGTTTAAACTCTTTTTGAGGGAAACTTGCTAAGTCAGGTAGCCCCCCTGCAAAATTATATTTATAAGCATTTAAATCCATACCAACGCTAGGCACTTCAAGTGTGTTAGCGAATTGATAAGGTGTAGGCTGCAAGGCGGGTGCAGTTTTTACGCCAATGCTGCTTTGAATAGGTAAACTATCTGTCACCCGATACCCTGAGCGCTCATTTGATATTAGCCACCCCTCAGCAACTAATAATTGAAGTGCATTCATAATCGTATGACGATTTAACTGGTATATATCCGCCATTTTTCGGACGGAGCTAAGCTTACTTGCAGGTGCAACATCCCCGTTAATAATTGCTGTTCGCAATCCCTGTGCTAATTGCAGATACTTAGCTTTGCCTGGAAAATCCAATTTAATATCAAGTGGCTGCATACTTTATTCCTTCCGCATAACTGTTCACATAATCCTTTCACGCTAAAACTGGTCTATCAAAAAACTAAAAACTGGTTGTTTTAACATGACCAAATAAGCGTACATTATTTGTTTTAAATAGTCTGCAATAACCAATAATAAGGCGCTTTATGCTTACTCAGCAAACACATCAAACTAATAAAGTTATTTTGGAACCGCTACGCGACATTCATTTAAAAGGTTTAAGCCTTGCAGGGCAAGATCCACAAGTATGGCGCTGGGTATTAATGAATTACACTCGAACGACAGAAACTCTATATAATTGGTTTATCAATACCGCACAGTTTAACCCTACAGAACAAGTAGTCTTTGCCATTATTGATAAAGCTTCAAAGCACGTTGTAGGCACTACACGCATATTCAGATTAGATAGTCAAAATGACAGTGCTGAAATTGGCCACACATTTATTAGTAAAAATTTTCAACGTAGTTACATAAACACCCACGCCAAATATTTGCTATTGCGTTACGCATTTGAAACTTTAGGGTTGGTACGTGTTGCGTTTAATACCCATGAAAAAAACATCACATCCCGTAACGCAATTGCTCGACTAGGTGCCCGCTTTGAAGGCATTAGCTATAAAGATAGGCGACTTACTGATGGCTCATACCGAAACACCGCCAAGTTCAGCATCATTGATGAGCAATGGGCCGCTATAAAATTACAACTAGAAGGTAAGTTATAATATGTACCCTGCTCCTCACTTTCAAGAACCTAATATCGAACAGTTACATGCTCTTGTTAATACTTACCCGTTAGCCAGCGTTTTAATGCCTAATAAGCAATGTAGCCTGAATGATATTTGCCACATACCATTATTATTTGATGCTCAACGCGATATATTTATTGGTCATGTTGCTAAATATAACCCTCTTTCACTGCTTGATGGTCAATCAGTAAATTTACTGTTTAGGGGTGATGACTGCTATTTATCCCCCTCCTATTCAAAGAATAAAACATTACCAAGCTGGTTATATTCCTCTGTTTTAGTCACAGCCAATGTACATATCATTCAGAAGTTTAGTCAAAAGGAGTCAATAATGGAACGGCTTACTACTCACTTTGAGCAAGAATTTACACCGAATGAAAACCCGATGTGGCAGCTTAATGATGTACCACAACAACACCGTAATATTATGTATCAAGAACTTAGTTTTCTTGAGTTTGAACCGACAAGCTGGAAAGGTAATTTTAAGCTAAGTCAAAATAAGGCTACGATAATTAGAGAAGAAATAAAAAATAACCTAATATTAATCAATAAAGTAAGTATTGCTAATTTGATAAAAACATATTGATACTCGCTTTAATCAGGTTTTAAAACGGTAAGTTGATGTACTCGTAGATACCCAAGTTACCTGAAGGTGCGAGTGTCATTGGACTTAAAAGTGATTTAGATATTGATTGAGGTATGATCGTTAAATGTGCAAGTAAAACAAAAAACGCCTTTTAAAGGCGTTTTTAAATCTGTAGTTTTATCTACCACAGCTTATAATATTTGGTTTTCTTTCCAAACTTGCTCTTTGGCCATCCGCTTTTTGCGCTTGTCGCATGGATCATCGCAATCACAGGCTTTATCAATGCCTACAGAGCCAAGACCGCCACAACTACTGGCCATAGATTTCTTTTGTACTACCATACCCACAGCCATCGCAGCGACGATTAAAAGTAGTAAACCAAAAGTAAGAAGAAAAAGTGACATTGCTTAGCCCCTATTGATCAGCAATAAAATAATACCCAACAAGTTGCTGGGCTGACTGTATTATAAACTGATTTAAACCGCGCTACAAATAGGGTTTAAATGCAGGGCTAGAATAAGTGACTAAGCCATCTTCTGATTTAGCAATCAGATAAACGGGTAAATCATGCTCCTGTGCATAAGCTTTTGCTTTTTCCATCCCCATTACAGTCAATGCTGTTGCAAGGCCATCTGCGGTCATTGCTGATGGGTGTAACACGGTCACAGAAACAAGATCATGACGACTTGGCATACCCGTTACTGGATCGATTAAATGGCTGTAAGTCACTCCCTCCATTTCGTAAAAAATACGATAGTCACCCGAGGTAGCAATACCATTATTACCTGGAGCCAAAACCTTATGTACTTTGCGAACACCGAGTTCGGTATCAGGCTGCTCAATAGCGATACGCCAATCTAGATCATTAGGCTTTTTACCTGAAACTCTAAGCTCACCGCCAATTTCAACCATGTAGTTCGTTAAGCCATGGCTCTCTAGTAACTCTGCTACCTTATCAATACCATAGCCTTTTGCCGTGGCAGAAAATGATAGCGCTAAGCCATCGATTGATTTAGCTAAACCTTGATCTGTTAATATCAACTTATCAACACCAATTTTAGCAATCATTGCTAACAGTGCTTCATTAGTTGGTCGCTTAGTGGGCTTTTTATCAGGGCCAAAACCCCATAAATCAATTAATGGTCCCATAGTCACATCAAGGGTTTTAGTTGATTTCCCTAAGCGAATTGATTCACTGACTACAGCTCTAAAGTCACTACTGATAGGCATTACTTCGCCTGCTGGTAAACGGTTAAATTGATTTATTTCAGAGTCTTTAATGTACGTAGACATGGATAAATTAATGTCTTTCAATAACTGTGTTACTTCAGGCAACAAGTTAAGCGAGGCTAGTTTTTCTTGCTCGGCAAATACTTTAATGTGATAAGTTGTGCCCATCGTTTTACCTTCAAGGTATAACTCTTGCGGCTCATTTTTACCACAACCAGATATGAGTAAAGTGAGAGCAAGAAAAAATATGGCAATTAATGCCTGCGGGTGAAAAACTCTATTCATAGCAGCCTACTCAGGTTAAATTTTAAATATAAAAAAGCCCCGTAGCATTAGTTACTACGAGGCTGATATTCTAACCAAAACTAAATTGTTTTGATATGGGTGTTAGCCACCGAAATCATCTAATAAGATATTTTCGTCTTCAACACCTAAGTCTTTCAACATAGTGATAACAGCAGCGTTCATCATTGGAGGACCACACATGTAGAACTCACAATCTTCCGGCGCTTCATGTTCTTTAAGATAGTTCTCAAATAACACGTTATGGATAAAGCCAGTATAGCCTTCCCAGTTATCTTCTGGTTGTGGATCTGAAAGCGCTGTATGCCATACAAAGTTAGGGTTTTCAGCGGCTAAGCCGTCAAAATCTTCAACGTAGAACATTTCACGTCTAGAACGTGCACCATACCAGAAACTCATCTTACGCTTAGAGTTCAAACGTTTAAGTTGGTCAAAGATATGTGAACGCATAGGCGCCATACCAGCACCACCACCAACAAAGACCATTTCAGCGTCAGTATCTTTTGCAAAGAACTCACCAAATGGGCCAGAGATAGTTACTTTATCACCTTCTTTAAGTGACCAAATGTACGATGACATTTTACCACAAGGTAAGCTTAAGTCTCTTGGAGGCGGCGCAGCGATACGCACGTTAAGCATGATGATGCCTTCTTCTTCTGGGTAGTTAGCCATTGAGTAAGCACGAATTGTTTCTTCGTCTACTTTAGACTCCAGCTTGAAGAAACCAAAATGGTTCCAATCGCCACGGTACTCTTCAGGTACATCGAAATCAGCATATTTAACGTGATGTGCAGGGGCTTCAATTTGAATATAACCACCGGCACGAAACGGTACTGACTCGCCATCAGGTATTTGTAGTTTAAGCTCTTTAATGAACGTTGCTTTGTTATCGTTAGAGATAACTTCACAATCCCATTTTTTAACACCGAAAATTGACTCTTCAAGTTCAATTTCCATGTCGTTTTTAACATTTACCTGACACGCTAAACGACAGCCTTCACGGGCTTCACCTTTAGAGATGTGATCAAGTTCAGTTGGTAAGATATCGCCGCCACCAGAGTGAATGTGTACACGACACTGACCACAAGAGCCACCGCCACCACATGCAGATGATACGAAAATACCTGACTCAGATAGTGCACCTAATAGCTTACTACCTGCTGATGTTGTAATGGCTTTCTCTGGATCGCCATTTACGCCGATGATGATGTCACCGCTTGCAACTAACTTAGATTTAGCACCAATGATGACTAAAACTAGCAGTACAACGATAGCGATGAAAACACCAACGCCTAAGAAAATCTCATAACTCATGATTTATCCTCGCTACCTATTAAAGTGAAATACCAGAGAATGACATAAAGCCAAGACCCATTAAACCAACAGTGATAAAGGTAATACCTAAACCACGTAGGCCGTCTGGCACGTCTGAATACTTCATTTTCTCACGGATACCAGCAAGTAAAGTAATTGCCAGCGCCCAACCCACACCAGAACCGATACCATAAACCACTGATTCAGTGAAGTTATAGTTACGTTCAACCATGAAAGATACTGCACCAAAGATTGCACAGTTAACTGTGATCAATGGTAGGAAGATACCTAACGCGTTATAAAGTGCTGGGAAGAACTTATCTAATGCCATTTCAAGAATTTGTACAAGTGCTGCAATAACACCGATGAATGTCAAGAAACGTAAGAAGCTAAGATCCGCTTCTGGGTAACCAAGCCACTCAAGTGCACCAGGTGCCAGAACTGCATGATAAACCAAGTTGTTAACTGGTACTGAGATACCCAGTACCACGATAACTGCTACACCTAGGCCGATAGACGTTGTTACTTTCTTTGATACTGCAAGGAAAGTACACATACCTAGGAAGAAGGCTAAAGCTAAGTTTTCAATGAAAACTGCTTTTACGAATAAACTTATATAATGTTCCACAGTCTGCCCCTTACCCTTTCGCTTCTACTTGGTCTTTCTTATAAGTACGAAGTACCCAAATGAATAAACCAATGATGAAGAATGCACTAGGCGGTAAAATCAATAGACCCATAGGTTGATACCAACCACCATCTTGTACAAGAGGGATGATTTCAGCACCAAACAATGTACCTTTACCAAATAGCTCACGAATAAAGCCAACTGTCAGTAGCACAACTGAGTAGCCTAAACCATTACCGATACCATCAAGGAACGACATAAGTGGCGGCGACTTCATCGCGTATGCTTCAGCACGACCCATTACGATACAGTTAGTAATGATTAGGCCAACGAATACAGATAGCTCTTTTGCCGTAGCATAAGAGAACGCTTGTAGTACTTGGTCAACAACAATTACCAATGACGCAATAATAGTCATTTGCACGATGATACGTACAGATGACGGGATCTGGTTACGGATCATTGAGATAAATAAACTTGAAAAAGCCGTTACCAAGGTCAATGCAATTGACATGATTAATGCATTTTTTAAGCTAGATGTTACCGCAAGCGCAGAACAAACACCGAGAACTTGGAGCGCAATCGGGTTATTAGCAAAGACCGGACCAAACAGAACCGATTTCATTTCTTTTGTATCAGCCATTATTTCAATGCTCCTTCACGTACTCTCGCTAGGAAAGGGCCAAAGCCGTTTTCACCAGTCCAGAAGTCAATTGCATGATCAACACCGTTTGAGGTTAAAGTTGCACCTGATAGACCATCAATTTGATGTTCATTTTTAGCACCGCTTTTTACTATATCAACGGGTAATGCTTTACCTTGAAATGAAGCAGTCCATTGTGGGTTTTGAATTTCCCCACCCAGGCCAGGTGTTTCATTATGCTTATAAAAGTTAATATCTTTAACTGTTTCGCCATCGCTTTCAAGTGCAACAAAGCCATACATAACACCCCAAAGACCATAGCCTTGGATAGGTAAAATGATTGCATCAGTTGAACCGTCAGCTTTTTTAGAAATGTAAACTGGTGACTCTGTAGTCATACGCTGAATGCCTGCGATATCTTTGATACCGTTTGCTTTTAGTGCAAAACTAATTTTTTGGTCAAATTTACTTTTCTCGAAATCAAAAGTATTTGGGTCAGTGTCAACAAACTCACCAGTTTTCATATTAACAACACGCGCTTCGATTTTTGCATTGAAAGTATCAGAGATATTTTCAACAGCATCGATACCCGCTGCTGCTAAGATATTCTTTTGAATATCCTGCGTTTTGTTAGCTTGCTGCAATGGGCGAAGCTGAACTGAAGCAAACGATACGATGATTGCACACACTAAACATAGTGCTACAACAACAGATAGCGTTTTGCCGATTGATTCGTTATTACTAGACATTACGTGCCAACCTCCGCTTGATATTAGCCTGCACTACGAAGTGATCGAATAATGGTGCAAATAAGTTAGCAAATAAGATTGCTAGCATCATACCCTCTGGGAATGCAGGGTTAATTACACGGATCATTACAACCATTACGCCAATTAGTGCACCATACGCAAATTTTGCTTTATCTGTAAATGCCGCTGACACTGGGTCTGTCGCCATAAAGAACATACCAAAAGCAAAACCACCAAGTACAAAGTGCCAATGCCAAGGCATTGCAAATACAGGGTTAGTGTCAGATCCAACTGCATTTAATAAGAATGCTGTTGCAACCATACCCAAGAATACACCTAGCACAATGCGCCAAGAAGCAATTCGAACGTAGATTAAGAACAAGCCACCAATCATCACTGCAAGGGTAGATGTTTCACCGACTGAACCTTGAATGAAACCGTAGAACGCATCCCACCAAAGAGCTATGTTGCTGTAATCAAGAGAACCAACAAACGCTTGACCTAGCATAGTTGCACCAGAGAACGAGTCTACTGCTGTCCATACTGTGTCACCTGAGATTTGTGCAGGGTATGCGAAGAATAAAAACGCACGGCCAGCTAATGCAGGATTTAAGAAGTTACGACCAGTACCACCAAAAATTTCTTTAGCGATTACTACACCGAATGTAATACCTAGTGCAACTTGCCACAAAGGAATGGTTGCAGGCAAGATAAGTGCAAATAAAACAGAGGTTACGAAGAAACCTTCGTTAACTTCATGCTTACGCACTGAAGCAAATATAACTTCCCAAAAACCACCTACAGCAAATGTTACTGCGTAAATAGGTAGGAAGAAACAGGCTCCGTAAAACATTTTAGCGCCCCAGCCGGAAGCAGCGGTTAATTCACCACCAAACATCTGGAACAGGCCAACTTGCCAAGTATTTGCTAGCTCAAAACCTTGTGCTAATGCACCTGCGGCCTGATGACCGATATTGAACATACCAAAAAACATTGCAGGGAACGTCGCCATCCACACTAAAATCATCATGCGTTTTAGGTCGATGTTGTCACGAACGTGTGTCGCGCCTTTATTTACGTAACCCGGGGTATAAAAAATAGTTGCAGCTGCTTCATACAGCGCATAGAATTTTTCATGTTTACCACCGGCTTCAAAATGCGGCTCGATATCTTCTAGAAATTTCTTTAAACCCATCTCTTAGCCTTCCTTCTCGATCGTAGTCAAGCAATCGCGTAGGATTGAACCATACTCGTATTTGCCTGGACAAACGAAGGTACATAACGCTAAATCTTCTTCATCAAGTTCAAGCGCACCCAAAGAAATTGCACCATCTAAATCACGTGCAATTAAATCACGTAATAATAGCGTAGGTAGAATATCTAAAGGCATAACTCGCTCATAGTTACCAAGTGGAACCATGGCGCGCTTTGAACCACCTGTTGACGTTGTCATTTTGAACAAACGACTCGGCGTAAGGTGTGATAAGAAAGTACGTGTCACAGAGAATTTATCACTACCTGGACGGATCCAGCCAAACAACTCTTTCTCACGACCTTCAAGTAATACAGATACTTGAACATGGTAGCGACCTAAGAATGCTTGCGGACCAGCAGAAGTAGCACCCGCTAATACCGAACCAGAAATAACACGGTTATCACCATCTTCTAATTCGCCAGCAACTAAATCATCTAATGCTGCACCCAATTGAGTTTTCACTAAACGTGGGTTTTTAACACGCGGACCAGCAAGCGAAACAACACGATCTGTGAAGATTTCACCAGTAAGGAATAAATTACCAAAGGCGATAACGTCTTGGTAACCAATATGCCAAACTTGTTTGCTAGCAGAAACAGCGTCTAAGTGATGGATATGTGTGCCAACAAGGCCAGCCGGATGTACGCCACCAAACTCATGTACTTCTACTTGAGGAATTGATGAACTAGGTACTTGGCTACCTGCTTGTTTACAAACAAATACTTTACCATCGGTCAAACGCGATACAACAGCTAAACCTGCTTCGAATGCTTGCACATGCTCAGCAATAATAACCGCAGGATCTGCAGCTAAAGGGTTAGTGTCTATTGCAGTAACAAAGATAGAGCTAGGATTTGCATCCACAGCGGCAACTTTGCTGAATGGGCGAGCACGTAGTGCTGTCCATTGACCAGACTGGATAAGTACTTCTTTGGCTTTTTCACGATCGAGGCTCGAAAGCTGCTCAGCCGAAAAAGAGTCAAAGGTGATTTGCTCACTGGCGTTTACTTCGATAACGACAGATTGCAGCACACGTTTTGCACCACGATTAATTTCTTTTACTGTACCAGAAGCTGGGGCAGTAAATAATACACCTGGGTTCTTTTTATCTTCAAAAAGTACCTGGCCTTTTTTAACTTGGTCATCCACACGAACATGCATGGTTGGACGCATACCAATAAACTCTTCACCTAGCACAGCTACACGTTTGACGGTAGAACCATCATGAATAACTTGCTGAGGTGCGCCCTCTATGGGTAAGTCCAGACCTTTTTTTATGTTGATCATACGCACTTGCACTACATTAACGGAAAGAAACTGAAAAATCGAACCAACCACGTCGCTTCTTTTAGTAATCTCAAGCTAAATTCAAGATAACAAAGAACCACCTGTCAAATTACAAGACAAGCAACGCAGTAAAAAACTTCTCACATATATTGCCCGAATTTTAACATCAATCAGGGTCACTATGCGAGTCTAAATATGAAATTTATACGACAGGAGCGCTTATTTAGCTCAATAGATGCATTTGAATAAAATTCAATATAGACCAAAGTGCTATTGCTTGCGAGGTAGGATGAAAATTAAACAGCAATTAATCAAAAATTAAAACTTAAAGACAAAAAAAGTCGCCTAAGCGACTTTTCTATTCATGATTATTGATCAATCTATCATGTTTGCGATTGGTGCTACTGAATCTACATCTTGTTCGTAATCAACTGTGTCGATACCAAAACCGAATAAACGTAAAAATTCATTGTGGTACCCCACGTAATCAGTTAATTCGTCAATTGTTTCTGTTGTTACGCAATCCCATACTGTTTGAATTCGGGCTTGAACATCATCTTCCAACTCTTTGTAGTTTTGGAATAAATGACCACCGTCATCAAAACGTGGTGACTCGCCATATAAATTTTCAGTGAACAATGCGTGAATTTGTTCAATCGTGCCTTCATATGTTCCATCCGCTTTCATTACTTTAAATAAAGCAGAGATATAAAGCGGCATAATAGGAATAGCAGAACTTGCTTGCGTTACTACCGCATTTAATGATGATACGTATGCTTCGCCATTTAATGCTTTGGTTGACTCTTTAATAGCAACTGTTGCGCGATCTAGATCTTCTTTCGCTTTACCAATTGTCGCATGACCATATATTGGCCACGTTAATT
The DNA here is from genome assembly GCF_013002825.1 of Pseudoalteromonas sp. NEC-BIFX-2020_002. Lineage (NCBI taxonomy): Bacteria > Pseudomonadati > Pseudomonadota > Gammaproteobacteria > Alteromonadales > Pseudoalteromonadaceae > Pseudoalteromonas > Pseudoalteromonas sp. NEC-BIFX-2020_002. The sequence continues at coordinate 207,945 of NZ_JABEPJ010000002.1, forward strand.
CTTTACCGATGTATGTATAAGCACTGGTTTTAAAGTTATCAGCTAAAACGTCAGCTTCTTTAAGTGCTTCTATCCACATTTCCCAATCTTCACCACCCATCACTTTAATCGTGTTGTCGATATCATCTTGATTTGCGGCCTCGACTGTAATGTCGTCAATTTCACGTTTTGATGTATTTAAGTTTTTGGTCGTAACTGCATTCCCAATTGGCTTAAGTGTTGAAGAATATACTTCACCTGTATTTGGATCTGTGCGACGAGGAGATGCAAGACTATAGATGATTAGATCAACTTTACCTAAATCAGCTTTAATTGTATCAATCGCTTTTTGTTTGATTTCGTTTGAAAACGCATCGCCATTAATATTTTTAGACCATAAGCCTTCAGCGTCAGCTGCGGCTTGAAATGCAGCGGTGTTATACCAACCAGCTGAACCTGTTTTACGCTCTGTGCCTTCTTTTTCGAAGAAGATACCTAATGTTTTAGCACCGCCACCAAATGCAGCAGTAATACGAGATGCAAGGCCATAGCCTGTTGACGCACCGATAACTAACACATTTTTAGGTGCATTTTTTAATGCGCCTTGCTGTTTTACATAGTTAATTTGTTCTTGTACGTGCTCTGCACAACCTACTGGGTGGGCGTTAGTACAGATGAAACCGCGAATTTTAGGCTTAATGACCATTGATCATCCTATATCTATCTCAATAAAAATTAGCGCTAGTTTAAAGGCTAATTGTAAAAATACAGGTCTGATCAGTAATAGTTACTCTCAGACCTGGCCGTTAATCTAATTTTGATCCACCTAAACAATTTGGCGAGTCAGCAACTTGGCCGTTATGTTCACTAAATTCTGTCGGTGTAAATGTATGAATTGCCAATGCGTGAATATGATTAGCCAACTCATCTTTTAAAATCTCATTAATTTGACGATGACGTTGCAGCAAACGCTTACCGCTAAACTCTTCACTGACTACTATAACTTTAAAATGAGAGTCAGTACCACGACTATGCATGTGGCTTTCGTTCACTACATTTAGATGCTTGCAAGCAATCGCATCTGCTAGTTTGGTTTCAATTTGCTGTTGCATTGACATAATTAGTCACTTAAAAACATGTTTATAGGTTCACTATAACAAGTAAGCCTATAAATTGGCTAGCTAGGCGTTGGTAAAATGTATCTAAAAGTCAAACTTATACGGGGGTGAGCTAAGGTTGTTTGTTTTGGTATGGCGTGTTGGTAATCACGCTGACTATCGCCATGCATTATTAAAGTACTGCCGCTGTGTAACTTTAAGTCAGTTACTTTATTTGTCGCTTTATGCTTAAGCTTTAGCACCCGCTCGGCGCCAAGTGAAACACAAACGATTGTTGGCTTTGGGCCTAGTTCAATTTCGTCATCACTGTGCCAGCCCATCGTATCGCAACCATCGCGGTAATAATTAACAAGTAATGAATTTAAAGGCTGCTTTAAATGACACTCTAAACGTTCTCGCATAGCTAATAAAATAACAGGCCAAGGCTCGATAATTAATTTACTGTGTGAGTACCCATATTCAATCTCATTATCACTGATAAAGCATTGTAAGCGCGGTATTGGGCCTGTTCGTCCATATACTGTTGTACTAGGTTGTTGCCAAGGTAAATTTTGCTGTAAATGATAGAATAAATTGAGACTTTTTTGCGCACTCAGCGTCATTCTTTGATAAGAAAAGCCATTTGGTAACTGTTGGGGGTTGGCGTTTGGCCGTTGCATGTTAGAATTTACCTATCATTTGATTACTGATCACTAACTATTATGACCACGCAAGCACAGTTCGGCGATAAAAAATTTACTCTTGAACGTTTTCCTCTCGATCAAAAAAATCGCAGCTTACAAGCTTGGGATTCTGCTGACGAGTACCTAATTGACTATGTTACGGAGCATTATCCTGATTGTCGATCTTTGCTGATCCTAAATGATAGCTTTGGCGCGTTATCTTGTTATTTTAGCAAACAACAGTTAACAGTTTGTTCAGTAAACGACTCTTATATTAGTCACCAAGCAGCGGCATATAATTTAGCAGAAAATAAAATTCCAAGCACAACATTTAGCCAACTAGATAGTTTATCTGCTTTGCCTGAACAAGTTGACTTAGTTATTTTAAAAGTGCCGCGCACATTAGCTTTTTTACAATACCAGCTATCAGAACTCAGTGAAGTGCTTGCACCAGGAACACCGGTTATTGGTGCAGCTAAAACGAAAGACGTACATAACTCGACCATTAAAGCATTTGAACAATTTATTGGTGAAACAAAAACCAGTTTAGCTGTGAAAAAATCACGTTTGGTAATTAGCCAAGCACAAGGCGGTTATAAGCCTGCAGACTTCCCTGTGAGCTGGCCTCTTGAGGGAACTGATTTTACCATTAGTAATCATGCGAATGTGTTCTCTCGTGACTCGCTGGATATTGGTGCAAGATTCTTTTTTGATTACTTACCGCAAACCAATAAAGCTAAACGTATTATTGATTTGGGCTGTGGTAACGGTGTTGTTGGTTTAATGACTTTATCACGCTGCCCTAATGCAGAAGTCACGTTTGTTGATGAGTCATATATGGCTGTTGAATCAGCACGTTTAACCGTTGAGCTAAATATGGAAAATAAGTTTGAACAATGTGCATTCATCGAAAACGATTGCTTAACTGGTTTTGAACGTGAAAGTGTTGATATCGTGCTATGTAATCCGCCTTTTCATCAAGCGCAAGCGGTTACCGATCACATCGCATGGCAAATGTTTAAACAAGCCAAGGATACGTTAAAAAATGGCGGTGAATTACGCATTATTGGTAATCGCCATTTAGACTATCACGATAAACTAAATCGCATGTTTGGTAATTGTCAGTTGCTCGGTTCAAATAAAAAGTTTGTCGTATTAAGTGCAACCAAAAATGATGGAATGTTATAAAAGTGATGAAATACATTTTGCCTTGCTGTGCTTTATTAGCACTGTCGGCCTGTAGTAGTCAACCTAACCAGATGATCTTAAACCCGGTCTATCAAGGGGGGAAATTAAGCTCAATAAATAATAGCGTGAGCACCAGTGTGATTGATTTACGTGGCGATCCAGCCACCTTAAAGTTAATCAAATCAGACAAAACTCAAACTATTGCCAGCCCAGGGCTGACTGCATCATTAAAAAGTGCCTTGGATAGCGCATTAAGTCGTAATGGTGCCAGCATTTCGAACCTTGCAACCACGCGTTTTGAAGTGGATATTCATACCCTGCAAGCCGTTGTGAGCGAAAAAATGGTTTCTCACACTAGCAATGCAAAAGTTGAATTAGGCGTGCGAGTTATTCGTAGCGATAGTAATTTTAGTAAAGTTTACCGCGGTACAGCCAATTTTGATGGCCCACTAAGTCACGACAGAGCTAAAGTTGAAGGTCAGCTCAATAAGTTGACTGTGCAGTTAATAACTCGCATGGTATCAGATCCTGAATTACTCGCATTTTTAGAAGGTTAAGTATGAAACGTCTATTTTTATTATGTGCATTATTAGTGTTTAGTCAAAACCCCATTGCTGCGACTGAGGGACGTTTTGTGCAAAAAGATAATATGTTTCCACGCGTGGAAATCACGACCACAATGGGAAAAGTAATTATTGAAATGGATCGCTCAAAAGCGCCAATTACAGTTAATAACTTTCTCACCTATGTAATGGACGGCAGCTATAAAGGCACTGTATTCCACCGAGTAGAACGTGACGTTGAAAACGAACGTGACTTTGTAATACAAGGCGGTGGCTACGATAAAGAGTACGATGGCGTTTATGAAGGTGAGCCAATTTTTAACGAAAGCGGTAACGGTTCAAAAAACGATATGTACAGCATTGCTATGGCTTATCAAGATCGTCAGCCACACTCAGGGACTCGTCAGTTCTTTTTCAATATGGATGATAATGATCATTTAAATCCTGGTAGAGAATGGGGTTTTTCAGTATTTGGCATGGTGATGGATGGATACGAAACACTCGATAAAATTATGCAAGTTGAAACCGGTTTTAATGAAAAAATTGGTTATGATTTTGTGCCTAAAGAACCCATTATTATTTTAAATATTGCCGTATTAGAGCCCACTCCTCTGTAATACTTAATCATGGGGCTCACAGCCCCTACAACTTTGCCAATGAAGGCGTTATGAAAAGCAACTTATCTATTTCTGAATATTTTTCTTACTTTAAAGACAAACGTCTGATCAACGTATTCATTTTTGGTATGAGTAGCGGCTTTCCATGGGTTCTCATCGGCTCTGTTATGTCAGCATGGCTCAAAGATGAGGGCCTTAGCAGAAGTATGATCGGTCTATTTGGTATAGTGTTTGGCGCATACAGTATTAACTTTTTATGGTCCCCTTTGGTCGATAGAGTCAAACTTCCTCTACTTTATAACTGGCTCGGTCAACGACGCAGTTGGATCTTATTTTGCCAGTGTTTTATTTTACTTGGCGTCATCTTGCTCGCGGGACTCGATATTACGGCGCATTTAGGTATCGCTGCAGCTTTATGTTTACTCATTGCCATTGCTTCTGCCACTCAAGATATCGCTATTGATGCTTTTCGTATAGATACCCTCGATGAAAACGAAAGCCATAAAGCAACTGCGGCTGCGGCTATGGCAACCTCAGGATGGTGGAGTGGTTATGCACTACTCGGTGCAATTCCATTTTATATGGCTGATATGCCAAATATTGGCTGGCCACAAGTCTATTACTTTTTAGCAGGGTTAATGTTGCTACTTATGAGTTGTGTTTTTTGGGCTAAAGAGCCGAAATCGAACCGCGAAGCAGTACACGCTGAGCTTGAACGCATTTATCAAGCAAAACTGGCATCCACTCACGACAACCATATGTCAAAAATATTTGCATGGTTGGCTGTCACTGTGATCGACCCATTTAAAACCTTCTTTGCACGCAATGGCGTAAAAACAGCGCTCGCCTTACTTGCTTTTATCTTCTTATTTAAAATTGGTGAAGCATTTTTAGCGCGTATGTCGATCGTGTTTTATAAAGAAGTTGGTTTTTCTAATACACAAATAGCAAACTACTCAAAATTAGGAACAGGCTTAATTACAATTGTTTTTGCGTTTTTAGGCAGTATTTTTAACCATAAATACGGGATCGTAAAAGGCTTATTTATTAGTGGTGTTGCAATGGCAGCGTCTAACCTCATGTTCTCATGGATCGCACTAGCAGGCCCACAAGAGCACTTATATGCGATGGCTATTATTGTTGATGGCTTCACTCAAGCATGGTCGCTAGTCGCTATGGTGGCGTTTATATCTATGCTATGCGATCGTGCATTTAGTGCCACTCACTATGCATTATTAGCATCATTGGGGAATTTAGGGCGCACCTTACTTTCAAGTTACAGTGGTGTAGTGATTGATGATTGGTTAGGTGGAAATTGGTCGTTATTCTTTATTCTAACGGCGTTGATGGTACTACCATCATTAATATTCTTATACCTAATAAGACATAAGCTCTATCAATTAGAAAACAGTTATCATAGTAAAAGCGGAACGAAAATTTAGATCTGGTGATAATTAAAATAACATGGGGCAAGGATTAAACAAATACTGTGCATCCTTGCACTTCTATTATAAACAGCTTAACAACGCGCTAAGCTTTTATAACTGATCTTCTTTTAGTAAACCTAACCCTTCATATGGGTCAACTTCTAACGCATCACAATAGCGCAAGAATTCAATTACATCTAAGCGACGCTCTTGATTTTCGATTTTACCAATAAATGAATGCGGAGTACCTAGTACTTGTGCCAGGCTACGCATAGTGTGACCTTTCTCATGGCGTTTGCTTTTTAGCCACTTAGTCAATCTTGAGTTTTCTTCTGAAGAAACTGTTTTACCCATCATAAAAAACATCTCCTACTAGATGATTTAAAATTAATTTAGTCTAAAAGTGAAATTTTGCCCGTCTCACTCTTGGATACATTATATACTATTCAGACTCATGTGAAATAACTAATTTCAAAAAAGAACCTTTTACAGGAACGAGTTATTACAAGAAATACATGAGTTGCAAAATGAGCAACAATAGACCTATTTAATGATTCGTTCCTCTTTAATGTAACAAATTATTTATATAATGAAACTATTTTTAGGATAATAAATTTAAACAATAAAAATCAACAACTTAAAATCAAACAAAAATACATATTTAACTCGGAGAACAAGAAATGTTTCGTTTACTGTTTTTATTACCTATTATCCTATGCGTTATTTGGTACTTTTTTCTTAACAAAAATGGTGTCCCAATCAAGCAGGGAAAAAAAGGGTTTATATACATATTAGTATTTTCGACCCTTGTATTAAGTTTCTTTATTTTAATGATACAAATCACTCACCATAAATAGTGAGTGACTTAGTCAATTTCCACTTAACTACACTCGCGTAACATTAAAAAGCAATGAGTAAAATAAGGGTTAAAACGGTGGCAAAGGTTAAATCCTGCACAGCCACTGCAGTGGCTCGTTGTATTGACTATTATGTTGAAGGAGTGCCAAAATCGATTGTTCTATTAAATAAATCAATATTGATCTGTAATACCTTTAGAGCGTGCTGACCTTTGTAGATTGAAATTCACTCAATCTAGGGGCGATTTAATCGCGGCGCGAGGTTTATAACCTAGCGGGCTCGATAACTGCTCCTGCGTTATTCTACTGGCTCACATCCATGTGAGAATAAGTAAAAATCGAGCAAAGCTTCCGCGCCTGCTCACGCCGCTTACCTACATTCATGTAGGTAACAAAGAGTCAATCGCCCTTAGGAAGAATCCTTTGGGCAGCGCATGTTTGGCATTTATACTGCTTCAAAATCAATCACGAAAGGTCAACACGTCCTAGCATTAAACCTAAAATAGTTGTAATTCCCGTTAGAAATATAGGGCATAGACCCTGCACCTCTATTCGTAAAGTAGCCTATTTAATGTCTAAACCTCGCCTGCGTAAGACATTATAAGTGACTATTAGTATCATATTGTTATTCACAACAATCTTCGCTAGTGTAATCACCTCAATCATTCAAAATGCTGCTGCACAATTTATCGAGTTCTGATTTGCCGTAAAATAACAGTGTTTTTATATTTTGAGCCACTAAGCTTTATAATTTACAACTTTATCAGCCTACGCAGACTATTTACTTTTGCCTGTGAGTCTTGCTACTGAGTAAATATTTTCAGCCCAGCGCTTCCTTTTAGGTGTAATAAAAAATCTAAGGCTTTACGATAATAACCTTTGCGTTTACCACTTTTTATAGATTTTAAGCAATAAAAAAGCCGCTATTAAGCGGCTTTCGTATACAAATAACGATTTAAACGCTGAAACTAGCGCCACACCCGCAGGTGGTTGTTGCATTTGGGTTAGAAACAAAAAAGCGTGCGCCTTCAAGTCCTTCAGTGTAATCAACTACACCATCAACCAAATACTGTATACTCATTGGATCAACCACTAAGGTGACGCCATTTTTTACGATCTCTAAATCGCCTGGGTTTGCTTTTTCATCAAAAGTAAAACCATACTGGAAACCAGAACAACCACCGCCGGTTACATAAACACGCAGTTTTAGTTCAGGGTTTTCTTCTTCATCAATTAACTGTTTAACACGAACCGCAGCTGCATCGCTAAACTTAATCGGTAATTCTTCTGACATACCAAGACCCTCAATTCCTACATTGATCGGATTATCTAATACCCGAGTGTTTTAATCAAGTATAGCGTTTATTTACTAAGCGCGAATACCTATAAATGATTAGGGCGTGTTAACCTTTGTGGATTGAAATTTCCAAACACACTGCTGTAAAATAAATCACGAAAGGTTAACACGCCCTAAAGTAACCGCCCATCGTTTTAAGTCAAAAATAGCACTGCTTGTGGTTTACTCTTTAAACACTGCTCATTATTAAAATGAATAACTGTAAATGGCATATCCCCACACCGCTGAGAATAAACCTAACGCGATAAAAACAGCAGCTGATCCCATGTCTTTGGCTCGACCAATCAATATATTGTGATCTAATGTTACTGCATCAGCCAGCGCCTCAAGAGCTGAGTTAATTATTTCGGCAAATAAAATAAATACCAAACTACTGATCAATAAAAATAAATGGCTAATAGATGATGACAACACAACAGCAAAAGGCAGCAATATTATACTCATAATAAGCTCCTGTCTAAATGCTGATTCGTGCTGCCATGCGGCTATCACGCCTTTATATGAGCAATGTGTCGCTTTGATGATTCGAATAAACCCTTTGCCGTTTGGTTTGTTCACACTATGTATCGTATTGACGTTTTTCATCACTTTTCCTTCTGTTAACTGAAATAAATTTAAAGGCTCTGCTTTACTTGCACGCGCCATTGCCAACTATCCACATTACGACCTGTTGTAAGTGGTTTTATAATATCCATATGGATCACGTTGCCTTCACTTGAATGTGATGAAAATAATCTTGCACCAATGCCAATGCTCTGCAGTGTTTCATCCGTACTGTTAGTCGCAAATGATTCACCCCATGCTTTACCGCTATCAGCAAATGCCGCCCAAGCAACATTGACTAATTGATACAACTCCCAATGAGGGTTGTAACGTAGCTCTGCGGTTGCTGACCATAGATTGTCACCATGTTGATATTGCTGTGCATATCCACGAACTCCAGTGTCTCCACCTAAAGTAAGCGGTTCATCGTAATATTGATTTTTTTCTGCTCGCCACTGCGCTTTAAAATAACCAGCCCAACGAGGGGTTAGATATTGATACACCTCTAATTCAGTAGCTAACGCCTGATGATTGGGTTGATCTTTGCGCCAATAAACTTTATTACTAGTAGAGAGCAGGATGAGCGTATTTTGCCATTGCACACCTTTTGACAGAATATTTTCAACGTGAATACCTTTGCTGTCGTCTGAATTTAATGAGCTAATATCCACTCCTATTTTGCTCATCAATTGCCAGCCCAAATTAATATCTTCGCGATGATCAATAAAACGAATATTAGAAAATGTCTGATAGTCTGCTTGGCTATACTCCATGCCTATCCAAGGAAAGGTAAAGCCTCTATCTGATGGTAGCTCAGTGAGTATTGTGCTGTTTAAATTTTCAAAATGATGTCGCTCTTTATTCATTCCAAAATGCATACGTACGGCGCTTAATTTATGCTGGGTAATTAAATGCCCATATGCCAGAGCAAACTGGTCAACATCATGAGAAAATTGCCATGCTAAAGTCCCGTTTTGATAAATGCTGTCGCGGCGATTCTCCTTGAATATCGATGCAGAATGTTGCTGCTTTGATGATTGCTGATAAAAAGGCTTTGAATAAGCTAAATAGGTCTTTTGTCCATCATCGTTATCAGCAAACTCAAATTCTAGAGTTGATTGCTTAGGAAAGTTAAGCGGCATGCTGAAAGTAACTTGATAGCCTGAACGCAAATGGTCTTTTTTATATTGTACGCCAGCATGAATACCTAGACCGAGAAAGTTATCTTCTTTAAAACCAAAGGCATATTTATTATTGCCTGCTCGTCGGCCAAAACTGATATACGGTACGAGTGACCAGGTATCCCATGTTTCAACTTTAAGTTCATTTTCTAGCGAGTCCTCACAACCTGCGACTAAGCTGACTCGGCTTTTACGTAAGAATGAATATTGGTTTAGAATACGTTCAGCCTCAACAAACTGCGCGCGAGAAATGACTTCAGCTTGTACAAAAGGAAGTAGTTTTTTCACAACGTGCTGCTGGGTATTAATATGTAACCAATTCGCTAAGCTATGTATATAAAAGCTATTGGATTGTGTTTCATCAAACAAAGGGTGACTAACAAAAGTAAGCTTATCAAGCGTAAATGGCTCTTCACTAGCGGCAAGTGCAGTACACTCAACCTCCTGACTACTTACCGTAATACTATTAATAAACAACACAATAAAGCTTAGTTTAATGCTTTTCTTAGTTAGTTTTTTTAAACAATTATTCAGCTCGCCCCCTAAATAAAATACACAGACCTGTAGCCGCAAAAACAAGCTTATAGTTTTCATTTATTGCCCCCTTCTGGCTTTAGATAAAAAAGAGGCGGGGTAACTTTAAACTCGTCAGCTATATTGACCTTTACTTCAAACAGCGAGAGGAGTGTATTGGCAATTGCATCATGTGAATGAGCGTGATCTTGGTGCACTTTTGTTTTTTCAATATCAATATAAGGCGCAGAAGACCAAGAAATTATTGGCACATGGGTTTGTGCATCAGGTGCAAATGCATAAGGCATACCATGCAAATAAAGCCCATTTTCACCAAGAGACTCGCCATGATCACTGACATACAACATCACGGTATTATATTGCGCAGCATTGGCTTGCAAAAGTTTGATTACTTCTGCCAAAAAATGGTCCGTATAACGAATGGCATTGTCATATGCATTAACTATTTCGTGTTTGCTACACTCTGATAGCTCTGCAGATTCGCAAGCAGGTGTGAAAAATTCAAAATCAGCTGGATAACGCTTAAAATAAGCAGGTCCGTGATTACCCATTTGATGTAAAACAATCAGTGTGTCTTGGGTTTGTTGGTCAATATATTGCTGTAAATTGACCAACATGCCAACATCGCGGCATTCCACATCACATAGTGTATTAACCTCTGAACGACGATAGCTTTGATACGCCAACCTATCAGCAACCCCCTTTGAGCTAGAATTATTGTCGCGCCAACTTACTCGTACTGAGCTTGCAGCGAGTACATCAAGGATATTTTGAGTGCTCTTAGCCTCACTCACAGTAAAATCATCGCGACCGAAGAATGAAAACATACAAGGCACAGACACAGCGGTTGATGTACCGCAAGAGCTCACTTGGCTAAAATTAATTAGCCCCACTTGCTTTGACATATTTGGCGTTGTGTCACGAGGATAGCCATTTAAAGTAAGGTGATCAGCTCGGACCGCCTCACCGACCACTAAAATCATTAATTTAGGCTTTAATGTACTGCTACTTTTGCTTATTTTCGTCGTGAGAGTTCTAAACTCTTTGGTGTTTACCGATACGATTTGTTCGGCTAAATAATCTAGTGCTGAATAAATTGGATATAAAGGATTAGTATAATAACGCAGCTCCTTATGTAGGCGAAAAAAGCTAGTATATTGAGCACTAAAAGGCGCGATAAGTATGGGGATCAACATCATAATCGCCGTAATACTCAAAACTTGCTGACGTAACCGCTGTTGCCAAGTAGTTCTTTTCACTTGAATTAACAACAATAGAGCTGCGGGTAAAATCGCCATAAAAATGATTCTACTGAACAACCCTAAATTAACTATTTCTTGTGCTTCAGCGAAATTCGTTTCAACAATATTTTGGATCATCGTTTTATCTATCAGCACCCCTAACACAACGCCATAATAATCAACCATTGCAGCAATCAATAGCATCACCAACACCACTATTTTGACTGGTAGCAAAATATTAAGAACAAACATAACGAAAATAATCAGACTAAAAAGCAGCAAGCTTAACGAGATAATAAAACTTAGATTTCCTTGCCAAGGATATAAAGCATCAAGCTTGTCAAAGAACACCGTATTCGCCATTAAAACGATAAATACACAGCTGACAAGCAATAAAATAAAAGGGGAAATAACAAGTCGTTTTTTAACCTCTTCGAGCCGTTCATTTAATAAGTAAAATTTTGATAATAAATAAGTAAATGTTTTTTTTTGCATGATTTTTATAGCCAATTCCATTGTAGGAAAATAGCTTAGCGTGATGAAAAAATGAGTGCTGTATGAAGATGTTGTAATGTGTACAGGTACACATTAAAAATTTATAAAATGTAGCTTTATGTAGGAATTTGTTGTGTTCAGCTCTTTTATTGAGGGATTTAACTTGATAACAACTTGTTTATATTCAATGCTCTAAAAAGCTATTTAAACCGCTAAACTTGTTAAAGGGAGTATTGGATATACAGTATCTGAGTAAGCACCCTAAACTTAGGTTAAGTACTTTATAACGATGAGTTTTTCGTCTAATTAGGCTGGTGTTCGGTTAAATACCACCGTAAACTTAGCTCCCCCTAATAGCTCTGACTGGCTAATAGATACTTTACCACCATGCCACGCAGCAACTCTCACAACGATTGCCAACCCCATACCATAACCTTGCTGTATAGCGTTACTTTCTCCTCGAGTAAAGGGCTTAAATACTTGTTCGCGCATTTCTTTTGAAATACCAGGGCCATCATCTGCAATACACATAACCACATTATTGCGTGTTTGCTGCGTTGTTATCTTTACTTGCTTAGTAGCATATTGCTGTGCATTTGACAGTAGATTATTAATTAGCATAGATAAGTAATTTTCATCACCATCGATGACTATTTTTTCCTTGGCTAATTCGGTTATATCCATTGCAACCGAGCAAACATCGCTTGAAGTGAGACTGCACACAACTGATTTTATCAAGGTATTTAAATTAAGCGGTAAACGTTTAACTTTAATCATTTTTTGCTCTAAGCTGGCGTAATTAAGTAAAACGGCAACGAGGTTTTCCATCTCTTGAATATCTCGACTCAAATGACGGACATACTTTTCTTTATTTTTTGGATTGTTTGTTTCACCCAAGGCTTCAATACCAAAACGCAATCGCGCTAGCGGGGTTCGTAAATCATGTGACACCGCATTACTTAATAATTTATTATCTTTAATCAACGTGTTTATCTGTTCAGCCATAAAGTTAAACTCATTTTCAATATCAACTATGTAAGATGAGTTTGAAACCCTAATACGAGCAGAGAAATCCCCTTCACCAAAGCGTTTTGCCGTGCTTCTAAGTAACTGTAACCGCTTAACTAAAGGGTAGAGCCAAATGAAGGCACACAGTAGAATCCCTGCATAAAATACGGTTGTTAAAATTATTTGTAGAGCAAGATTATCTTGTTGTTTGGCTTGTTGTGGGATACCCAGTGTCAATACTTGCTGCTGAGACTGTAATAGCTTATTCACGGTGATCAACTCAGCTGATTCAAGAACCAGTGGATCCCCCTGATTAAAACTTTCTCTTAAGCTAATTGGTAAAGGAAACTCAGTTAAAGGCGTTAACGTCAGTTGCAGTTGGTTTTGCTGTTGCCACATTGCTACAAATTGTACAACGTTGTCGGTTTTTTCAAGTGTATTCGCCAATGAGGTAATTATTTGCTTATAAGTGCTAAATTCATCCGTGTGCTTTTTATCTTGGTATTCATTAAAAAAACTATCTAAGCCCCAACCTAAAAAGATGATGGCGGTAAATATTGCGATAACCAATGAGAATGTTAATTTCTTCACATTAAGACCAAGCGTCGGCTACAAGCAAATAACCTTTACCCCACACGGTTTTGATCCTGTATGGATTATTGGCGTCATCACCAAGCTTTTTACGTAATCTAGATATAACAATATCAACACGGCGGTCAAATCCATCATAGTCAATACCATTTAACTGGTGAAACAATTCCGTGCGATTAACCACTTGCCCCGCTGATTGCGCTAAATACCAAAGTAAATCAAATTCGTTAGATGAAATAGCGACAGACTGTCCGTGTAGTTTAGTTGCCCGAGAGTTAGCATTAATACTAAGCTGGCCAAGCTGTATTTGGTTTTCGCTTACATTTGCTGTGTTAGCATTGGTTTTTACGCGCCGTAGTAAAGCTTTAATTCGAGATAATAATACCCGCGGTTTCACCGGTTTGGTTACATAATCATCAGCGCCTAATTCGAGCCCTAATATTTCGTCCATTTCATCATCACGGGCTGTCATCATTAAAATGGGTCCTTGATAAAAGTTACGAGCCTCTTTGCACACATCAAAACCATCTTTTACAGGCAACATAATATCTAGCACAACAAGCTCTGGCATATCGGCCTTAATCAATTCAACCGCTACATCCCCTCGATTAACCAAAGTTACTAAGTAACCATGCTCTGTTAAATAATCACTAAACCATTCAGCCAATGACATATCATCTTCAACTAGCATGATGTGCTGGCGGGGTATTTCTTCAATCAAAATAACTTCCAACTTGATTTGGGCCGTTTAGAGGATTCGAATACCCATGACACAGTGATAATCGCGGTAGCGAGATTGCTGTCTTGCTTGCTTTTTCGCAGGGCGTAATGACGTGTTTTATCTGATTGAAAATCAAAACTAAATTCACCATTATTTATTTTCGTCCAGCACTTTAATTTATGCAATGTCGATAACTCTACTAAGCAATAATCCCCAAGTTCTACTTGATGCCATTTAAACGTGACCTGCTGGTAACACGTCTGCCCTTTTCGCAGTGCAACACAACGCTTAGGCGTCACAAGCAATTTGTTTTCATTAGGTAACGTATGGTTAGCAGCATACGCGTTATTCGTAATCAGTTGACATAGTAACAATAAGCTTAAGTATATAAACACTTTACTCTGTGGATTTTTTTGATTAGTTAGTATCATGATTTACTCACTTAAAATACATAACTAATGCTTGAACTGATGCCAGTATAAATGTCTTTTTGCTTATTAAATAATGGGCTTTCGTTGTACCCAAACTCTGACCCTACAAATATTTCAGAGCGGAATAACCAACTTTCTGAAAGTGGATAGGTTACTCCTAGTGACGAATCAAAATTAAGTGTTGATTTACCTGTAAATGGTTTGAAGTTAGTTCGGGCGGCTTCATCTTCTGACACACCATAATAATAATCATTGAGCTTAGCGTCTCTAAACGACAATCCAAATAAGCCATGAAAATTCAAGTTCCTCACTTGCCAATTACGCCCAATAAGAGCCGAGGCAATAGTACCGCTATTTTCACTCGTTAAACCCTGCTTAAGAGTGAATTGCACAACATTCTCACCAATATAACCCGTTACTCTACCACCGAGCATGGTGTTGACATCTCGATCGTCAATACCTTCAAAATTAACTTGATTCTCTTTTTTTCTTAAACCTGTTCCCGGCCCGGTAAAAACAATATCAAATGACCAATTATTTTCAGCGTAAGCTGTGTAGCCAAAGACAAGTGAGTCAGGTGCTTGGTTAGCAAAGTCGATAAAGAAGTTGTGCCAATTATAACTGCCAATGAGTGTGGTACCGAGGTCGAGATCGTCGTCATGAGGATTAATCGTTGAACGATTAAACGTGCTCAAGCTTAAACCAACTTCAAAGAAGTTCTCAGGGGCACTACCTTGATCAATATTTAGACTTATTTCTCTGGTTAAATCTGCGGCATAACTAAAAGATGAACACAAAAAAGATAAAACAACTGCAGATAGGAGATGTTTGACAGATAAACACATTACGCGCCGACTTCCTTATTGATTAATCACCCATTCATTATATTCTTTGATAATCAAAAAAACGTATCAAGATGCTGCGTTTGTAACAAAATGTAGGCTTTGTTATTTTTTATAAAACTAGTCCCGAAATAATAAACGATGCATTTAATCTAATCAATGTACAAAAACCGCATAACTATCAAAACACTCACTCTTTAACTTTCCCTGTTTCATTCATCACATCAAGCAACGCTCTATTCATTCTTTTTATAAAATCGTCTTTATATGGATAGCTAAACTCACGGCTAAATCCTATGTGCGCGGTTCTATGACTAAGCTCATCTTTTTCTATAACTGTAACCGTATTATATTGCGGGTAAGTTTTATTTATGCTGTTTAGTTCATATTGTGTGGCTTTTCTATCGTTGACGTAACAATCTATTTTATTGGTAAGTAATTTGATTACATTCGCTGCGGTGCTTTTATTTTCCCATAACTGGATTCGCCCTCGTGCAATTGCTTGTTTATAACGTTCATCCAGCAGTAAATAACCAGCATTCATTCCTAAATGAACAGGTTTATTAACCGGTAAATCTAAATTTAATGCAGCTTTTAAATCAACATTTTCACGACAATAAGTCACCACAAATTCGGTCCCTAACGCCACCGAATATGACGAAATAAAAGGCCTTGAATCATAATGTAAATACGGAGGAACCACGCCAATAACATCGCCTTTTTTAACGGTAAGTAATGCTCTTTTCCATGGTGTTGGAATTATTTTAACGTGATAATCTAGCTTTAATTGAGTACTAGCACGTCTCAATAAATCAATATAAATCCCTTTTACTTCACCATTTTCTAAATAGCTATACGGCGGATAATCATCGTCAGCTAAAATAGTAACATCTACGTTGCTATGACTTGTAAATGCACACATCAGCATGAGTAAGCCCGTAATCAGTATTAAACGCTTTTTTAAAATATGCATGTTTTTACTATTAGTAACTCCACTTTTGTGAGTAATCATAGCGAAACCCTACTGATAATGAACTAAAGTCAGCTAAATAATCAAAGTCTCGGTAAAGGTATTCAACATGTAAACGTAAGTTTTCTGCAGGCAACCATTCAAGCGTTAAATTTGCGCCATTATAGTTTTGCGTTTGATCGGCTTGGTGTCCATCATCAAAATCAAAATAACCCATTTTTACTTTATAATTTTTGCTAAGCGGATAAGCCATTGATACATCAAGTGTATGCCCGTCTCTATCCAGGCTTAAGTCTCTATTGTATTCTTTTGCTTGATATCCCAGCGCAAAATACAAACCACTATCAAAAGAGTAAGCTACTGATCCAGCAACAATATTATTATCTCCCAACGCTTGTTCATTTTCATAGATACCTTTATTTGTATACGTCAAAGCAACATGTAAATTATTTTTATCATAACTTACCCCACCATTGATAAGGTCACTTTTATTATCGCCTTGTGCGCCATTAAATTGGCTAACCAGCATCCACGTAAAATCACCTTGCGTTATCTGATAAGTAAGCAGGTTATTTACAAAAAAGAGACTTTCAGGATCATATGCAAAAGGGCTATTACCGTGGTTAAAAATATCGACGTACTCAGCAATAAACAGGTACTGAGCTGGGCGCTGTTTGCCTATACCGACCTTCCCATAAGGGCTATCCAAAGCAACATAGACTTGCCTAGCTTTACCAAAATCACCATTATTTGATAAATCAACGCCCCACTCACCATGGAGAATCCCTTGCCATTGGTCGTTAAATTCTACCGTTGATTTAATACCAACATGAGAAAGTGCGTCTCTTACATCCCATTGAGATTCGTTGTCTTCATCAATATATCCGAGTGTTGGTCTTATTGTTGCGTAAATTTTAACATCTTTTTTAATAGCCTCAGGTGATGATACAGGTAATTGCAAATCAGTAATTGGGGGGATTATTGCGACATTTGACGCAACAGAAGAACCCTGTTTTTTATTTTCAAGCACCTCAATTCTTTTACTGATACTCTCAAACTGTAGTGTTAATGACTCTAAAGCGGCTAATTGCGCGCTGATTTTATTTAGCTGTAATTTTAAATTTTTTAGTTCTTGTTGTTCATCTTGAGCGTATACTGAAAACGAGCAAGATGTAGTTAACAAAAAGCAGATGAGCTTTATTTGCATGAATGCGCCTTACCATTTAAACTTTTCCTAAGTGTAGACTATGTTTATATATACATAACAAAAAACACTCGTTCTTATTCAGTCAAAAAGTGAAATATTATGAAAATCAGAACTAAATTCTCCATCGCTTCAGGCATAGTGGTATTTATCGTTATTTCACTACTTGCAACAACAACATACTTACTTGTACAACAAACGCTAAAAAAGTCCACCGACGCGTATGTGCAGGATAATGCATCACTGTTATCACAAAGCATTAGCAATTGGCTGGTTAGTAAATCAGCACAAGTTAATGTTTTAAAAAAGCAGATTGAATCAGACTTCTCTAAAGATAATTTTCAAGCTGGGTTAGAAAACCCAGCCTTTTCAGATGATTTTTCATTAATGTTTGGTACGCTAAGCGATGAAAAAGGGCTTCGCTCTAATGATAAACAGAGGGTTAATCCACCTGGTATCGATTTTAAAGAAAGACCATGGTACAAGTTAGTGCAAAACAACGATGCGATCTCATTTACCGCACCTTATGTTGATGCTGCTACAAACGAACTATTATTATCAGTTGTCACTGCAATTAACACTTCTAGTGGTTTTCAAGGTGTTATTGGTGGTGACTTGAGCTTAAATGCCATTGCTGATAGCGTAAATACCATTAACTTTAACGGCAATGGTTTAGCATTTGTTGTCGATGGCACAGGTAAGATTATTACTCACCCGACCACCAGCCTCAGCAATAAACAAACTCAAAATATTTACCAAAAATCCCCAACTGAAAGTAAGCAAATTTTAGAGATTGAGCACGAAGGGCAAACAAAGTTACTCTACTTTTATCCCTTAAGTGATAACGCTGGCGTTGATTGGTCTTTAGCCATGCTACTTGATAAAGATAAAGTGTATGAATCCCTAACTGTCTTTACAACACGTACCTTTTTCATTGCTATTTTAAGTATTGCTTTTTGTGTGTTGGTCATCAGAACATTGGCAACAATACTATTAAGACCGCTAGATGAACTAGAGCATGCAATCAGTGAAATTGCCTCTGGTGGCGGAGATCTAACTCAACGATTAACAGTAACTACAGAAGATGAGTGTGGCGTGGTAGCTAAAAGTTTTAATCGCTTTTTATCGTCATTACAGATATTAGTGACGGGCGTTATTGATAAAGCGAATAGTGTTGAAGCGCAAAGTGCAGCAGCAAAATCATTATCAACCGAATCAAGCCGCTCCCTGAACGAACAATACCAATTAATTGATAGTCTAGCCACTGCGATGCATGAAATGAGTACCACCTCATCTGAAATTGCCTCCAGCGCACAAGAAGCTGCAACATCAGTAACCTTGGTAAATGATTCAACGAGTTCAAGTAAAACCTTGTTTGAAAAAACCACATCAGATATTACTAATCTATCGGATTCAATTTCTAACTCCCAAGAACTGAGTAATCAATTAGCGGAACACAGTAATAGTATTGAGCAAATACTTTCTGTAATAAATAACGTAGCAGAGCAAACCAATTTGCTTGCACTAAATGCAGCAATTGAAGCAGCAAGAGCTGGGGAGCAAGGGCGCGGGTTTGCGGTTGTGGCCGATGAAGTAAGAACCTTAGCCTCAAGAACGCAAAGCTCAACAACAGAAATAAAAGCAATGATTGAGCAGATTCAACTGTTTTCATCAAAAGTACAGCAAGCTATGGAGCAAAGTAAGCAAAAGGCATCGCAGTGTGTTGAGCAAACTGAGGTTGCCAATCAATCTTTAAACACTATTTCTATGTCAGTTAAAGACATTATGGATAGGAACTTTCAAATAGCTGCCGCGATTGAAGAGCAAAGCACGGTTATTGAAGAAATTAATAAAAATACAATTAATATTAAAGATATTAGTGTGCAAGTGGATGAATTTGCTAAAGAGCAATTTGAAACCAATACAAATCTAGCTGAAAACGTAAATGCTCAGCAAGATTTACTGAAAAAATTTATTGTGTAATTAAACTTGCTGGTATATGCCCAAGTCACCTCAAGATGTAAGTGTCAGTTGGAATTAAAAGCGATTTAGACAAGGCATTGATTGTAAATAATGGTTGCCCCCTTGTTAAAATCAATAGCGCAGTATAAATCGCTTTTAAACCAACCCTTTGGGCATTTCACAGACGCTTACTTTCATCGTTGTAACTTCTTAAAAGGGACTGCCATTACTGCAAATAACGCCTTGATATTAAACACCTGTGAAACGCTGAATTCTGCATTTTGAGGTGGTTTGGGCATAAATATACCTGCAAGCTCACCTTCTGCATATTGAAACTGTATTAATAATACGGCGCACTAAGCCGTCTATTTGCCACTAATAAATCACCCCATCCCCCCGTACTTATGCCCTTGAAATGAGCCTGATAAAATCAGAGGTTATCCGTAGATAATTCAAAAATCAAAAGGACTTACTGCCGTACATTTGATAAACTGCCCGCCTAAATGGGTGGCGAGGAAAAATGCATGTGGCTTGAAACGCTTAGGCGTCGCTTGGCTAAGCCAAAAACATCGGTGCAACTGTGCTTACTAGGTGTATGTGCTGGTTTAATTGCTGCGTTTTTTATCATCTTATTTCGTTTAACAATTTTATTCTTTCAAGGTTTATTTCTTGAAACACCTGATGACTTTACAACACTTCCAACCCTTGAACGGGTATTAATGCCCATTGGCGCGGCCTTTTTGATTGCCTTATTTGCAGCCCTAACAGGTTTTAAACATTATCGCTTAGGCATTCCCTTTGTTATTCACCGCATAAAGCGTCACTACGGACAAATGCCGTTATATAACACAGTTAATCAATTTGTCGGTGGTGCTCTGGCGTTAATTAGTGGTTTTTCTGTTGGGCGTGAAGGGCCTTCAGTACATATGGGTGCAACGGGCGCAAGCTTGCTTGCTGATAAACTGCACTTACCTCACAATGCTATGCGCACGCTAAGCGGTTGTGGTGTGGCTGCGGGTATTGCCGCTTCGTTTAATACACCACTAGCAGCCGTCATTTTTGTGATGGAAGTGGTGCTCAGAGAGTATAAAATCCACATATTCGTCCCCATTATGCTTGCCGCCGTAACGGGGGCCCTTGCCACTCAATTTGTATTTGGTGATGTCTCTGAGCTTGCTCTTATTGTTGTTAACCCCTTAAGCGGTTGGCATTACCCATTCTTAATCATTTTTGGGATGGCTTTAGGCGCGGTTGCTTTTGCGTTTAACCAAAACCTGATGATGATAATTCGCACGTTTAAACCCCTAAGTATGTTCCCGCGTTTACTATTGGCCGGCGTAATTGCAGGCGGTATAGCTTATATGGTCCCACAAGCGATGGGCTCTGGTATGAGCGCTATTACTATTGCAATTGAATCTCCTGATGATGTACAACTGTTAACAACCATTTTAATTGCTAAGTTGCTTGCCACCTTATTTGCGATTGGATTGGGTATCCCCGGTGGAATTATAGGCCCAGTTATTGGACTGGGTGTATTAATGGGCACTCTCATGGCATTTTTTGCACAATTTATTAGCCCCGGTGCTGATATAGCCGGCACTTATAGCGTATTAGGCATGGCAGGCTTACTCGCTGCCACACTGCATGCCCCGCTTGCCGCTTTAACAACCGTTATGGAACTGACCTCAAGCCCTGAGATTATTGTCCCTGCTATGCTGGTTATTTCGACAGCCTACGTCACTGCATTACAAATTTTTGGTAATCGTTCTATTTTCTTGCAGCAATTAGATTTTCAAGGTTTGTCGTATCATGTATCCCCTGCCACTGAGGCATTACAAAAAGTGGGGGTGATGGATGAAATGGATGAAAACTTTAAATTGCTCTACTCCGCGGATAAAGAACAAATTAAAACCAGCCTTGATGCTGTGAGTAGTCAAACTCCCTTGATTGTTTACGATACTGAAAATGGCTACCGTTTAGCTGAATACGATTTAAGTTTAATGTCAGAACAAAATATATCAATAAATTACATTAACTTACAAGGCGTTAGTAGCCAATCAACACTTGCTGATGTATTTGACTTACTAAAAGATAAGCGCAGCGGTGCTGTGTATATTTATAACTTACTCGATAACCAACAAATTATGGGAATTATGCGCTGGGATCAGATCCGCCATATCCTTACTATACGTAATAGCTTACTGTAACAAAAAATAAGAGAACACTATGAGCGCGCTACTGGTTTATAAAGCCTTACATGTATTTTTTATGATTGCCTGGTTTGCCGGCATATTTTACTTACCACGCCTTTTTGTTTATCACGCCATGAGTGAAGAACGAGCCTGTAATTCTATGCTTAAAGTGATGGAGCGTCGCTTGCTCTATTTTGTAACCCCTTTTGCCATATTAACAGCCGTATTTGGTGTACTACTCATTGTTGAATATGGCCGGGAATGGTTTAAATACAGCATGTGGTTGCATTACAAATTAGTACTCGTCATCGCACTGTATATATACCATGCGTATTGCTTTAAATTACTCGCTGATTTTAAACATGACCGTAATACACGCAGTGATCGCTTTTATCGTATTTTTAATGAGTTGCCCGTGTTAGCGCTATTAGTCATCGTATTTTTAGCCATAACTAAACCAAGTTTATAAAAAATTTGCTATAGTACCGCGCGATTGCGTGCCCATCTTTGATGGTTAGATCGCGCCCCTTTTCAATGTGATAGGAATAACCCCATGTTAAGTTTCCAAGGTGAAAATATTCTTTCGGTCAATCAGCTTGATCGTGACTGTATTGAACGTATCTTTGCAGTTGCAAAGAAAATGGAGCCATATGCTAAAAAGCAAAAACGCACAAACGTGCTTGAAGGGGCAATATTAGCAAACTTATTCTTTGAGCCAAGTACGCGTACTCGCGTAAGTTTTGGTACTGCTTTTAATTTATTAGGCGGTTTGGTTCGCGAAACAACCGGTATGCAAAGTTCAGCTCTTGCCAAAGGCGAGTCGCTCTATGACACCGCTCGTGTTATTTCAGCTTATGCCGATGCAGTCGCCATGCGCCACCCTGATTCAGGCTCAGTTGCTGAATTTGCAACAGGTTGCTCAGTGCCTGTCATAAACGGCGGCGATGGCCCAAACGAGCACCCGACACAAGCACTACTTGATTTACTGACTATTGAACGTGAACTTCACCGCTTTGATCAAAACATTGATGGTATGCACATCGCCCTTGTTGGCGATTTAAAATATGGCCGTACGGTGCATTCGTTATCAAAACTACTGTGTCATTATAAAAACATTAAGTTTTCGATGGTCGCACCTGACGGCTTACAAATGCCAAGCTACATTTTGGATGCTGTTGATAATGCGGGTCATAAAATAGAAATTGTTGATAAAATGGAAGGCAATTTAGCCGCTGACATTGTCTATCAAACACGTATTCAAGAAGAGCGCTTCCCATCACAAGAAGAAGCAAACAAATACCGTGGTGGCTTTAGAATTAGTCAATCTATTTATAATGCCCATTGCAAACCCAACTCTATTTTAATGCACCCACTGCCGCGAGATAGTCGTATGGAAGCTAATGAGCTCGATAACGATTTAAACCTAAATGACAACTTAGCAATTTTTCGTCAAGTACAAAATGGCGTATTAATTCGCATGGCTCTGTTTGCACTTACACTTGATGTTGCCGATAAAGTAGAGCAATACGAAGTTGCAGTGCCTTGGTTTAGCCGCAAACGCGATAGTTAATTTTTAAAGTGACAACTTAATAGGATTTTTCATGACAATTAGCCAAGATTTATTTGCCCGCGCACAACAATCTATTCCGGGTGGTGTTAACTCACCAGTACGTGCCTTTAATGGCGTTGGCGGCACACCGCTATTTATTACCAGCGCACAAGGCCCATTTACTTTCGATGCCGATGGCAATCGTTATATTGATTATGTAGGTTCATGGGGTCCGATGATTATGGGCCATAATCACCCTGCAATTAAGCAAGCAGTGCTTGAAGCGGTAGAAAATGGCCTAAGTTACGGCGCACCTACCGAAGCTGAAATATTAATGGCCGAAAAAGTAAAAGAGCTAGTTCCATCAATCGAAAAAGTTCGCATGGTAAGCTCAGGAACTGAAGCCACCATGAGCGCAATTCGCTTAGCTCGTGGCTTTACTGGCCGTGACAAAATACTTAAATTTGAAGGGTGTTACCACGGTCATGCTGATTCACTACTAGTGAAAGCAGGCTCAGGTGCATTAACTATGGGCGTGCCTAATTCACCGGGTATTCCTGAAGATTTTGCTAAGCACACATTAACAGTGTCGTTTAATAACCTTGATGAAGTGAAAGCCATTTTTGCAAAATATGCAGATGAAATTGCGTGTATTATTGTAGAGCCAGTGGCCGGCAACATGAACTGTATTCCTCCTGTTCCTGGCTTCTTAGAAGGCCTGCGTGAAGTATGTGATGAATATAAATCAGTGCTTATTTTTGATGAAGTAATGACCGGCTTTCGCGTAGCACTTGGCGGCGCACAGGCTTATTACAACATCATCCCTGATTTAACCTGTTTAGGTAAAGTTATTGGCGGCGGTATGCCTGTGGGCGCGTTTGGTGGTAAAACGCAGATCATGGATTACATAGCTCCAGTTGGCCCTGTCTATCAAGCGGGTACTCTTTCAGGTAACCCTATTGCAATGGCCGCAGGTTTGAAAGCGCTAGTGCTACTTAGCGTTGAAGGCCTACACGCTAAGCTTGAAGCGAAAAGTAAAGCAATCTGTGAGGGTTTTGAAGCAGCAGCAAAAGCTGCAGGTATCGCCCTTACAACTAACTATGCCGGTGGCATGTATGGCTTTTTCTTTACTGATCAAGACAAAGTAACCACTTACGAGCAAGCTACACAATGCGATTTAGAGCGCTTTAAAAAGTTCTTCCACTTAATGCTTGAAGAAGGCGTTTACTTGGCCCCATCAGCATTTGAGGCAGGTTTTGTATGTTCTGAGCATTCAGAGCAAGAGATTACAGATACGATTGCCGCTGCACAGCGCGCTTTTGCTAAACTATAAGTATTAGTTTTAGTGTAATTAAAAAGCCCGTAAGGGCTTTTTTTGTTTATAGGCTAATATTAATGAATGATATTGCAAGTAAGCTAGGTCTTACTAAACAGCATTCACTATTTTGCCTATAACAAGAGAGCACTATGTCAGGACTACGACGCGCAACTTCCCCTGCTATCAACTTGATGGCAAATTTAAAATACAAAACTAAAATTAGTCTAGTATTTGGTATTTTATTAGTTCCCCTAAGTGTTAGCCTATTCTTCTTACTCTCGTTATTAACCGATAGTATTCATGTTTCAACAATGAAACGTCAAGGTTTACAAAGTTACAGTGCTTTACTCGAAAACCAAATGAACTCCCAAACAAATAAAAATGCTGCTATTGCTCGCAGCTTCGGTTATCAAGTTAGTGACTCTCAAAACAAGGATGCGCTTGAATTAGTCTCTATCCAATCGCAACTCGCTGTGGATGATCATTTAGCCAGTGCTTACTTGAACCGCGCACTGGTATCTCCCATCCCAGCTTTAATAGAACAAGTTAATTTAACAAGCAATAGCGCAAATACAGTTTTAACTAATCAAGGCTTTACTCCTGACACATTTATAGCGCTGTCAAATTTATCTAAATCCTTACCTCAGTATGAAGAAAACATTGAAAAAACCTTATTAGTAGCCACAACGGCCAACAAACAAGTGAGTAAAATTTTAACTCCTTTGATAAATAAACTACAGCAAAGTACCCTTAACTTTAAGCGCGCCATCGACAGCAAACTATTAGAGCCCGATAATTTAGAAATAACACAGGCCGAGTTTTCTCAATTACATCAAGCAGTCACCAGCAATATCAAAGAACTTATAAAGCAAAGTGTGCCAACACTTGAGCAACTAATTACTGACAAGTTACAGCAGCAACAATGGATCAGAAACATTGTATTAATTGCTTCAATATTAAGTTTGTTGAGTGCATTTTATTTATTAATTGGTTTTTATTTTGCTGTAGTGGATGGTATTACCCGATTTGCTGGCGCAGCAGAACAAGCTGCTAATGGCGATCTAAGTGCTAGATTAGAATCTATCGGCAGTGATGAAATGAGCATTATTACAGCCCGTTACAATGCATTACTAAAAGCATTTAGTAATCTATTAGCAGAAGTAAAAAAAACAACCGTAGATTTAAGCAGCGCTACGGTATCACTTGAACAAGCAAGCCATCAAACAAGTCATGATGTAAGCGAGCAACAAGGGCGTGTAAATACAATTCACAACGCATTAAGTGATATGTCAGACAGTGCTCATGCTGTTGAAGAATCAGCAAATCAAGCAATGTTAATTGCGCAAAATGCAGCCCAACATGTTAAAGAAGGCTCGCGTAACACCATGGAGCTTGCTCAGTATATGCAAGACTTACAAGTGGAGTTTAGCGAAAACCAACAAGCACTCGATCGCCTAGCCGTGGATAGCCAAAATATTGGTAATGTAAGTAAAGGTATTAGTGAAATAGCTGATCAAACCAACTTATTAGCGCTAAATGCCGCTATTGAAGCAGCGCGCGCTGGAGAGCAAGGCCGTGGTTTTGCTGTTGTTGCTGATGAAGTACGAACACTTGCTTTACGTACACAGGCACAAACTCAAGAAATACACCAAATTATCAGCTCATTGCAGCAAGCATCAGATGATACACAACAAAAAATGCGTTCAAGTGTAGAGAAGATGGTGCACTCAGTGCAGTCAGCAAATGACACTAATAATGTGCTACAAAATGCAGAAAAAAGCATGCAAGAGATCAAAGTACAAGGTGAGCAAATTGCGCAGCGTGTGCAATTACAATCCCAAGCAACAACCCAAGCGTTAAACGATGCCCAACAAATTAGTCACTTAGCAGAGCAAACCCAAACATCTGCGCAGTCTAGCCTATGTGATGCGAAAAAAATTAGTCAGCTTTCAGAGCTACTATCCGATGCAATGCGATTTTTTAAATCTTAATGTATGCTATAAAAAAGCCAACTTATGTTGGCTTTTTTACTTAGAGACTTAACGCTGGCAACTTGGCCTTGGTTCGAACTCGCTAACCCTAAGTGGTAGTTGAATAACTTTACCGCATCCCGGTGGTGCTTGTTTTCCTGTCAGTTCATTAATAAATGCCCAGCGAATCGAAGCAGGACGTGTATCGGCAATTGCTTGTGGGTTAAGCGGTTTAAGATAACGGATATACGCTTCAAGCGCCCCTACACTGCCTGTTAAGCCCGTACTTTTATTATCATCACGACCAAGCCATGCGACCGTTACTGTATTTTGATCAAACCCTGCAAACCAGCTATCACGCAAGTCATTACTCGTGCCTGTTTTACCCGCTAACTGAATTGACGGAAAATGGGCATTTAAACGTTTTGCGGTACCATCTTTTGTCACTCGCTTCATCGCATACTTGGTCATGTACATGGCGTCTTTTGCAAACCTTGGCTGTGATTTCACCTTATGTGAATACAAAACACTGCCTACAGAATCAGTCATTGCTGAAATCGATGTCAGCGCTCGGTATTCACCGTCAGCTGCAAGCGTGGTGTAAAGCTGCGCCACCTCAAAGCTCGACATTTCAAGTGCACCTAATAATAGTGAAGGATAATGATCTATTTGCTCTTTAACACCCAGTTTATTAAGTGTATCGGCGACGTTATCAACACCAACATCCAAGCCCAAATTCACTGCTGGAATATTAATACTTTGACTAAACGCTTTATAAAGCGGCAACATACCACGAAACTGACGATCAAAGTTCTCAGGCTGCCATACTTTTCCTTGCTCATTTGTCACCTGCAAAGGTGAATCATCTAACAAGGTGGCTAAGTTATAATTAGGCGAACTAAGTGCCGTTAAATATACCGCAGGCTTCACCAATGAACCAATATTTCGTTTAGTATCAAGTACACGGTTAAACCCTAAAAAGCGCGGATCACGTCCCGCAACTAAAGCCGATACACCGCCTTTTTCTACATTAACTGAGATCATCGCCGCTTCTAACTGCTCTGTCGTTGAGCGCTTCTCTAAGTACGGTAAACTATTTGCTATTGCCTCTTCCATCGCAGCTTGTTTTTGCAAATCAAAATAGGTAAACACCCTCACACCGGCATCTAGCACCTCTTGATCAGGTAATAGTTTTTTCAACTCACGATCAACTAACTCCAAATAACCCGGGTATGATTTTGTAATGCTGTCTTTCATTGGTGACACAGTAATAGGACGCTTTAGCGCTGCACGGTACTCTCTGGTATCAATTAATTGATTTTCGACCATTAAACGCAATACTAAGTCACGGCGTTCCATCGTCCGTTCACTATAACGACGCGGGTTGTAATATGACGGACCTTTAACCATTGCCACCAGTAAGGCTATTTGGTCAAACTCAAGTTCATCAACGGGCTTTGAAAAATAAAAGTCTGACGCTAACCCCATGCCATGAACACCTTGGTTATAGGATTGACCAAGGTATACCTCGTTTAAATAGGCTTCTAGGATCTGATCTTTTGAATAACGGTAGTCTAAAATTAAAGCAATGAGTGCTTCGTTGAATTTACGCACCAGCGTGCGCTCACGGGTCAAATAAATATTTTTAGCTAACTGCTGTGTTAACGTACTGCCACCTTGAACCGTACGACCGGCTTTAATATTACTATACAAAGCACGCATAATTGACCACACAGACACACCATGGTGTTTATAAAAATTTTGGTCTTCAACCACCAGCAAGGTATCTTTTAGCATTGGCGGGAATTTATCAAGTGGTACAAATTCGCGATCTTGTTTTGAGTCATTGCCAATACGTGCTATTTGCACCGGCTCCAAACGCGCTGAATTAACACGGCGCCCAAACTTATCTTTAATCGTCGCCAGTTTTTGCCCCGCGAAACGCAGCTCAATTTCACTCGCTTGCTCAAACCCGTCATAAAAATCAAACTCACGACGGTAAATTTTGATACTGTCTGGGCCTTTAATATATTGCCCAGTACGGCTTATTTTATTAACGGAAGAATAACTTAAGCGTTTGAGCTCCCAAATAACTTCGTCACTAGATAAAAACTGTCCTGGATAAAATGTCATTGCTCTGGCGTATACTTGCGCAGGCAGTTGCCATTTATTACCTTCAAATTGGCGCGTTACCTTTGCATCAAGATAAATCAAATATAAACTCATAGCGACGATACCCGCTAAAGTTAACTTCCAGAAAATAGACCATAGCTTACGCCCAATACTGCGCTTTTTAACATTTTCAGACGCGTTCTTTTTAGCTTCAGTTTTTTTATTGGCAGTGGTTTTACTCACCGTTTTTTTTGCGGCTTTAGGTGTCGAGCTTGGCTCTTTTTTTGCAGGGCGTTTTGAAGACGTTTTTGTTGTTCGCGAGTCTTTTTTATCAGTCATTGACGTTGCTATTTATTTCCAGAAGTTAATTTTACAGAGGTAATGACGACAATATTAACACCTGTAAAATTAACAGTCACTGAAACTTAGCGTGTACACAACCAAAGTGAATGGATCACGGCAGGTATAAAAAAGATAAAACATAGAACGATATTAATGATGAGATCTTTACCCACACCCGCTTTTAAAAATACAGCTATCGGTGGTAAAAATAACGACAAAATGATCAGTACTAATTTGTTATCCATAAGGATCCTTATTATAGTTTGGTAATAATTTTGACCTAAGCATAGCCAGTAATCGTTATTTTTCCTATGCGAATGTTCTGATTTTTCCGTGTCTTTATTGTCTGTCGCACAAAAAAGCCCTAACCGCAGTTAGGACTTTGTTTTGAACACACAATTATTTAAATTTGCTATTACTGATTAGTTACCACGCACAGAGACAAACTCAGGATAAGCATCAATACCACAATCGTGCTGATCCATTCCATTTAACTCTTCTTCTTCTGTGACACGAATACCTATGGTTTTCTTCAAAACAGTCCATACAATGACTGACGCTATAAATACAAACCCTAAAATACACACCAAACCAATTAACTGATTAACAAAGGTTGCCTCTGCATTCGTAACAGGCACTAGCATGATACCAAGTACCCCGCATACACCATGAACTGAAATTGCACCAACGGGATCATCAATTTTAACTTTATCCAGCGCTACAATGCTAAATACCACGAGTGAGCCACCTAAAACACCCAATAAACACGCCATTACCGGCGAAGGTGATAAGGGGTCTGCCGTAATCACAACGAGTCCTGCCAATGCACCGTTAAGCACCATTGTTAAGTCTGCTTTACCCCATAGCACTTTACATACAAACAACGCTGCAATTGCGCCAGTGGCCGCAGCGGCATTGGTGTTTAGTAATATTTTGCCTACGGCAGTTGCATTTGCTGCATCTGAAATTAATAACTGAGAACCACCGTTAAAACCAAACCATCCCATCCATAAAATAAACGTACCCAATGTTGCTAACGGCAAGTTAGAACCCGGAATTGGATAAATTTCACCATTTTTACCGTATTTACCTTTACGAGCACCAAGCATTAATACACCTGCAAGCGCCGCCGCTGCACCTGTACCGTGCACAATCGCAGAACCTGCAAAGTCAACAAAACCCATTTCAGATAAGAACCCTCCACCCCAAGTCCAATAGCCCTCAATCGGGTAGATAAAACCGGTTAATACAATTGCAAATGCAAGAAAAGCCCATAACTTCATACGCTCAGCAACAGCCCCCGATACAATTGACATCGCAGTTGCTACAAATACAACTTGAAAGAAGAAGTCTGACTCCAAAGAATGATCTGCATCAGCAGCTTGCGTGCCTATTAATGCGCCAAGCGAAGGGACTAAGCCACCTTCAGTGTTGTCTACATACATAATGTTGTAGCCAACCAGTAAAAACATGGTGCATGCGATTGCATACAACGCCACATTTTTAGTTAAAATTTCAGTGGTATTTTTTGAACGCACTAAACCGGCTTCAAGCATGGCAAAACCTGCAGCCATCCACATCACTAAAATACCTGAGATTAAAAAATAAAATGTATCTAACGAGAATTTGAGTTCTATAATCGTGTTTTCCATAAAGCCCCCTTAAATTGCTTCTTCATCTAATTCACCCGTACGAATACGGACAATTTGATCCAAGTCGTAAACGAAAATTTTGCCGTCACCTATTTTTCCTGTTGAAGCAACCTTAGTAATGGTTTCAACAACACGTTGGCAATTTTCGCTACGAGTAGCAATTTCGATCTTTATTTTTGGAATAAAATCGACTTGATATTCGGCGCCGCGATATAACTCGGTGTGCCCTCGTTGACGGCCAAACCCTTTAACGTCAACAACGGTCATTCCTTCAATGCCTAAATCAGCCAATGCTTCTCGCACATCATCCAGTTTAAATGGCTTTATTATTGCACTAATCATTTTCATAGTGGCCCCCTTCGGACGCTTATTGTTATCCTGTTTCCTTAGATAATCCAACCTTTGTGCCACTATTTAAAGCTCTTACTAAACAAGAGCTTATTAATTAAAGTTAATTTTAAGCAATAAAAAACGCACCATATAGGTGCGTTTTATTAACATTTCTACAGTGCTGGTGCAGCACACTAGCTTTGTTGTACAACACAATCTCTGTCTTGCGCTTTTGCTTGATATAACGCCTTATCTGCCAAGCGCATCGCACTCGTTAATGTTACATTTTGAAAGTTTGCTAAGCCAATGCTTACCGTAATGGTAAATGACTGACCATTTATAACAAAGTCATACGCAGCAAGGCGTGATCTAAATGCATCAAGTAGCGGGTATGCTTGCTCTAAACTGATGTCAGCCAACACAATTGCAAACTCTTCACCTCCTACACGCGCTACCGTAAAACCTTTGAAAGAGCTGCGTAATAAAGACGCAACTTGCTTTAATGCCTGATCGCCCGCTTCATGACCAAACTTGTCATTAATCGCTTTAAAAAAGTCAATATCCAGCAATGCTAAGCTATTTTTACGTGCTGTTTCCTTTAAAAGCGACTCTGCAAATTGATAAAAGTAACGTCGATTATATAAACCAGTTAAATCATCACGATATGCACTTTCTTTAATATCTGCGATTAACGAAAGTTGCTCCATTGTTTGCAATACCCGACAATGGAACTCTTCGTTCATAAATGGCTTTGTTAAAAAGTCATTAGCGCCATACTTTATAAAGCGTGCTGATAGGCCATGTTTGCCAGCCCCAGATAACCCTATGATGGCTAAATCATCACGCCCTCTAAAATTGCGCACCGCTTTAACTAATTCAAAACCATCCATAGTAGGCATAGCGTAATCAGTCATGAGTAGTTTAATTTCAGCGTCTTTTTTTAGAATTTTTAGCGCTTCTTCACCATCATGGGCCACTTGTACATCAAACAACTGCTTTTCTAGCATTTGTTTCATCAATGAACGACTTAGTAACGAGTCATCAGCAACTAATGCTTTACATCCTTGATTACGTAATAATTGTGCAACCAATTTTACAGCGTAATGATACGAATCACGGTTGTCTTTAATAACATAATCAACAACCCCTATCTCGAGCATTTCTTGGCGCTTGTATTCATCAATTTTTGAAGTTAAAACAACTGTAGGAACATTTTTTTCCAACGTGTATTTAACAACCTCACCGTTCATTGCGTCGGGAAGAGTTAAGTCAACAAGCGCCAAAGTATAGTTTTGATTGCTTATATATTCTTTAGCCTCTGCTAGTGACCAAGCAAAATCAACTGCTACATTAAGGTAGTGGGCAACTAAATGGCGCAACACTTGCTGAACAACTTTACTATCTTCAACCACTAAAACTCTTTGCATAAATCTTCTCTATACTGCAGATGGATTTTGCTTGTTTTATCCCTTCCCTAAGAAACAACAAAGCACAACGTAATAATTTAGCATGGAATATACTCCACTCTTGTAATAATCAAAATCTATTAAGGTTAATATACGCATAAAGCATACTTTCTTTGAAAAAAGCTAATATAAACTTCTGCCTCTTAACGATTAATACTGGTAGCTAGTCTCATTACCTTTGTTATTTTCTAAAAAATTATCTTTAATAGGCTAACTTTCGTTTAAAGGATCCCCCATGAAGCTTGTCAGTATCATTAGTTTATCTCTGGCCGCACTAACAGTAAGTGTAACAACCAGTAGTTATGCCACAGACAATCAACGCCGAATCGACGTTGACAGTAATGTTGTAACTCAACATAAAGCGCGTATTAATGGTGAGCGTTTTTCTTATACCGCTACCACAGGTACACAGCCGGTGTGGGACGATAAAGGCGATGCGGTTGCCACCTTGCAATACACTTACTACGAGCGAGATAAGGTCGATGATCGCACTAAGCGCCCATTACTAATTTCATTCAATGGCGGACCAGGTTCTGCATCTGTATGGATGCACTTAGCCTATACTGGACCACGCGTATTAAAAATTGATGACGAAGGTTACCCAATTCAACCTTATGGCGTTAAAGACAACCCATATTCTGTGCTTGATGTTGCTGACATAGTTTACGTAAACCCTGTAAATACAGGGTACTCGCGGGTAATTGAAAATGAAAAAGGCGAATTATTAAGCAAAGATGCACAAAAGAGTATGTTTTTTGGCGTAAATGCCGACATAAAATACTTAGCAGAATGGCTAAATACTTTTGTAAATCGTAATGAACGCTGGCGCTCACCAAAATTTTTAATCGGTGAAAGCTACGGCACTACGCGTGTATCTGGCCTTGCTCATGAACTACAAAATCGTCAATGGATGTACATCAACGGTGTTGTTTTAGTGTCCCCTACTGATATTGGGATTAAACGCGATGGCCCAGTAAAAGCCGCTAACCGCCTGCCATATTTTGCTGCCACTGCCTGGTATCACAAAGCACTAAGCCCGGAACTACAAGCTAAAGATCTAGATGAATTACTGCCTGAGGTAGAAAATTTTACTATCAACAAACTAATTCCTGCACTTGCCAAAGGTGGTTTTATTGGTGATGAAGAAAAGAACGCGATTATTAAACAAATGGCGCTTTATGCAGGGGTATCTGAAAAATTTGTTCAGCAAAACAACCTTGATATTCCAAACAACTTCTTTTGGAAAGAACTATTACGTGAACGCGGGCAAACACTGGGGCGTTTAGATTCACGTTACCTAGGAATTGATAAACGTGACGCTGGCGAATCACCTGACTATTGGCCTGAGCTAACGTCGTGGTTGCATTCATTTACACCGGCCATTAACCATTATCTTCGTGAAGAGCTTAACTATAAAACAGACATAAAATACAACTTGTTTGGTAATGTTCACCCGTGGGATCGCAGTAATAACAAAACAGGCGAGAACCTACGTTTAGCAATGGCACAAAACCCATATCTTAATGTACTTGTTCAAGCCGGCTACTTCGATGGCGCAACAAACTACTTTGATGCTAAATACACTATGTGGCAGCTCGATCCAAGCAGTAAAATGCGCGATCGTTTAAGCTTTAAAGGCTACCGTAGTGGCCACATGATGTACCTACGTCATGCCGATTTAGAAAGTTCAAATAACGATTTACGTGACTTTATGCTCAAAGCATTGCCTAAAGAAGGCCAAGCTGCAAAATACTAATCGTATTAACGTTTACAACAGCCCGCTTATTGCGGGCTTTTTTTCACCCATGATTTTGATCTACCCAAGTCGCGTATTTAGGATGTTACAAGGGCTTAGGGTCAAAGCGTTACCTTGTGTAATAATACCTTGGCTAAATCGCTTTTAATTCCAACGACACTCGCATCTTTAGGTGGCTTGGGTATATACTCAAACTATTGATCTCACGTTTTTGGAAAACACAAATGGCAGAAAACTTCCGTGTCATGTTTGCAGGGCTAGCGCCAGATACAGAGCAAACACAAGCGATCACCCAATTAGCTACAAAGCTAAAAGCCCCCACAAGCAAAGTCGCTGCCTTTTTTGACAACAAACCTCTATTTGCACCATGTGAAAAAGAAAAAGCATTAAAACAAGCCAAGTTACTTGCCAGTGTTGGTATCACAAGCAAGTTACTGCCACTAAATAATTCAGCCTCGGCAACAAATAATAACGACACAGCAAGCTTACGTGACGAACGTATTTTTAATGCCCTTGATTACATTACAAGCAGCTTAATTCGTATAGAAGAAAAGCTCGACGACTTAGAACAGCGTTTACCTGCTACAGCACAACAACCTTTAGAAGATGAAACCGATGATTGGCAAGATGACGACTTACTCATCGATGACGAACTAACAACCCCGGTAAAAAAACGCAGTAATATTTTATTATATTCACTGATATCGATGGTGATCCTGCTATTAATTGTATTGGGCTTATCGTTTTTGTTTCCTGATTTTTTTAATATTTTGGATAGTTAAAAGGTAATATACGCTTAAAATGAGCCAACAAAGAGCCACAATCCGTCAAGAAACCCGAAGAAAACGCAATTCACTGTCAAATAATGAACAAAAAATTGCAGCCTCTGCGCTAAAAGTGAATTTTACTCAACATTTAAAACTACAAAAAACAACTCAAAATGCCCATATAGGTATATATTTAAGTAATGATTCAGAATTAGATACATCATTGTTAATAAAAGACCTTTGGTCTAAAAACCACACCACCTACCTCCCTATCATTCACCCATTTAACGGCACTACTTTATACTTTCAGCGCTATGAAGAAAATTCACCCATGAGGCCAAATCGCTATGGTATCTTGGAGCCTAAGTTAAATTGTAGTCAGATATGCCCACTTGCAGAGCTTGATTATCTACTTATGCCATTAGTTGCATTTGATGACCACGGCAACCGTTTAGGGATGGGGGGTGGCTTTTATGATAAAACGTTGGCGCGCTACGAAAAAGAAAATTGGCAAAAACCACAACTAATAGGCCTTGCACATCAATGCCAACATGTGGAAAATTTACCAATTGAATCGTGGGATGTACCACTAAAGTTCATAATCACACCACAGAAAATCTATCATTGGTAAGCAATTAATTTGTATACTAACGTTTAGCAACTCCACCTATAGAGCATAAAACTATGACACAAGACGAATTAAAAAAAGCCGCTGCTTGGGCAGCCCTAGAGTTTGTAAAAGAAAACACGATAGTAGGTGTTGGCACCGGCTCAACGGTAAATCATTTTATTGACGCCCTTGGCACAATAAAAGACACCATTAAAGGTGCGGTTTCAAGCTCTGATGCATCAACTGCAAAGTTAAAAGAACTAGGCATTGAAGTATACGAATTAAACGATGTAGATGGCCTTGATGTATACATAGATGGCGCTGATGAGATCAACACCCTAAACGAAATGATCAAAGGCGGCGGCGCAGCTCTCACCCGCGAAAAAATAATTGCAGCCGTGGCTAAACAGTTTGTATGTATTGTTGATGATACGAAACTAGTCGACACACTTGGTGAGTTTCCACTGCCAGTCGAAGTGATTCCAATGGCGCGCAGCTATGTAGCCCGTGAATTACTAAAGCTTGGCGGCGACCCTGTTTATCGCCATGGAGTGGTGACTGATAATGGCAATGTCATTTTAGACGTTCACAATTTATCAATCACTCAAGCAAAAGAATTAGAGCTAACAATTAATCAAATTGTTGGTGTAGTAACTAACGGCTTATTTGCCCATCGCGGTGCAGATAAAGTCATTATAGGCACCAAAAATGGGCCACAAATTAAATAAATAGGATGAGGATATGAGTAAGGTATCGTTAGCAAAAGACAAAATTAAAATTCTCTTGCTTGAAGGTGTGCACCAAAGTGCAGTTGAAACACTTAAACGTAATGGTTACAGCAACATTGATTACGTAAAAACATCGTTACCTGAAGATGAGCTAATTGAGCGTATTAAAGATGTGCATTTTGTCGGCCTTCGTTCTCGTACTCATATCTCAGAAGCTGTTTTAGAAGCCGCAGATAAACTCGTTGCGATAGGCTGTTTTTGTATCGGCACCAATCAGGTTGATTTAAATGCAGCCCGCCAGCGCGGTATTGCAGTATTCAACGCGCCGTTTTCTAACACTCGCTCTGTTGCTGAACTTGTACTAGGTGAAATACTCCTGTTGTTCCGTGGTATTCCTGAGCGTAACGCCATTGCACACCGTGGCGGCTGGTTAAAAACGGCCAATGGCTCATTTGAAGCAAGAGGTAAAACACTCGGTATTATTGGTTACGGCCACATCGGTACTCAACTGGGTATTATGGCTGAAAATATCGGCATGAATGTTGAGTTTTTTGACATCGAAGACAAACTAAGCCTAGGTAATGCCAAGCAAGTGCATAACTTAACGCAATTATTACAACGCGCCGATGTTATAAGCCTACACGTACCAGAAACACCGCAAACCAAAAACCTTATTGGCACAGCTGAGCTTTCAGTAATGAAGCAAGGCGCAATATTAATCAACGCCTCTCGCGGTACTGTGGTTGATATTGACGCCCTAGCCGAAGCCCTTACAGAGAAAAAGTTAAGTGGCGCAGCCATTGATGTATTCCCTGTTGAACCAAAATCTAACGCAGATGAATTTATCTCGCCACTGCGTGAATTCGACAACGTGATTTTAACACCGCACATTGGTGGTTCAACACAAGAAGCACAAGAAAATATCGGCATTGAAGTTGCCGGTAAATTAGCGAAATATTCAGATAACGGCTCAACAATTACTGCTGTTAACTTCCCAGAAGTATCGCTACCAGAGCTTGCAAATCGTAGCCGCTTATTACACGTACACCACAATCGCCCTGGTGTACTAACACAAATTAACCAAGCGTTTGCCCAGCACGGCATCAACATCGCCGCGCAATACTTACAAACAGACGAAGCCATTGGTTATGTTGTAATAGATGTGGATACCGATCACTCTGAAGTCGCACTTAAAGAATTAAGTGCAGTAGAGGGAACGATTAGAGCGAGAATTTTGCACTAAAAGCTAAGCTGTAAGCGAAAAGCATAAAAGCCGTGCCTGTTAAGTTAAGCACGGCTTTTATTTAGATTAGCAATCGTCTTTCAAAACCTGAGCAGAGCATTAAACATAATGAAGAAATCCAGCTTGATTTTATTGAAATTATTCATTTAAGCGACTATCTACGACATGCAGTTTACACATTTCACTCTTGACGATTTAGCAGCTACCTACTTTATTCTTACTGCTTGCCAACATTAAGAAATTCCGCATAAACTTCTAAATCAAT
The DNA here is from genome assembly GCF_013002825.1 of Pseudoalteromonas sp. NEC-BIFX-2020_002. Classification (NCBI taxonomy): domain Bacteria; kingdom Pseudomonadati; phylum Pseudomonadota; class Gammaproteobacteria; order Alteromonadales; family Pseudoalteromonadaceae; genus Pseudoalteromonas; species Pseudoalteromonas sp. NEC-BIFX-2020_002. Next base: position 245,736 of record NZ_JABEPJ010000002.1, read on the forward strand.
GTGATCCCCAACAATCGGTATATAACTGTCCATACCAAAGTCAGAACGTTTTATTTGACCTACCGCGCTAAAACCAATGGTGTATTTCCCTGTCATCCAGTTGTCTGCTCCACCGTGAAATGTGGCTTTAAACGTCACTGGTTTAGTAACGCCTCTAAGCGTTAAATCGCCTGAGAAATTAAAACTGGTATCAGATACAACCGTAACGGTGTGACTAGTAAATGATGCTTGTGGAAAGCGTTCACTGTTAAACCAAGTGTTATTTTGTAAGGTTTCTGCTAACTCAGTATTATTAATATCGATAGAGCTAATATCCACCACTGCGTTTAATGACGCGACAGCCATATTATTAGGATCAAAGTTCAGTTGTGCATCAAATTGATTAAAACGTCCTACATAGGTTGATAACCCTAAATGTTGGATTTTAAATATTAATGCAGCATGTTGATTATCTAGCTGATATTCACCTGCTTGAAGCGCTATCAACTCAGATTTAACAGTGGGTGCAATCCAACTCACACAACTTGTCAGTAACAGCGCACCGCACATGACTGAGACCGAATGTATAAATGTTCGCATTGTATTTTTTAATGCTGAGTTCATAGTAGTTAAGCCATTAGTGATGTGTTAAGTATTGGTAAAACAAAACGTTATTTTGCATAAAATCAAAATTATACCCAAGCCACCTCAAAATGCGAGCGTCGTTGGAGTTAAAAGCGATTTAGGCAAGGCATTGATTGCAAATAATAGTGGTTCTATTGTTCAAATCAATAACGCAGTATAAATCGCTTTTAAACCAACCCTCTGGGCGTTTCACAGGCGCTTACTCTCTACGTTGTTACTTCTTAAAAGGGACGACCATTATTGCAAAGTAACGCCTTGATATTAAGCGCCTGTGGAACGCTGAATTCTGCATCTTGAGGTGGCTTGGGTATATAATGCCTCATATTTTCCATTTTCACCTCTCTTTTATATTCATGATGGAGTAAAAGCCGCCAATTCCCCGTCTATTAATTAATAGGCTTATCATAAAGAAATGCCGCAAAACAAGACCACTGTGAACACTAAAAACGAGCTACTTACATTTACGTTACCTTTTCTCTTTTGGATACTTAATCTTTTGAAATTGATTAAATAGCTCACATGAATTATTAACAATTTCGTAGCCATTATAAAAAGACATTGAATATTCCCTTGTAACATCCATAAACCCAATAAGTGGCCAGTGACCTTGGGCTGCTTTATTCAATGAGAGGTATTTACCTGTGAGGCCGATATGGCAATTATTAATTTTTAATACATCGAGATCAGATAAACCTCTAATACTGATTCTTTCTTTACCTCGACTAAAGCAAGAAGCCATATTTAGGCATAAAAAATTACCTTCTTCTGTTTTGAGGAAGTACCCAGCAACCTTAATTTCGACTTTATTATATTCATCTGGAGAACTTATTAAGTTGATAATACTGACATAAGGAGTGCTTATTTTCATGTCTGAAAAAACGTTGAAAGAAACAACCAATATGATAAAAAATATAACTATTTTCATTTAATAACCTTTCGCAATTGATACTTTTGAGTGATTAAAAAATGCCACTTCGCTATCAGAATGACAATTAAACCCAGTAACTTAAAAATAACGATTAGGGCTTGGCTTTTACCTAAGCATTTTATGTTCGAAGTACTTGAAACCTCAATGCTATTTTAAGCTTTTCAGGTACAACTTTACGAGGATCACTTCGATATATCTCCCTATGTATTTTGGATTGGCGCTAAATGCCTGCATTTTTTGCAAACTCTTCCATTTTTTAAAGCTGATTGGTTCGTCTTCAAAAATGCCTAAATGCAATATTTGAAAACCAAAGGGGTCAAACCCTGACTTCAGACATCATAATTATTAACCGTCTGCAATTTGATCTAAACCGTCATTCAGTTTATTATTTCACTCGATATTTGTATCAAAATAGGAACTCCCCTATCGCTGATACACTAACAAAAAACAAATTCAAAACGAGTGGTTCTACAGGTTCGTTAAACGTTAAAAAAAATGGTATCTCACTATGAGAAAAGAGTTTTTATTTAAAGTTAAAGGTCACACTATTAAAGTCGTTAATTCTTGGATGCGCGGCGTAAAATTATATGTTGACGGTGATTTACGTGATCACGATTTTAGCTTGTTCGCAAATGGTAAAATAGCACTCGTATGTGCAAACTTAGGTGATTATGGCGTGCTAGAAATTAATCCATTATCGTCGTTATTCTCTGTAGAAATTGATGCATTCCTAATTTTAAATAATTCACAACAACATGTTTACAGCTCACATAAACGCTTGAGTTTAACTGAACAAAGAACAGCGCAATAAACTTATGGCCGAGTTAGTGAAGGAATGACCTATAACATACACTTTGTTATTAGTGACAAGTGAGACTGGCCATTTATCTGCCGTAATAACTTAAAAACAACGATTAGGGCTTCGCTTTTACCTAAACATTTTATATTCGTTGCGCTTGAAACCTCAATACTGTTTTAAGTTTTTCAGGTGCAACTTTACGGGGATCACTCAGATATATCTCCCGATGTATTTTGGATTGCCGCCCAATGCCTGCATTTTTTGCAAACTCTTCCATTTTTTTAAAGCTGATTGATTCATCTTCAAAAATGCCTAAATGCAACATTTGTACGCAAAGACCTTAAGGCGAACGTTCAAAATTTAGCTGCGCTAATAATGGATTTTTCTTCTTTGCTTTTGCCACTTCAAGCATTTCTTTAAAGAAGTATTCATCCACAAAATCGGGTTGGCGTATCATCAATTTATATACAAAGTCGTCTTTGTTGATCTCACCGGTAAAGTTCGCTTTTGCAGCTTCATTAATGCCCCAAACGCCCTCCAGAGGATATACCGTAAAGTCATAATAACCCTTTGGTGTCACATCCATTTTCTTTAGTGTCATTTTTATCGTATAGACTAACGAATATAAAGCGCCAATTTTTTCAGTGAATATGCTTTTTGCCGGACTGCCTGTGCCTTCGATTGTAATAAACTTGAACTCAGGCACATCTATTATTTCAGGTTGATTTTTTGGAAGGTACAGCGCTTTCTCTTTTTTCCTCCATTCATATTTAGCTTGCATAAACATCCTCTTTTATACCTAAGCAGATTAAACGCTAAATATTAAGGCGTTCTAGCTAAGGGTCTCATTAAAATATCGATTAGCTTACCTATTCAGCCAATGCCAGCTCTACACCCAAAGTTGCATGTATTTGTGTTGTATCGTATAAGATAATATCTGTATCGCATTGCTGTACGAGCAAAGCTATTTCTGTGCAGCCAAGGATCACTGCTTGAGCACCTTCTCTAGCAAGCGCGTTAATAATATTTATGTATTTAACTTTAGATTGTGGGTTAATCGTTCCTTGGCACAATTCATTATAAATAACATCATGCACAATTTGTTGATCCGCTTTATTGGGCACAACCACATCAATTGCGAACTTATCGGTGATACGTCCTTTATAAAAGTCTTGCTCCATTGTAAACCGCGTACCTAACAACCCTACTTTACTAATATTATCACGCAATAAAAATTGCGCTGTTGCATCAACGATGTGCAAAATTGGAATCGATAGCTCTCGCTCAATATCAGGTGCCACTTTATGCATCGTATTGGTACAAATCATTAAAAAATCAGCGCCCGCTTGCTCGATTGATTTAGCTGCACTCGTCAATATTTTAGCTGTTTCTTGCCAATTACCTTCATGTTGAAGCTTTTCAATATCATCGAAATTAACACTGTGTAGAAAAATCTTAGCGCAATGCAAGCCACCAAGCCTAGCTTTAACGCCTTGATTAATTAATGTGTAGTAGCTTGAGGTTGACTCCCAACTCATTCCACCTAAAAGTCCAATCGTTTTCATTAATTTCACCAATTTTTATTATAAAACCTAATTAGTAGGCATTGCTCAGCTTTAAGCTAAGTATAGTCACAGGCTTTATTAAACGAAGAAGAAAGCACAAAAAATAAGGTTAACGGTCTTTATTTAAACGCCTTATCTTTTATATATGTGATAAAGCACTTACTCTTTCAAATCAATCGCATTTATAGTGCCCCTACATTTTGAACATAAAACCTAACACATATTCACTTTACCTCTAACATATCAGTACAAAAAACCAGCCAAAACCACAAGTAATTAACAAATTTATTCCCTATAAAAAACACACCTATCACAAGGCCTTCACCTAGCTATTTATGAAATCCAGGTTGTTTTAATCACGAGCCAAAATTCAATTTAAAACAATAAAATACAAAAACTTAAAGAAAACAAGGCAACATTGAAAACGTATTCACACCCGATTTTAATTAGCACATAATCAATACTAAAAAATGATGGTTCCACCCTCAAGAACCAATAAGAAGAACAAAAACCATTTACATTATGATACAAAAATGCAATAAATATAGAACTTTAATAAACAAGGAGATAAATGGATGAAAAAGTTAATTATTGCCACGGCTTTACTTTCACTAGGCTATAGCGGTTCGACTTTAGCTGCACATGTTGAATGTATGATAAACGGCACACCTACACAGCAAGAGTATTCAGTTGATCATTGTTCAAGCACAACAAATTCGCCTCGCCCAGGTGTTGCGTTTAGGTTTGTTAGTGATAGACCTATCCAGGAGGTTACTTGGAGTTACAGTGCATCTAACTCAGGGACTTGGCGATGCGGCACGTCATCATATTGTACATTTAATGAAAATGGCCGTTTTGGTGAGTTTTTAGCTGATGCTAATGCTTGTGTTACTAGGGTTTTATATACTGACGGTACTTGGGAAAATAGCAATTATTGTGCCTTCGGTATTTATAATAAGCCGTATTCTTCAATCCCATATTCTGAATAAAATAAACTTCGTTATGCGCTAATCTATCATAGGTATGCGTGGAGTTAAAAACGAGCATTTTAATTTAGAAATTAAATATTAAAAAAAGCGCGAGATATACTCGCGCTTACAACTTACAGCTTTTTATAACTCTGCGATCTATTCACCTTTCGCTTTTAAATTTATAAACTCTGCTAGCTCGTTTGGTTGGCCCATCAAAGTAAATATTTGCTGATTAATCTCTGTCATTGTTTGCCCTGCGGGTAAACTGGCTGACACTGTTAATGAACCTAAACCTTGTGTGAAGTCTCTAATTGCCTGTGCAAGCTCGTCACTAACAGGGGCTTGCTGTAGCTGCATTTCAACCATTTGCTGCATTTGTTCTAGCGTCATGCCTTGCTTGCTTAATACTTGTTCAATAAGGGCTTTAAACTCGCCTTCGTTATTAAGTTTAATTTCAATACTACGAGGCTCAAGTTCTGAGATAGCTTGCATTAATAAAGTTTGTTGCTGTAATTGCTGCTCAAGCGGCAACGCCTGTGTGCCTTGCGCTTGTTGCATTTTACCCATTGCTAGTGAAGCTTCCATTAGTGCTTTTGATTTAGCTAAACCTAGATCAAAGTTAAGCGCAACAATCTGGTTTGCGTTGAGCGAAAAAGCAATATCGCTGTCGCCAGAGTTTTCGTCGTAGTTCATTAGCGTGTGTAAATCGTAACTTGCTGAGGCAAGTTGGTTATTTGCATCATTTGGTAGTTGCGCTACAAACGCATCACTAAATTTAAAGCCTTTTAATGACAGCTCTGTACGCGGTGCTATTTTATCAACCTCGTAACCTGCAACTGTAATACTGCTTATTTGCGCAATACTTTCGTTATCAAAACCTTTGATTTCAACACCTGATAATTCAACACTTTGTGAAAACACACTTGCTGATAATGTTTCATAGGTTGCAGTTGAACCTGTTTGCTTAGCTAATAAAGCAAGCTGACGATCTACTTCTGTTTTTACTTCTTTGGTAAGCGCATAGTTTGCGTAGCTTGCACCACCCACAGCTAGTGCAACAACAGCTGCAACAATCGCTAATTTTTTCATTTTATTTCCTTATTACTGTTCTTTTTAATCATTAATTTGTGCTTACAATAGCATTTATAAGTAAGCTGACGTTATTGGTAATTGTAACAAAAATACCCTCTTAATTTATTAAACTAAGTAATTCGTGCACTGTTTTTACTGGCGTTATTTTAGCGCCCAGCCCTTCCATTGATTTATGGTAATTGCGAAATGGAATAAATATTTCGGTAAAACCATGCTGGGCAGCTTCTTTAACGCGGGGCACGCCACTGTCTATTGGGCGTACATCACCATTTAAACTCAGCTCGCCCATTATGCAAGTGGTACGCGGCACAACAAACTCATTTAAGCTGCTGAGTAATGCTGTTACTAGCGCTAAATCAATACAGGTTTCTGTTTCATCGATGCGTAGGCCACCAACAATGTTAAAAAACGTATCGTGAAATATCTTTGTTTTAGTGTGCTTACGTAAAATACCGGTCAGCATTTTAATCCGATTCATATTCAAACCAACACATACTCGCTGTGGAAACTCGGCCTCTGTTTCAGTAGTTAAGCATTGTATTTCGAGTAACAGATTACGATTGCCTTTACGGATACAGGTGATCGTTGAACCAGGGGAGTCAGTGCTGGAACCTGATAAAAATATTTCACTAGGGTTATCAACGCTCAACATGCCGCGTTCGCACATTCTAAAAATACCCACGGTATCAATGTCGCCAAAACGGTTTTTATTCGCGCGCAAGGTGCGTATTTGACCATCGTTTGTGTCTATATGCAGTAATGCATCAACAATGTGAACTAGTGTTTGCGGGCCTGCAATTTCGTTATTTTTATTAACGTGGGCAATGATAAACATAGTAACGTCGTTTTGCTTGCAGTATTGCGTTAACGCTTGGGCGGCACTTTTTACTTGTGATGGAGAACCCGGGCTGCCATTTGCGTTATCGGTCACAACCGCTTGAATTGAGTCGATAACAGCAAACTTAATCTTATTTTTTTCAAGCTCTTCGATAATGGTTTCAACACTGGTTTCTGATAATAAGTACAGTTCATCAGGGTTGTAATCAAGCTTTAAGCGGTTAACACGATTTTTAAACTGTGACAGTGACTCTTCTGCGGTACAGTATAGCGAAGGCATGCGCTGTGACATGCGCGCAACTAAGTCAGATAATAATGTTGTTTTACCAGCCCCAGGGTCGCCAGAGATAATATTTACAGAACCGGTGGTAACACCACCCGATAACACACGATCAAGCTCGCCAATACCGGTAAGTTGTTTTTCGGCCTCTGTGGTTGTTATGTCATTAATTTTTTTAGAGCCACCACCAACACCACCAGCGTAACCACCCACAACTGCTCGTGTAGCTGCTTTTTTACTTTGCCCCGCAGAGGGTTTGAATTCAGCTAAGGTATTCCATGCCCCACAACGGCATTGCCCCTGCCAACGCTGGTAATTCATACCGCACTCGGTACAAACAAATTCTATTTTTGCCGCTTTTGCCATTTACAGTGCCTACTTTGCTAACTTTTTGCTCATTCTCCCTAAGCATATTGAGTAAACTCATTTATGATTAGGTGCTTATTTTACTATTTCGTTGCCTTAACATCGAACATTGCCCTTGCCAATAGCGCAATTCAGCGCCACAATCGGAGTATAATTAAAGCTATTTTGTTACTTTTGCTTTAGGGCACGCTTTTTGCTTTAGTATTTTGTTACTAAAGCAATTGGAAGTAACAGTCATTAATTTGGCAATCTCATAATAATAAAAACTTAAAGATGGATACTCGCTACACTTAAATTGTCGTAATAATGCATTAAGATAAACGTATTTATAACGCAATAGTATACCAACTTTTTAGAATAGACGGTGATGGTTTTATAAATGACTGATGACATACTATTTAAATATGAAAGTTTAGTTGATGAACTTAAATCATATTTAGGTAACTCCAAATTTGACTCGATCTTTAAATCGAAAACCGCGGGCTTAACCAAGCCTGAGCAATTTTTGATCAAGATGGAAATGTCTCGCCTTTCGCAACCAATCGCCCGGTTTATTGATTTACGAGGCCAAGTAACAGGCCAAGTAAAACCTTTTGAATATGAAGGTAAACAGCACTTTATGGATGAAACAGCCATAGAAGTGTTTGAAAAAGCAATTGAACGACATGGTGGTTATACGCTTGCTGTTTATGAAGCCGTAATGAATACTGATAATAACCATCGGGTGATGCAAAAAAAAGCGGCACAATTAGCCCAGCAGCCTGAGCATCAAGAAGAGCAGAACTTTGATTGTCAGGTTATCAAGTTTGCATCCTATGAGAGCCGCCGCGAAGAGCGGATGAATTACTCAATTAAAATCACTGTTGAGCTTGAAAAAAGCAATACGGTTGCGGCCACGACGTCTGATATATCGTTAAGCGGCGCCAAAATAAAACTCGCACCTCGCTACCATGTCAAACGAGGACAAATACTTGGCTTACGGCTAGTTGGTCTTGAGCAAGATTTTGAACTTGGTTTAAAAAATGGTATTCAATACGAAGTTGTTGCCGTTGAAAAAGTTTCTGCTGACTTTAACCATATTCGCCTAAAAAGAACATTTGTTGAAAATAATGAAAAGTTTGATGGATTCTTAGAAAGCTTTATCCATGGAAATAAACGCCGCTATAAAGTAAATTTAGATAACACTTTAGATGCTGTTGTATCTAAAGGTTATGAGCAATATTATATTCCCCGTGTTACTTCTTTATTTACTTTCTTCAGCCAGCATGATGATAAAATATACCCGAGTTTAGTGCTTACCACTGAAAATAATATTTTTATCCAGCGCTATTTCTGCGATGAGCGAAAACTATCTTGTTTATACACAATATTAAATCAACAACGGATAAACTTATTACTGAGTGACCCATCTCCAGTAAAAGAAGAATATTTATATACGTTTACCCATGTTGTTGGCGGTAAAGTTTATTATTATTCAGCAACCCGCTCAGAGCTTGCCACTGAACCTGAATTAAAACAGCTGTTCTTTGGTTTTGGCAGTCAAAAAGAAAGCTGGCAATGCTTTAAAGTACAGCTGATGCCCAGTCATCCCGATGATTCATTTATCCCTTTAAGTTTGCCAAATACCGCTGGCAAAGACATCGAAAAATTAAATAAGCCCCCCACTCCTCGCGTGCAAGGGATGGTGAAAGACGTTAAGTACTTAGTGATTTTAACGTCTGTAGGGACTAAAACTGAACAAACGCATTATCAAACTTTTAGTTATGACAAAAGCTTGGTAAATCAGTTAAAGCGCTTTGGTCATGGTAAGCATAAAGCGCCGCCAAAGCTCGAAACCGTTGATTTAGAATATGTAAATTTACGCGCACATAAGCGCTACCTTTATAAAACAGATATCTTGATCACTTTGCCTGATGAGCAAGTTTATACAGCGCATAGTCGCGATTTTTCGGTCATGGGACTACAGATTGAGTGCCAGCAACCCGTTAGCTTTAATAAAGGTGATGTTGTTGAATTAAGCATGCCTGAGCTGCAAAAGATCACTAAAAAATACCAACTTTCAGCATTGAAATATGAAGTTATGGCTGTAAGTAAGTCGCTTACTACAATTAATTTAAAAGCAACGCGGATAGCTGATTTACCGCATATGGGTGTAAAGTTTTTCACGCAGTTAATTGAAAATAATAAAGATAAGCTAAAAGTATCTGAAGAAGCGCCAAAAATTCCAGGTTTGTCTACAGCGCTTAGAAACATGGTCACTAAAAGTGTATGCCAATTCCCATTTTATTTGCATAAAGAAGCCGCGCACTTCAAAACAGGGGCAATTGGTCATGGGCTATACCCAAGCTCACTGCATACTATTTTACAAAATTACGGTTTGCTTAATGACACCACAACAATTGATCCCTTTTTATCAACAGAGCAAATTACCGATATTATTACTCCGTTAATTAAAGATCGTAGTCGCCAAGATCCCCCGCTACAATTTACGCTGTTTATTCGCTTTGATCCTAAAAAATCGACACTTCAAGAAGCCGTTAAAAGCCAGTGTGTTGCTGATGATAACTTTTCACCTTTGCACTTATTTTTAAAGAAAGGCTTAAAATCTGAATTAGTATTCGTTATGCGTTTATATATTTCTCGCACTGGCCGCCCTGATACAGATTACTTATCAAACGAGCTTAAATACGTGAGCCAATATGCGCTTCATAAAGCTAAAGATCTTGAGGAAGCGCTATGGTCAGTTGCAGGTGTTGGCGACATGGTAGATGTAACTGATGAAACGCTCAGCCACTTGGATTTTACAGCTGAGCTAATAGAGCAAATGAATAAGCGCAAACAAATTTGGCTTAAGCGTTTAACTTAAGCTCAGGGATCGTCAAAAGGTATAATATTTGTAATAGCGATCCTTGGCAAATTGCAGCTTGAGCTTGCTCAACCACCTTTGGCTTACCATGTACTGCTACACCTAAACCTGCCGCAGCCATCATGGTTAAGTCATTCGCGCCATCGCCAATGGCAACCGTTTGCTGTACAGGCAAATTTAATTGCTGTTGTAGTTTAGTCAACACCACCGCTTTTTGCTGTGCATCAACAATAGTTCCAAGTACTTTGCCGGTGAGCTGATTATCTTTAAACTCCAATACGTTGGCATGCACTTCATCCAAATCAAGTATGCTTTGTACTTGCTCTGCAAAAGGCACAAAACCACCAGAGGCAATTGCTAAATACCAGTTATGTTGTTTTAGCACTTTGCATAGCGCTTGAATGCCGGGCATTAAAGGTAAATTATTTTTAAGTTCATCAATTAAGCTTTGTTTAATACCTGTAAGTTTGGCAACGCGCTGATGTAAGCTTTCGCTAAAATCTAACTTTCCAGCCATTGCTTGCGCTGTTACCGCCGCAACATCATCGTACACATTTGCAAGGCGCGCTATTTCATCAATGCATTCAATAGTAATAGCAGTTGAATCCATATCCATAACCAATAAACCAGGCTGTATTAAGCTAGGTGGCTTGCTAACTTGTACTAGCTGAAAACCTAACGGATGAGCAAACTCATTTAATAACAACGGATTAATGGTCAATTGGCTTTTATCACTATAAAAGCACCATGCAGGCGTTAATTTTTGATCAGGCTGGTAACGACATACAGCACTAACAATAAAGCCATGTTGAGTTAAGAAAGCCGCAATACTAACGAGCTTTTGCCCATCAAAATTACCTGCAAAGGCGATACTGAATGTTCCCTGTGAATTAATCACTGCGCTGGTTTGTTCTACTAACGCACCCTGATCGCGATACCATTGTCCTAACGAAAACTGCATTGCCACTTGCTCAGATGTTAGGGTCGCAAAGCGCTCCAATGTCATGATGACTCCATAATGATACTAATGTCTCAACTGCGACTTAAGAGTAAATTCGCCATTGAGGGGGATTTAAGGTTATAGTTAGGCTTAGTTGTAACATCAAAAGCAAAAGCTGTCAGCAGCGCAAGCGGTGACTATGAAAAATAACCATCTTAAAAACCCTATTTCTGCATCTCAAAGGCAACGCTTAGTTCGTTTGAGTCTGGCTGCTGCATGTTTTTTACTGTTGAGCTGGGTTGCAATAAATAGTAGTTTTCAAAGCCATCAGTTACTTTATGACAGTGCCGACAGTACCGCTAAAAGCTTAACTCGCTTCATGGCGCTTAATGCAAAAACCCCATTACTTGAAAAAAATAAACCCGCACTAAACGCGCTTTGCAATAATATTAGTAAGGACGAATTTGTGCTTGCGGCAATGATTTATGATCACCAAGGAGTGCTTATTGCAAACAGCGCTAATTGGCAAACGCATCATTTATTAGGTAAATTACCAGATTCCACTCCCGGTATAAGTAAACTTAAAACCCCCTTTGTTGAACCAGTTATTAGCGATGATGACCGCCCCCTTGGCTTTGTATCCATTACGTATTTAACGCGATCATCGATAGCACAAAGCCACAGCCACTTTCATGACTTAGGCCGCCAAGTATTATTGATGCTGGTTATAACCTGTATTTTTACATGGCAACTAGGGCGCGGTTTAAAACGTTGGCAGGTTAATCGTTATATTCGAAAAAGTGCTGAGCACGAGTCATAAAGGCGTTGTTTTAGATCATTCCTATTTAATGATGTGACTTGTTTTAACTGACAAAGCTTATCAAACACTAATGGTAATTGCAGTGGTGTATTGTGCTGCCCCTGAAAGCCCGCAAGCGGCATTGATGGTGCATCCGTTTCAAGTAATAAATGCTCTGGCGCTATTTGAGCAATAACGTGACGTGTTTTTTGCGCGCGCTCATACGTAATTACCCCGCCTACCCCAAGTTTAAAGCCCAACTTAATGTATGAATTTGCTTGTTGTAATGAGCCTGAAAAAGCATGAATAACACCACCGTATTTAGGCTTACAGCGCTTAAATGATTGCGCAATTAAATCATGACTTTGCCGATGATGTACAATCAGTGGGAGTTCCAGTTGATTAGCAAGTTCAATTTGATATTCAAATATTTGTGTTTGCTTTGCTATATTTTCGATACTACGATCGATCCCACATTCACCAATAGCGACTAACTGATCTTTATGCTTGTGAGCCAGTTTGTTAAGTTCATCTAAATGCTCATCACGGTGTTCAGCCATAAAATAAGGGTGCAAACCAATGGCAATGTATACGCTCGGGTATTGTTTAGCAAAAGAGGTGAGTGAATAAGATTGTGCCAAGCTAACACCCGGCACAATAAAATGATTAATTCCCAGTTCTAAACTTTGCCGAATGAGTTGTTCGCGCGTGGCGTCAAATTCAGCAAAATCTAAGTGGCAGTGGGAATCAATAAACGCCATAACTGGTTATGGGTTTAAACGCGTTACTTGCCAGCTGTTGTCAGCTTGGCGTTGATACATAAAGCGATCGTGCAAGCGATGCGCCCCGCCTTGCCAAAACTCTATTTTAGTTGGCACAACACAGTATCCGCCCCAAAAATCAGGTAAAGGGATCTGACCTTTCGCAAATTTATTTTTCATATTCGCAAAGGTTTCCATTAATACTTTTCGTGATGACACAGGCCGACTTTGTGCAGACGCCCATGCAGCAAGCTGACTCTCTTTAGGGCGTGATAAAAAGTACTTGGCAACCGCTGCGGTTGGCAATGGTTTAGCTTCACCGTATACAATCACTTGGCGTTCCATGGTGTGCCACGGGAAATGCAATGATATTTTGTTATTACCTTTTAGCTCTTGTGCTTTACGTGAGCCGGTATTGGTAAAAAATACAAAACCGTCATCATCAAGATGCTTTAACAATACAATGCGTTGCGATGGTTGCCCTGTTTCATCAACCGTCGCCACGACCATAGCTGTAGGATCTGATAAATTAGCCGTTACAGCATTATCGAGCCACTTTTCAAACTGCTTAAATGGGCAATCAAGCAAGTTGTCTTCGCTAAGCGCATCTTGCAGGTATTCACGACGAATATCTTCGAGTTTCATATCAAATCCTTCTTTATCAGCTATCAGCTATCAGCTATCAGCTATCAGCTATCAGCTATCAGCTATCAGCTATCAGCTATCAGCTATCAGCTACAAAATTAAGCAATTGCAGCTCAGTGTCAAGCTACACCTAGCACCTAGCACCTAGCACCTAGCACCTAGCACCTAGCACCTAAAATTATCTGCAAGTGTAGGAGCGCTAGCAAGGCAATGAGTTTATTTATGCCAAGGAGCATACGTATTTTGTATGTGACTTAGCATTTTTGGGTTTCGTAACACTCAACCCAACCTACAAGCAGCAGAATCCACCTAAGTAATTTAGCCTAAAACAAGGCGGACATTCGATTGAGCCCTATGAGCATACGTGTTGTATGTAATTAGGGTCAATCGAGTGGACAACGCAGTATTAGGTTAAAATACGACGGTGGTTACATTTGCTCCATGACTTCAATGCCTAACAGATCCAACCCTGTACGCAGTGTATCTGCCACTAAATTACACAACACTAAACGGCTGTCGCGTACACTTGGCTCTACACCTTCTTTAAGTACTGAGCAGGCTTCGTAGAATGTCATGTATAGGCTAGCAAGTTCGTATAAGTAACTACACAATACGTGCGGTGTTGCCTCATTGATCATTTGATCAAGCACTTCTTCTAATTGTAGCAATTTAAGTGCTAGAGCTTTTTCTTGTTGCTCAACAATGACTATTTCAGCATTTAGGTTTGCAGCATCTACACCTGATTTACGGAAAATGCTACGTACGCGAGTATAAGCGTATTGTAAGTAAGGTGCAGTTGCGCCTTCAAAGCTGAGCATGGTATCCCAGTTGAAAATATAATCACTGGTACGATTTTTAGATAAATCAGCGTATTTAACTGCGCCAATACCAACTTTACGGGCAATTTCACTGCGCTCAGCGTCGCTTAAATCTGATTCACGCTCAGCAAGTTTTGCTGTTGCACGAACAATTGATTCTTCAAGTAAATCGGCTAATTTTACTGTGCCACCAGTACGGGTTTTAAATGGTTTGCCATCTTCACCCATCATGGTGCCGAAAGGGCAAAATTCGTAGCTAGTCTCATCACGAAGTAAACCGGCTTTGCGTGCTGTAAGCTCTACTTGATTAAAGTGTAAGCTTTGGCGTGCATCAACAAAAATTAGGATACGTGCTGCACCCAACTTGTTTGAACGGTAATCACAAGCTGCTAAATCGGTGGTTGCGTATAAGAAACCGCCACCTGATTTTTGTACGATAAATACAGATGGCTCACCATCTTTATTTGCCAGCTCATCTAAAAAAACTACCTGTGCGCCTTGTGACTCAACCGCAATATTTTTATCTTTTAATAACGCAATAATGTTATTAAGCTCACTGTTATAAGCGCTTTCAGCCATTATATCGTCTGGCGTAAGCGTTACATTTAAGCGTTTATAAACTTCTTCAGAATGCTTTACAGATGTTGCGATAAACAGCTTCCACAGTTTTTCACAATGAGCGTCGCCGCCTTGTAGTTTTACTACGTAGTCACGGGCTTTATCAGCAAAACCTTCTTCGTCGTCAAAACGCTTTTTAGCATCGCGATAGAAAGTTTCTAAATCAGCTAACGCAACAGTATCAAGATCAACACCTTGGCTTATTTGATCTTCTAAATGCGCAATCAACATACCAAACTGCGTACCCCAATCGCCCATGTGATTTTGGCGAATAACAGTGTCACCACGAAACTCAAGCGCACGTACTACTGCATCACCAATGATCGTTGAACGTAAATGCCCTACGTGCATTTCTTTAGCTAAGTTAGGAGATGAGTAATCAACCACAACTTTTTGTGGCTGTGCATGCTCTGCAACAGCCAGTTTTTCATCTTGATTTGCCGCTTTTAAACTTTGCGCTAAAAACTCAGGCTTTAAGTGAATATTAATAAAACCAGGACCCGCGATCTCCGTTTTTTCTGCAATATCACTTACATCTAAATGATCTATTATTTTTTGTGCAAGCTCGCGCGGGTTGCTTTTCATTTTTTTAGCTGCGCCCATTGCACCATTGATTTGGTAATCACCAAATTGTGGGCGAGTGCTTTGTGTGACTGCAGGGTTGGTATCTGCAGGTAAGCCTGCCCCCGTCATTGCCGCGATGGCTTTTTCAATCAATAGCGTACGAATGTTCATGTAATTTATTACCTTTACCAGCCCGCTATTGCAGGCTTTAAATTGAATTTTTGTTTAGTTTTCACGCGTGTGGTTAAACGTCACTTCTGGGTAGCGTTCAGTCGATAAGTTAAGATTTACACGACTTGGGGCAATGTAAGTTAAATTATCGCCACCATCTAGCGCTAGGTTGCTTTCACATTTACGCTTAAAGTCTTCAAACTTTTTAACATCATCACAACTCACCCAACGAGCCGTATTTACATTAACACTTTCGTAAATAGCATCAACGTTGTATTCGGCTTTTAAACGCGCTACTACTACATCAAACTGCAATATACCTACAGCACCAACAATTAAATCGTTATTAATGAGTGGTCTAAATACTTGTACTGCACCTTCTTCAGATAGCTGCACTAAGCCTTTTAATAATTGCTTTTGCTTTAATGGATCGCGCAGACGAATACGACGGAATAACTCAGGTGCAAAGTTTGGTATACCAGTAAATTTAAGTTTTTCACCTTGTGTGAAAGTATCACCAATTTGAATCGTACCGTGGTTATGTAGGCCAATGATGTCACCAGCGTAGGCGTCAGCTGCACGCTCACGGTCACCTGCCATAAAAGTTACGGCATCTGAAATGCTTACTTGCTTACCTATACGCACATGATTCATTTTCATGCCTTGGCTGTATTTACCCGATACAATACGCATGAATGCAATACGGTCGCGGTGTTTTGGATCCATGTTTGCTTGAATTTTAAATACAAAACCTGTGAAGTTTTCTTCACTTGCAACAACTGTGCGGTCTTCCGTTTCGCGCGGCAATGGCGTTGGTGCCCATTCAGTCAGACCTGTCAAAACATGATCAACACCAAAGTTACCAAGTGCTGTACCAAAATACACAGGTGATAATTCACCGGCTAAGAAAAGATCTAAATCAAACTCATTTGATGCACCAATCACAAGCTCAAGTTCATCGCGCAATTGCGCAGCTAACTCTTCACCAATTGCATCATCAAGTTCAGGGTTATCTAGCCCTTTAATACTGCGCACTTCTTGAATCATATGACCTTGCCCTGTTTTATATAACAAGGTTTCGCCGCGATGAATATGATAAACACCTTTAAACTCTTTACCGCAGCCAATCGGCCATGTAATAGGTGCACACGCAATATTTAGCTCTGTTTCAACTTCATCAAGTAACTCCATAGGATCACGGATGTCGCGGTCACATTTATTCATAAAGGTAACAATTGGCGTGGTACGAAGGCGTGTTACTTCCATTAATTTACGAGTTCGGGCTTCAACACCTTTAGCTGCATCGATAACCATTAAACATGAATCCACAGCCGTTAAGGTACGATAAGTATCTTCAGAGAAGTCTTCGTGCCCTGGGGTATCAAGTAAATTAACAAGTGCTTTATTAAACGGAAATTGCATTACAGAAGTGGTTACAGAGATACCACGCTCTTTTTCCATCTCCATCCAGTCAGATTTAGCATGTTGATTTGAACCGCGACCCTTTACCGTACCGGCTTTTTGAATTGCTTGTCCGAACAACAACACTTTTTCAGTGATGGTCGTTTTACCCGCATCTGGATGCGAGATGATTGCGAACGTACGTCGCGTATTGATTTCGTTTAATAAATTAGACATGTAAGCCGCTTTAAGTCAGAACAAGGCGCAACTAAAAACAAACCTAAGCAAAGGTCTTTTTTGCGCACTGTAAATATAAAATAGAATTACCCACATTATACCTTGTTTACCTTAGCCAAAAAAGCAACGATTGTAAGTAATTAGCTGATAACTTTGTTTCAAATTGCACCAAGCACGTAGGTGCAGTCAACGCGCTAAACTTGTGTAATTTTACACTAGCGCATACTATTGATGGATTACATGGAGGATATTTTGTTTGGGCATGAAAACCAGTAAGCTAAGCATACGATTATTATGGTATATCACGCCGTTGGTGATCTTACCGTTACTGTTTTTAGGGGGCTTTACGCTCACTAACGTCACTAGTTCAACACAAAAACAAGCTGAACTTATCGTGAGCCGTTTTGTAGAACAACAACAGCAAAAAATGTTCAACTACATTGACTCCTTTCATTCCACCACAAAATTACTGTCAACCTCCCCTGTTTTAAGCGACTTTCTCGCTGACGACCTTCGCTATAATGGTAATTACACACGTCGTTTGGGCGCATTAATGGACGTATTTGCCAGTTATTCTGAAGCGTACCCAGACATTATTAGTGTAAATTTAGTTTCCCCAAATGGTAAAAGTGACGCGTATTACTCTAGTAGTTTAAATATAGCTCCTGACAGCTACCCTTTTTTCGATCAAGTATTACAAAGTAATTTAGGCCAACAACAGTTTATGGTGCAAAAAAAAGATGGCACCACCAGCTTGTATTTCATCCAACGTATTTTTAGTGCTGATTATTACTTAAAGCGTCCTCAGCAATTAGGTTTTATTATTGTTCATGTTGAGCCGTCAATTTTAAATACCAGTATTTTAGAAGCCCCCTATAACAACACACTTAATTTATTATTAACTAACGACGGTAAAATTTTATTTAGTTCAGATTATGACAAACGGGGTAATTACATCAGTGAGTATGAGTTAAAACAAATTCATGAATTAGCTGATTTAGGTAAACTCTCCACCATAGAGCTCTCCAGTATCGATAAGGTTGAACGAATGATTTATGCCGTGCAAATGAGTGGCGGTTATTATTACGTATCGACTATCCCAAAAGCACTGCTTTATCAGTCGGGTAGAGCCATTAGCCTGATCACAGCTTTAATTGTAATTATTTCGGTGGTTACGCTACCACTGCTTATTTTTATTGTAGTGCGTAACTTATTACTCAATCCCATTGAGCAACTAGGTGCGGCGAGCCATCGCGTTGGCGATGGTGATTTATCAGTTTACTTACCAGCACACAACAATGATGAAGTTGGTGTTTTATTTAATGATTTTAATCATATGATCAACCAAATCCGTCATTATCAAGATGAATTAAAAGAATACAAGCACCACCTTGAAGATAAAGTTGAGAGCCGTACTAAAGCGCTTGAAACAATGAATAGCCAGCTTGAAGGGGCTATTGCACAAGCGGAACAAGCCAACCAATTAAAGAGCCGTTTTTTAGCGAATATGAGTCATGAAATTCGCACACCACTAACTGCGATTATGGGTTTTACAGAGCAACTGCTACATACAAAAAAAGCAGTTAATGATGAATTGCATTTAAGCACGATTTTACGTAACTCAAAGCACTTACTTGAGCTAATTAATAATATTTTAGATTTATCAAAAATTGAAGCTGAAAAACTAGCCGTTGAACGTGAGCCGCTGTCTGTTGTTGAATTAGTCCATGATATAGATTCGATTATTCGCCCGTTAGCGCAAGAAAAACAGCTCACTTTTGAAATAAATTACACATTACCTTTACCGCAAACAATCTATAGCGATGCGACTCGCTTAAAGCAAATTCTGATTAATATTGCCAGTAATGCCGTAAAATTTACTGAGCAAGGACAAATAACCCTCGATATTAAATACCTCGAAGATAAACAATTTATTGAATTTGCAATTGAAGATACCGGCATTGGCATGTCAGAGCATGAAGTTGAACGAGTCTTTAAACCATTTGAACAAGCCGATGCAACGACTACGCGGCGTTTTGGCGGTACTGGTCTCGGGTTATGTATTTCCAAAAATTTAGCACAATTACTTGGCGGTGATGTTCATTTAGAAAGTGAACCGGGTAAAGGCAGTCGATTTTGCATTCAAATAGCCTGCCACCTTGATGAAAATGCAGAGCATGCCCATACAATGCTAACAGCAATAGAGCAACTAACCCCCACTAAAGACCAGCAGCTTTCCTTTGCAGCTAATAGCTTTGATGCCAATATCCTTGTTGCTGAAGATAACCCTGATAACCAAGTGCTAATTAAGTTATTACTACAAACATGGGGGCTTGAGCCTGATATCGCAAAAAATGGAGCTGAAGCTGTCGAAATGGCGTTAGTGAATGACTATCAGCTCATTATTATGGACATGCAAATGCCTGTGATGGGTGGTTTAGAAGCCACACAAATGCTACGTCACGCCGCTTACGATGGTCCTATTATTGCGCTTACTGCGAATGTAATGAAGCATGATGTTGACACCTACCTCAAAGCAGGTTGCGATGAAGCACTAGCAAAACCTATCGACAAAGATGCGCTTGAAAGCGTACTCGTTAGTTATTTACACATAGAAAAAGACAGTCAAAGCAAATGGGATAGCTTGCTCAACAGCGATAAGTTTCAACAGATAAATGAAAACTATCGCTCTAAACTACCTGATTACCTAGTTGAAGTGACGGATTTATATAATTCAGGTGAATGGGATCAACTCAGGGCACTAGCACACAACTTAAAAGGCAGTGCTGGGTGCTTTGGGTTTAGTAATATTCATCATGGTGCTGCGACTCTTGAGGATAACTTGCGAGGGCGCGATCATAGTCGTCGTGACTATTTGGCATTGAGTTTAATTGAAGCAATTAAATATACGATACAACAAGCTAAATCACCCAAAGAGTAAAGTGAGCCCCATTAGTATTGCATCTTCATGACCATTTTTTGATGGGTCATCACTTGGGTAGTAATTTTTACGTACTGACATCTCACTAAAGCCTGCCCGTTCATACAAGTTAATTGCACGGGTGTTGGTTTCGCGTACTTCTAAGAATAAGTTTTCAGCGTTGTGCTTTTCGCCATATTCAATAAATGCTGTAAGTAACTGCTTTGCTATGCCTTTCCCCTGAAAATCAGGTGCTACGCAAATATCCATTAAGGTAAAGTCAGGTCCTGCTTTCTCACCAATGTAAAAACCAATCATTTGTTGTTCACTAAACGCGGCTAAATTAAAGTAGCGCCCAGCTAAACATGATTTCATTGTGTTAACAGTCCACGGATGGCTGTGACATGCACTCTCAACACGCATTAGCGCGTCAATAGATGATTCAGTAACAGATTCAAAGGTTATCAAGGTGTATGCTCATCAGCGCCCATAGCGCGCGTTTATTATCAGCACTAAGCTGTTGATTTGGTAAACTCAGTTGGCCTTCATGCCATGCTAGCGTATCACTTTGCACTACGTGCTTAATTTGCTCTGGTGCAATAGCACGATTTAGATCTGCTAACAGCTTTTGATTTAACTCTAGAGTTACCTGTGGTGCCGTCATTGTTTGATCAGGAAATTGCTCAACAATAGACTGTGGACGAAAATGTTGATTTAGTTCAAGGTTTTCTATACCAAAAATAGCTGCGTATCGTGGATGCATAACAACTCAGTAGATTTAAAAACAAGAACAATATAAGAAGTAATAAAAACGATGTAAAGAAGAAATGGCAGGGGCGGAGAGACTCGAACTCCCAACCATCGGTTTTGGAGACCGCTGTTCTACCAATTGGAACTACGCCCCTGCAATGCGACGAATTATAGAGAAGTTTCGCTAAAGGTAAAGAAAAAAATTACACTTTTAGTTCAACTGCTTTTTAAATAAACAAAACGGCGAATTAGCATGCTAATTCGCCGTTTTACAATCAATTATCAAACTAGTTTGCTACTAAGTTTTAATTATTCCCATTCGATTGTTGCAGGTGGTTTACCTGAAATATCGTAAACAACACGTGAGATACCGTCGATTTCATTAATGATGCGGTTTGAAACCAGACCTAAGAACTCATACGGTAAATGTGACCAACGCGCTGTCATAAAGTCGATAGTTTCTACACAACGAAGCGACACAACCCAATCGTACTTACGTGCATCACCCATTACCCCTACCGACTTAACTGGTAAGAATACCGTGAACGCTTGGCTCACTTTATGGTAAAGCTCAGCTTTGTGTAGCTCTTCAATGAAGATAGCATCAGCACGACGTAGTAAATCACAGTATTCTTTTTTGATTTCACCAAGTACGCGCACACCTAAACCAGGCCCAGGGAACGGATGACGGTAAAGCATGTCGTATGGTAAACCTAGCTCTAAACCAATTTTACGCACTTCGTCTTTAAACAATTCACGTAATGGCTCCACTAAGCCCATTTCCATATCATCCGGTAAGCCCCCCACATTGTGGTGAGACTTGATCACATGTGCTTTACCTGTAGCTGATGCTGCTGATTCGATGACATCTGGGTAGATAGTACCTTGGCCTAACCATTTAGCATTTTTAAGCTTTTTAGATTCGCTATCAAATACCTTAATAAACGTATGACCAATGGCTTTACGCTTATCTTCAGGATCAGATTTACCAGCAAGGTCCGCTAAAAATAACTCTTCAGCTTCTACTTTAATGATGTTCAAGCCAAATTTATTACCGAACATATCCATTACTTGTTGGCCTTCATTTAAACGAAGTAAACCATTATCAACAAATACACAGGTTAAACGGTCGCCAATGGCGCGATGGATAAGCATAGCTACAACCGATGAATCAACACCGCCTGATAAACCTAATATGACTTCATCTTCACCAACAGTCTCTTTAATTCGCGCGATTGCGTCATCAATGATTTTTTCAGCAGTCCATAATTTTTCACAACCACAAATATCAACAGCAAAGCGCTCTAATAAACGCTGACCTTGATGAGTGTGTGTTACTTCAGGGTGGAACTGCACGCCGTAGAAACGCTTTTCTTCGTTAGACATTGCCGCATGTGGGCAAGTAGATGTTTTAGCTGTGGTTTTGAAAGTATCAGGGATTTCCATTACTTTGTCGCCGTGGCTCATCCATACATCTAGAATGCCTTCGCCGCCGTCAGTAATGCTGTCTTCAATGGCATCAAATAATGCACAATTGCCTACTTTTTCAACTTGCGCATAACCAAACTCTTTCTTATCAGAGCTATGAACGTTGCCGCCAAGTTGAGTCGCCATTGTTTGCATGCCGTAACAAATACCAAGTACGGGTACACCGGCATTAAATACATATTCAGGGGCACGCGGGCTGTTTTCTAACGTTGTTGACTCAGGGCCACCAGATAAGATGATACCTTGTGGATTGAACTCACGGATTTGCTCTTCCGTTACGTCCCATGCCCACAGTTCACAGTAAACACCAATTTCTCGCACACGGCGGGCGATCAATTGCGTGTATTGCGAACCAAAGTCTAAAATAAGAATTCGTGAATCGTGAATGTCTTTGCTCATTGAGGGTCTCGTTAGTCAAGAACTGGCACTCAGGGTATCTGAATGACTAAAAATAAATAAGGGCCAGCAAAAGCTAGCCCAGTAATATCAATAATATATTGATTAACCTAAGCGGTAGTTAGGTGCTTCTTTAGTGATTTGCACATCATGAACGTGTGACTCACCCATACCTGCTGAAGTAACGCGTACAAACTGAGGTTTAGTGTTTAATTCATCAATAGTTGCACAACCGGTTAAACCCATTGCACTGCGCAGGCCGCCAACTTGTTGGTGAATGATGGTTGCGATTGGGCCTTTATAAGCCACACGACCTTCAATTCCTTCAGGAACTAGCTTGTCTGCTTGGTTTGACTTTTGGAAGTAACGATCAGATGAACCTTCTTTTTGGTTCATCGCGCCAAGCGAGCCCATACCACGGTATGATTTGTAGTAACGACCTTGATAAAGCTCAACTTCACCCGGCGCTTCTTCAGTGCCCGCTAGCATAGAACCAACCATTACACATGATGCACCAGCAACCAATGCTTTTACGATATCGCCAGAGAAACGGATACCGCCATCAGCTATCACTGGAATATCGCGACCTTTTAGGCCTTCAACTGCATCAGAAATAGCCGTGATCTGTGGTACACCACAACCAGTAACGATACGCGTAGTACAGATTGAACCTGGGCCGATACCTACTTTAACGGCATCAACACCGGCATCAGCAAGCGCTATAGCGCCTTCAGCTGTTGCCACATTACCCGCGACTATTTGCAAGTCTGGGTAAGCTTGACGTGTTGCAGCTACGCGGTCAATAACACCTTGAGAGTGACCATGTGAAGTATCTATTAGTAATACATCAACACCCGCTTCAACTAATGCGGCAATACGTTCATCTGTACCAGGACCGACACCTACAGCAGCGCCTACACGAAGACGACCTTGCTCATCTTTACACGCATCAGGTTTGTCTTGTGCTTTTTGATAATCTTTTACTGTGATCATGCCTTTTAATTTAAACGCATCATCAACAACAAGGATTTTTTCGATACGATGCTCGTGCATTAACCCTAAGATTTCATCACGTGCAGCACCTTCTTTAACGGTGACTAATTTTTCTTTTTTAGTCATTACCGTTGAAACTGGCTGTTCAAGTTTTGTTTCAAAACGCATGTCGCGGCTGGTAACAATACCCACAAGGCCATTTTCAGCATCCGTTACCGGAAAGCCTGAAAAGCCCTTTTCTTCAGCAAGTACAATCGCATCTGCAATGGTTAAATCCGCTGTAACTGTAACTGGAAAAGAAACAATGCCGGCTTCATACGTTTTAACTTTACGTACGTTTTTAGCTTGTTCTTCAATAGTCATGTTTTTGTGGATAAAACCTAAACCGCCTTCTTGTGCCAGCGCAATCGCTAAGCGGGCTTCTGTAACAGTATCCATAGATGCTGAAACTAGCGGCAAGTTAAGTTTGATACCACGCGTTAAGCGAGTTGAAATATTTGCCGTATGTGGCAAAACAGTAGAATGACCTGGTACTAAAAGTACGTCATCAAAGGTAAGAGCTTCTTTAGCAATTCTAAGCATTTTGGCAACTTCTCACATGTGGATCTTGTATAAGGAATTGCGGCCAAATTTTATCAGCGTTATGGACACGAGTAAATAAGATTTCACAAATATTTATGATAAAATACCGTCATCATCGCTTTTTAGAGTCGCTTTATGGCCGTAACATCCCAGCAGCAAACGATTTATACCGTTTCTAGATTAAATAGAGAGATCAGAACTGTACTCGAACAAGGGTTTGCATCGTTAAATTTAACGGGTGAAATATCAAATTTCATTACACCTGCCTCTGGCCATTGGTATTTCACACTCAAAGATGATCGTGCCCAAGTAAAAGCAGCCATGTGGCGCGGTAACAACCGCAATCAACAATACCGCCCTATAAATGGCGCACAAGTAACTGTACGTGCGCGTGTTTCTTTATATGAGCCACGCGGCGACTACCAACTGATTGTTGAACATATGGAAGCCGCGGGCGAAGGTCAATTAAAGCAAGAGTTTGATGATTTAAAAATGCGTCTTGCCGCTGAAGGCTTATTTAGCTCAGCACATAAGCTGCCAATTCCATCTGTTGTGCATCGTGTGGGCATTATTACATCCGCTACAGGGGCAGCAATTAAAGATATTTTGACGGTTCTAAAACGCCGCGCCCCACAACTTGAAGTCGTGATCTACCCTGCGATGGTGCAAGGGAAAGAGGCGCACCTGCAACTGATTGATAAAATAAACATAGCCAATGCCCGTAATGAAGTCGACGTACTTATTTTAGGCCGGGGTGGTGGCTCACTGGAAGACTTATGGTGTTTTAATCATGAGCTGCTTGCCCGTGCTATTTTTGCCAGTGAGCTGCCAATTATTAGCGCTGTGGGTCATGAAATTGATACCACGATAAGTGATTATGTAGCTGATGTACGTGCAGCAACACCTAGTGCAGCTGCGGAGCTTGTAAGTCCAAACAGCAGCGAGCTTGCAAACCAAATTCAACAGCAGTTAAATCGCTTAGCAAATGCCTTTAAACACCAATTATCTGCAAAGCAAAGCATTGCAACCGCACTTGAACACCGCTTAACACTATGTCATCCGCGCAATCAGTTAAATCAACAATCACAACGCTTAGATGAGCTAAGTTTGGCGCTACAACAAGCTATGCAACAGCATATTTATTTACACGAGCGTCGTTTAAATAATTTAGCCCCACGATTAATGCAGCAATCACCTGATCGTAAACTTACTCAAGCAAGTCATCAATTGCAGCAATTACAAGCAAGACTTCAGCAAAGTATGCAACAGCAACTAAATGATGCTAATAACCAATTATCAATGCAAGCAGGGAAACTAGAGTCAGTTAGCCCATTAAATGTGCTCGCCCGTGGTTATAGCATCACTAAAAATAAGCAAGGAAGTGTAATAAAATCAACGTCACAAGTGAATAAAGGCGATTCACTTGTGACAGAATTAGCTGATGGAGTAATTCAATCTATCGTTAGTTAACTTTAGTAAACGACTCTTTGCTTGCTGCACAATTGGTTATTTTGACTCTGTAGCAAGCAGTAAAGAAAAGTCTCGATCGCTGGATTTGGATGTACTAACGGTAAACTGTTGCCAAAATTCTTGTTTTACCAACTTATCATTTAACTCACGCCAGTGAATATGGTTAAAATCATCCATATCTTTTGGTGCTGAAAGGTCAAATTTACATACCGAACTTTTACACTGAGCATTTACCATGTCTGGGGTGATGCTTAGATCGGCCGTTTGCAAAAAGTCTTTCATTGCGGTCTCTGTTCGATAAGCCCACTCTTCGTTACGTGTTTGTTCGTCAAATTGGGTTAGTAACGCCTGTTCAAGATCGGTGGGAGCATTGAGGCGTTTTTCATATACTTTTACAAGCTTACGCTGTGTTTCTAATTCAACTCTCAACTCTTCTAACTGAGCTTCAAGTGGTGCAGGGTTTACTAATTCAGATATTGCTGAAATATTTACTCCAGCAATATCTGTTTGGCTTTGCGTTGCACTAACAGGCGCAGGAGGAAGCTTAATTGAGTCTGACTCATTAAGAAATGTTTGAAACGCTTGCTCTGATTGAACATCATCTTCAAAAAATGCTAATTGAGAGGAGGCGATAAATCCAAAAAAAACAGAAGTAATAGTTACACCAGCTAAAAAAGCCAATAATAAAGAAAGATAAATATTTTTTATCATTGTGCGGTAATTCCTTTACTACCCTTGACCACGGCTTGTAATCGAGGTTTTACTAAATCACTGTATTTCCCAAGATGATCACACCTTGGGATAGCCTGAATAAGTATGGTTTATAACATTGCACTGGTATGTGATTCGTTCTGTGGCTCATCCGCATCTAAAAAGTTTTGGTTCATGCTTTTCGCCGGACAGGGACAGTTTGGTTTACCCACTATTTTAGCTGGAACGCCAACAACAGTCGTATGTGCAGGTACTGCACTCAGAACAACCGAACCTGCACCAATGCGTGCCCCTTCGCCTACTTCAATGTTACCTAATACTTTTGCACCTGCACCAATCAAAACACCGGCACGAATTTTTGGATGTCGGTCACCTTTTTCATTACCCGTACCGCCTAGCGTCACAGACTGCAAGATAGACACGTTATCTTCTATTATGGCTGTTTCACCAATAACTATACCAGTTGCATGGTCAAACATAATACCATGGCCGACTTTACAAGCAGGATGGATATCAACGCCAAATACTTCTGAGGTACGACTTTGAATAAATCGCGCGAGCTCTTTACGATTTTGGCGCCATAAGCAATGGGCAAGTCTATGTGCTTGAATTGCATGAAAACCCTTTAAGTTTAATATCACTGTTAAATAGGTATCGGCAGCTGGGTCACGATCTTTAACGGCTTTTATATCATGAGCAACATGCGTGAGCATTCGGTCACAATCAACAAAGGCCTGATCAAATAATTCTCGAATGGTAAATGCTGATACCACTGCGTCCGACAATTTATTAGCAACAATAAAGCTCAGCGCAGACCCTAAACACTCATGATTTAAAATGCATGAATACACATGACTTGCTAACAGAGGTTCACGGGTAACGACTTCTTTTGCTTCAGTGCGAAGCTGTTGCCAAATTTCATGACGCATAGGTTTGCCTTATTTAATACCTAGATGGGCTTTTCCTCAGTCTAACGGATTTCTACCTTGATGTGTTAATACAGCCGTTATTTGTTCTGGTTATTATATATAACTAATCTATACCCAAGCCACCTCAAGATGCACAATTCAGCGTTTCACAGGGGCTTAATACCAATCGTGTTAAGTTAATGACCATTTATAGCGAAAGATAAATACAGTGATAACAAGGCAGAAATTTTGACATGGTGTTGTTCTCGGCAATTGCTCCTGCATTGCTCTACCTCCTGCATTGCTCTACCTCCTGCATTGCTCTACCCCCTGCATCCATGTAGTCGTATATGAAAAATTACTAACGCAGTTAGCGCTTTATTTAGTCCGCTAGAATGGTTAAATATTTAAGCCGATTGGTATAATATCAAGGCGTTACTTTGCAACAATAGTCGTCCCTTTTAAGAAGTAGCAACGATAAGAGTGAGTACCGGTGAAATGCCCGAAGGGTTGGTTTGGGTATATTGGCTTACTTTGTTATAGGCAAAATAAAAATGCCCCAATTATTGGGGCACTTTAGTTAAGCTGCAGCTTTCTTAGGTATTTGAATATTGATTATTCAAATACCTTATCTACAGCAAGTACTTCAATATTTTTCGCTGGTATTGCCAGTTTATAATCAGCAATGACTTTATCTTCGGCAACTAACTCAGCTGGTTTTTCAGCGTTATACACCATTGGCGATGTTTGCTCTGACGCTAGGCGTTTTTGCATGTCTTTGCCATCACCTGTGATAAATACATACTGAATATTATCCGTTTGTAAGTTAGCTTTAATAACGCGGTTTACGTCAGCTACAGTGAGCTTTTCAAGCTTACTGGTTACATATTTTACGAAGGTATCTGTATTATAAAATTCACTGTCAAGCGCATAACCCAATTGACGATTTTGACTTGCGACCATTTGTGGCACAAAGTTGATTAAGAAGTTACGCGTTGCGTCAAAGTCTTTTTCTGTCATGCCATTTTTGATCAGCTTATCAAGTTCAAATAACGCTGTACGTGTTGCAAAGTGCGCATCGTTATTTGAACGAAGTGGGCGTAACCAGACTTGAAATATTTGCTCTGAACGACCTAGGTTTGCATCAGGTTTAGTTTGATACATACCACGAGGGAAATACTCGATATACGCGTAATCACCGTAGTTCATGCCACGTGTTTGACGAATGCGCTCATATAAATATGAGTTAGAGCTGCGGTGTTCGCCAAAGTAAGAACGCACAAGCCAAAGCGCAGTCCAATCTTCGCTACTACGAATAGTATCTATAGGAAAGCCAAACGATACCGCCGTTGACTGTGCTGACTTTTCAACAATAGTTGCGTGGTGACCTTTTAACTCTGGTGCATCTGGAATTGATAAACGGCTTTGCTCACCTTTAGGTAATGCGCTTAAATCCGCAAACATGGTGTTTTTAAGCGAATCAGGCACTGCACCAATCAAACCAACTGTAAGCTTGGCTTGAGTAAATTCTTTAGCATAAAACGCCTTTACATCATTTAATGTTAACGCTTCTAGATCTGATAAGTCACCATAGTTATAACTTTCATAAGGGTGGCCTTGATATAGTTTGTGATAAAGCACTTCTTTACCTAGCTCTTCATCGTTAGACGCTTTTAAGCCAGATTTAATGCCGTCAATCAGTTCTTTCTTTAAACGTTTAAAGTCATCTTCTCTAAAACCGGGATTAAGTAACTGCTCACTTACAAGCGCATACCATTTTGCTGCATTATCTTTATGAACACGCCCTTGCAATGAAATCATTTCTTTATCTAATTGATAACCAAAGCTGCCAGCCAGTGGATAAAGCGCTTGTTTGATATCGTTATAGCTCTTAGATTCTGAGCCACCTTGTGCAAGCATTGCTGCTGTTAGTGCTGCTACGCCTTTTTGACCTTTAGGGTCTGCCGCAGCGCCAGTATGAAATAACCAATTTACATCAATCAGTGGTGAGCTATTGGTTTTATCAAGCACATTAAAATGGCGTTCTTTAACCGTTTGCTGACTAGCAACTAAGGTATTTAAATCAACCTCTTGATCAAACCCTGCAATTTTATCAAGTGCAGACATAGTTACGGTTGTACGGCTGCTATCTACAAAATATTTATTAGCAATGCTTTGAATATCTTGCGCACTGATACTGTCAGCGGTTGCATATAGCTGATTAACAACTTCAGGGTCTCGCTCAAAATGCATGTAACTTGCAAGTGTTGATGCGATTGATTGAGATGAATCTAAACCATTAATAAAGCTGTACTTAAGATTCGATTTTAAATCAGCTAACTTTTGACTATCAACTAATTCTGTACGAGCTTTTGCATAAGTATTATTAATTGCTTCGCGGGCTTTCGCTAAATCTTCTTCATTTTCAACTTTTACAAACACATGGAGTAAACCCGGATCTTTAGTGTCTGGGTTGTAGCTAAACATTTGGCTAGCAATTTGTTTGTTAACAACTAACTCTTGATATAGCTCTGAGTTGCTTGAAAAATAAAGCTGAGAGAGAAGATCAAGTGCAGCTCTGTCTTTTTTCTTAGGTTCCCAAGCTGCCCCTTTATAAGACACTAACAACCAATGCCCTGGTAAGCCTTCATTTTGCTCATGTACATATTTAGCAGCTTGTTGTTTTGGCTCGGTTGGTATATCGGCAACATAGTCGCCCTTTTGCCACTGACCCCAATGTTTTTTAACCATTGCCATAGTCTCTTGCGGATCGACATCCCCCACAATCACTAACGATACATATTCGGGCTTATAAAACTTCTCAAAAAACTCTTTACCATAGGCCATTTGATCAGGCATCGCTTCAATGTCTTCAAAAAAGCCCATTGTGGTATGTTTATAAGTGTGTTTTTCGAATGCTTCATTACGAACAGCTGAAAGTAACTTGCGTACTGGGCTGGCATTATTTTTAAGGTACTCACCTTTAACAGTTAATGCTTCGGTACGGAACTGCTCTTCTGAATACTTTAAGTTTTGAAAAATATCAGCTTCGATCTCAAGCACTTTATCAAGATGCTGCTTAGAGAAATTTAAATGGTAGTTAGTATAATCATTTGTTGTATACGCGCGGTTATCTACGCCTGAGTTTTTTAAAATATCTGAATATACATCTTGCGGAAATTTTTCAGATCCTTTGAACATCATGTGCTCAAAAAAGTGTGCAAAACCGGTTTTTCCTGCTTCAACTTCATTACGTGAACCGACAGAGACAGGTATTTGTAATGAAACAACATCAGGGTAGTCAGTTTTAACAACCATGACGCGTAAACCATTCTCTAACTCTTCAAGTAAGTAGTCTTGTGAAAACACACGATCATTTGCAGCTTTAGCAGCCGTTTGTGTTATTTCAACCTCTTTCACCATAGTTGAACCTGAGTTACTCGCACAACCACTTAGTGCAAGTGTCACCGCGAGGCTTGTTGCTAATAATTTAAATTTCATTGCTATCCCTTGTTAGTTGAATAAATTTCTTGTTTTTAGTCATTTTATTATGCAATAAAGCGAGCAGATATGAGAGCCCTAGCGCAGCTATTTATGTAAACAGTTGTGTATACCCAAATCACCTCAAGATATGAGTTTCAGTTGGAATTAAAAGCGATTTAGACAAGGCATTGATTGCAGGCAATGGTTATTCCCTTATCAAAATCAATCCATCACAAAGGCAACTCAGTATAAATCGCTTTTAAACCAATCCTTTGGGCGTTTCACCGGCACTTACTTTCTGCGTTGTTACTCCTTAAAAGGGATCGCCATTATTACGAAGTAACGCCTTAATATTAAGCCCCTGTGAAACGCTGAATCCTACATATTGAGGTGGCTTGGGTATATATACAAACTCAGTTACATGCCAAACATGAATAAATTTCATATTAATTGAATAACTTTCATTAAAAAAATCTATCTAGACGTCTAAATGGCTGTTATATTGTTTGGTATAGACATCTAAACAGCTGGAATGAGAGTTATGGCTTTATCACTGCAAGAGAAAATCGAAGATACCAATCAAGGCGTGTATTTAATTGGTACAACTCCGCCACGTATTGGAACTGATGAAACTCAACTTGAAACCATTGCACAAAAGCTTTTAGCTCGTTTACATGAAATTGAATACGATGGTGTCATCATATACGACATTCAAGATGAAAGCAGTCGCACAGAAAAACCACGGCCATTCCCTTTTAAACAAACGGTCGACCCGCGTGAGTACAGTCACTTGTTACGTAAGTTATCACACCAAGATGTCATCACTTATAAAAGTGTGGCACAACGCGGGGTGGCTGAATTTAAAGATTGGTTAAGCGAAACGAAGGAAAAATTTGATTTAAAAAACTTAGTGCTAGTAGGTAGCCCATCGTCTGCTGGCGATATTAAATTAAGCTTACCTAACGCTTATAAAACCCTAAGTGAACAGCAGCAAGATTTCTTTTTAGGCGGTGTTACGATTGCAGAACGTCATGCAAGTAAGCGAAATGAACATGAACGTCTGCTTGAGAAAACGGCGCAAGGGTGTCAATTTTTTATCTCACAAGCCGTATACGACGCGCAAGCAACCATTGATTTAATTACCAGTTATGTACGTAGCTGTAAAGCACAAGATATTGAGCCAAAACGCATTATCCTAACGTTTACACCGTGTGGTAGTGAAAAAACCTTAGACTTTATGGAGTGGTTAGGTATATCAGTGCCTGAAGCGACAAAGTGGCGCATGCTAGATTCGCACAACCCATTAAGTGAGTCTGTGCGTATTTGCCGCGAAAATTTAGACTTGATCTTAAAAAGCTGTGCACATTTAGAGGTGCCGTTAGGTTTAAATATTGAAAGCTTAACTAACCGCAAAGAAGAAATCGACGCATCAATAAACCTATACCGTTTATTAAAAGCGACTATGGAACTTAATTTAGCTGAAAAACAAATAGCCTAACAACTTACGTTTAAAGTAATTGCCCAGCTTTAAACGCCAATTTATTTTTATACATGTCTTTATCGGCTTTATTGAGTAGTATTTCAAACGTTTCTTTGGTGTGCTCAGCAAATCCATAACCAATACTAATACTCAACGGTGGTAAAGACAGCTTAGCTAATTGAGCATTATACCCTTGAACTATCTTAGCCTTTATTTGAAGTGGTTCATTGGTATCATTTGTTTGTAATACAACCACAAATTCATCTCCCCCCAAGCGGCCTATTATATCAGCCTCTCTTAAGCACTCTTTAAGCGTTGCGGCTAATGCAACCAATGCTTTATCACCTACCTCATGGCCATGCGTATCGTTTAGTAACTTAAAATCATTTACATCGATAAATAGACAACAGACCTCAAAACCTAACCTTTGCGCTAAATTTAGCTTTTGCTGAGAAAGAATACTTACTGCACGCCGATTATAAATATGAGTAAGGGGATCAAGCATGGCTATTTCGCGCATTTGCACAAAACTATTAACCATGAATAAATCATCTTCAATCATATCCCGTAATTGTTTTATCAACTCTAAGTAATTTCGCTGATAATCTGTCTGCTCAAAATCCATCACACACAAAGTGCCAAAAACATCCCCATTGGGCCAATGGATAGGCAAGCCTAAATAAGATTCAAACCCATCTTTGCTTACTTCAGGGTTGTCGTGCCAATATTCATCATTACTGGCATTATTAACATAGAGGGAATGATTATCTTGTACGACTTTTTTACAAAATATGTTGGTTTCTAGGGGGATCATAGTACCCGCAGTGTAAGGATTGTCTTGCTGTTCACTGGCAATGACAACACGATAACCACTTTGCATCGCTTGCACAATAAAACCCGCAGGCGCAGCAAATAGATCAGACATTAAATCGACTGTTTTTTGCCACTTCTGCAGTGATATTTGATTATCTTTGTCTGTAAAAATCCACTGGTTGCTTTGAAACATAGCACATACTCACACAATTAACCTTATATGAGTATACCCAAACCACCTCAAGATGCGAGTTTCAGTTGGAGTTAAAATTGGGCGTTTCGCAGGCGCTTACTCTCATCGTTGTTACTTCTTAAAAGGGACTGCCATTCTTGCAAAGTAACGCCTTGATATTTGTTGTGATTCAATTAACCCCCTGTGAAACGTTGAATCCTGCATCTTGAGGTGATTTGGGTATATAAACTACTAACGACGACGGTTTGGAGTTTTTTTGCCCAAAACACGCTTTTTGTCGCGTTCTTTACGGGATTTATTACTATTTTTACGATTATCTTTCGGCTTTTTGTTTGGATCAGGCTCATAACCTGTTAGCCACTGTGGTGTTAAACGCGTATCAAGTAACACTTCAATCTCTTCCAGTAACCATTGCTCATCAAGGCTTACTAAAGACATGGCGAGCCCTTGTTCACCAGCGCGCCCTGTACGACCGATGCGGTGTACATAATCTTCAGCAATATAAGGTAATTCAAAATTAATAACGTATTTTAACGCTGGAATATCAAGGCCTCGTGCAGCTACATCCGTAGCCACTAAAACGCGTGTTGAACCTTCTTTAAAATCTAACAAAGCTCTATCGCGTGCGCCTTGCGATTTATCGCCATGGATTGACTGTGTTTTTAAACCGTCTTTACACATTTCTTTAGCGAGCTGATCGGCCATTTGCTTAGTGCGCGTAAAAATTAATACTTGGCGCCAGTTTTTCATGCCAATCATGTGTGATACAAGCTCACGCTTACGGTCTTCATCTACCGCGTAAATAACCTGTTCAACTTCAACAGCCGCAGAGTTTCGCTTATCAACTTCCACGAGTTCTGGGTTTCTAAGTAATTTTTTACTAAGCTCAAAAACACTGTCATCAAATGTGGCTGAGAATAATAATGTTTGGCGATCACTCGGCACATGGCGCAGTATACGTTTTATCTCATCAATAAAGCCCATGTCGAGCATACGGTCCGCTTCATCAAAGACTAATGAATCAACACTTGAAAGTTTAATGCTGCCTTTAATGATGTGATCAAGTAAACGCCCTGGTGTGGCGACTACGACTTGCGCATCTTTCATCGCTTTAATTTGCGGGCCAATACTGGCACCACCATAAGCTAAAGCGCCTTTTATATCACTGCCCTGTGCGTACTTTTCAAAACTGGCAAACACTTGCTGAGCCAGCTCACGCGTTGGCGTTAAAATAAGAACACGAGCCAAGCCTTGCTCATCTTTTTTAGGCGTGTTTAGCAACTTATGCAATAGCGGTAATACAAATGCGGCTGTTTTGCCTGTGCCTGTTTGCGCACTGCCCATTACATCACTACCCGCTAAGATAAGGGGGATAGTTTTGAGTTGAATTGCGGTAGGTTGAGTATAATTGTTTTGCTCAATTGCGTTTAATAACACCGGATCGAGATTAAGTGATGAGAATGTAGTAGCAGACATAGGCTTGGCTTTAAAATGACAAAGAGCGCTATTGTACGCATATTCAGCCACCTCGTAAATTAACCAATAAAAAAGGCGCTAATTTAGCGCCTTAATATAAATGGTTGCTTTATGCTGGTTTTAAAGTTGCTTTACGTTCATTGTAAAACGCAATTAAATCATCAACCGTTGTTTGGCAATACTCACGAATACCTGAGACCACCATATGCTTTTCACCACAACCTACTTTAACGCCATTTTCTAATAGGTTAAAACGTAATGTGATTTTACCGCGCTTGCCTGTGTATTCAAAACTTGGCTCTGCAAATTCAAGTGTAGGCGCTGTAATATCAATATTATCAAGATTAATAAGCATTGATTCGTAAATAACCATTGGTCGTGCGGGGTTAATCATTACCTCTTGCTTACCCATTAGTGGAATAATCACATGGGGGAAAGTAGTACCAGAGAACTCAACATAATTTTTTATTAAACTATTCGTTAGTGTTGGGCATTGACTGGTTTTACCTTCACGCTTGACCTTTAAAATAACCTTATCACCACTGGTTATTTCAAACTCATCGGCACCTTCTGGAAAGTGTAGTTTAGTATTTTCATCCACCATACCCGAAAACGTAAATTCCATTCGCTCACTCAGACCATAGCGGTCTAGCACTAATGAAAAAAGTAAGTCTCCTGGTGCGCAAAATTTCTTTGCATCTTTATCATGAAGAGGATTGTAATCATCAGCAATACATTTGGCGAAACGACAACCTTGCTCACGAGAAATAGAAACATAATCAGCATGTTGCTGATAAAAAGGACTTAACATAGTTTTTTCACTGCTTAAACTGCTTATAACCGAGTTATTCTACCAGATAAAAATTAAATAGAGGTCGAATCTGTTAAAGTTTTGTTTCAAATATAAAAAACCGAGATGTAGAACCTCGGTTTTAAAATTTATAAAATGCTTTGATATTTATACCCAAATTACCTCAAGATACGAGTTTTAGTTGGAATTTACTCCCATCGTTGTTACTTATTAAAAGGGATTGCCATTGTTGCAAAGTAACGCCTTGGTATTAAGCCCCTGTGAAACGCTGAATTCTGCATTTTGAGGTGGCTTGGGTATTATCAGCTATTTGATCATATCTTTAGCTCGCAGGGTATTCACGATACGCACGCTCGATATTCTTAGCCTGCTTTTTAGAAATACCTAAATGAGCAAGTGCCACACGTAAACGAGCTCGTGATAGGTCAGACCCTAAAATCTCCATCGCATCAAGCACTGATGTAGATGATGTTTTGCCTGTGATTGCTACAAATATCGGCTCTAAAAAGTCTTTAATTTTAAGCTCGTGGAATGTTGCCACTTCTTTTGCGATAGCAAAAATAGCTGGTTTATCAAAACTACGTAAACCTTCAAGCTGCCATACAAAAAATTGTAAAGCTTGGCGAATTACATTCTCATCCGCTTTACCTGCCGTTAATAAAGCCGGATCGTAAGTTGGAATACCACCTACAAAATGACCAGCTAAATCAACCATATCCGACAAAGTATTAATACGCGTTTTCGCTTCAGGTAATACTTTAGCGAGCATTTTAGCGTTAAATTTCCAATCAACAAAGCGCTGTACAAGTTCTTCGTCAGTTAGATTTTCGCGGATCCACATGCCGTTTAACCAGCTTAATTTGTCTACGTCAAATACAGGGCCACCAAGCGATACACGCTTCATGTCAAAGTTTTCAATCATTTCAGCAAGTGTGAACTTTTCACGCTCATCAGGCATTGACCAGCCCATACGGCCTAAGTAGTTCAGTACTGCTTCTGGCAGGTAGCCCATTTCTTTATAGTAGTTAATAGACGTTGGGTTTTTACGCTTAGACAGCTTTGATTTATCTGGGTTGCGTAATAATGGTAAATGGCCAAGTACTGGCGCTTGCCAACCAAAATCTTCATACAGTTTTAATAACTTAGGTGCTGAGTTGATCCACTCTTCACCACGGAAAATATGACTAATTTCCATGTGATGGTCATCAACAACATTCGCTAAAAAGTAAGTAGGGAAACCATCTGCTTTAAGCAGAACCTGCATGTCAACATTTTCCCACGGGATCTCAATTTCATCACGTAAGTAATCGTTAAACTTAAAGGTACCTTCGCTTGGGATTTTCATACGTATAACGTAAGGTTTGCCCGCAGCTAAGTTTGCTTTAATTTCTTCGTCTGTGTGATTTAAACCACGACCGTCGTATTTAGGGCGTAGGCCTTCTGCCATTTGCTCTTCACGCATTTGATCAAGTTCTTCGCTGGTTGCAAAACAATAAAATGCTTTGCCATCGTCAACTAATTGATGCGCATATTTTTTATATAAATCACTTCGTTCTGATTGGCGATAAGGACCAAATTCGCCGCCCACATCAGGACCATGATCCCATTGAAGGCCTAACCAACGAAGGCTATCCATAATAGCTTGTTCTGATTCTGATGTACTACGTACTTGGTCGGTATCTTCAATACGAAGTACAAACTCGCCACCTTGTTGTTTGGCAAAACAGTAATTGAATAAGGCGATATAAGCGGTGCCAAGATGCGGGTCACCCGTTGGTGATGGTGCAACACGTGTGCGAATTGTCATGGTTAAGTTCTCTTTCTATGGGCAATAAAATTGCGCTAAATGCCAACATAGCAAATGCGCTATAAAAATGAATACAGGGGTATTATGCGGCTACTTTATTTAAGTAAGCAATAATATCGTTTGATTCGTATAACCAAGTAATTTGATTATTTTCTTCTATACGTAAGCACGGTACTTTTATTTTTCCGCCTTGTTCTAGTAGCTCTTGACGATACTGCTCATTATTTTTAGCGTCACGTGTGTCTACCTTTAAACCTTCACGCTTAATAGCGCGACGTACTTTTACACAAAATGGACAGGCTTTGAATTGATACAATTTAAATTGTGCGGTGCGCTCATCTAATTGAGCTTGCTCTGGCGCGGGACGTTTTTTACTACGTGGCGTAAAAACAAAATCAAAAAACAAGATTAAACTACCTAAGACTAACCGAACTAACTTCATTTACTTCGCCCTTGTAACCAACAATTTAGGGCGCGATTTTAACACACATAATTACCAAGTCACTTGGAAATAAGTAATTCTATTTGATGTAAATATAGGAATATTTACCTATTCGCGTATATTTAAATTGCACTTGATGTATTGATTATATTAAAAAACGTACAAGCATTAGCGCTGAAGTAAAGCATATCACCCACATTTAACTTTGTGTGGGGATTAATAAATATGGAAACAGTGTCACGGTTAAAGTGATTATTGACATAAATCGCAAAAACGTTTTTTTTCAAACCTTTATAAGCGAAGACATAAGTGCATTATCTAGCTCAAGTTAACCACCTTGCAGTGTTATTTAAACTATCCACACATACACGTAAGGGTTAACCATATTTCAAGCTGCCCTAAAACTTACATAAAATTAGGGTCAGCTTTTTCAATTTGTTAAAAATAAATAAATGTTCTAAAAAAGTACCAGATCATCACGATGAATAACTTCATTACCGCAATCAAAATCAAGTAAAGCGGCTATTTCATTTGAATGTCGGCCTTTTATTTTATCTATTTCAAGTTTATTAAAACGCACTAAACCTCTCGCTACTAGCTGCTGCTCACTGGTAACTAAATCAATTAAAGCACCTCGTTCAAACTGGCCATTTGCACCTCGAACGCCTTTGGCCAATAAACTCGCACCTTGTTGTTGCAAAGCACTGACAGCTCCGTCGTCTATCACTATTTGACCGTTACTTTTAGGACCTGCTAATAGCCATTTTTTACGCCCATCTCGCGGCGCTACTAATTTTAGAAAGCGTGTACCGGGCAGCTGTTCACTCATGCAATTGAGAATAACGTTTTGACCTGCGCCTCTTGCTATAATGACCTCTACACCGGCTCGCCGTGCAATATCAGCAGCTTGTAGTTTGGTCGCCATACCGCCAGTGCCTAAGCTTGAGCCACTTCCCCCTGCAAGCTGGCGTAATTCATCATCAATATGACGCACTTCATCAATTAATTGGGCATTCGCATCGGTGCGTGGATCACCGGTAAACAAGCCTTCTTGATCAGTCAATAATAAGAGTTTGTCAGCATTGGCTAAAATAGCCACCAGCGCTGATAGGTTATCGTTGTCACCCACTTTTATTTCCGTCGTGGCAACGGCATCATTTTCATTAATAATTGGCACTACGTCATAACGTAACAGCGCAGTTAATGTATCACGGGCATTTAGGTAGCGTTCTCGATCATCTACATCCGCACGAGTTAGCAACATTTGCCCTACATTCACACCATATAAAGCAAACAAGCTTTGCCAAATATGAATAAGCTGACCTTGACCAATCGCCGCTAGCATTTGTTTATCAATAACTCCTCGCCCACATGGAGCAATCAATTGCTCTCGTCCTGCAGCCACAGCACCGCTTGACACTAATACCACCTGATGGCCTTGTTTTTTTAACTCACAACATTGGCGAACAAGTTCTACCATGTGTGCTTTATCGAGTTTATCTGTACCGCCGGTGAGTACACTAGTTCCCAGCTTAACAACTATGACCTGCGCCCTTTGCATGCTTTTTACTACGAATGAAATAATGATGAATTAATTTATACCAGCTATCATTTTTTGAACAAGTTAAAAATATTCAATATCACTAGTCTTTCGTGATTAATTTTACAGCAGACTGTTTGGTATTTAGGCAAGGCAGCGCCTATGGAGTGTGGTTGCTCCCCACAAATGGGCGATAACGCAGTATAGTTGCTCCCCACAAATGGGCGATAACGCAGTATAAATGCCAAACATGCGCTATTAACATGCTAGGATCCTGTTTTAATTTAAGAGCAAGCGAGTGTCATGCCAGCCAGTTTATGTTTAATTATCGCCACTTTTTTATGGGGAAGCTCGTTTATCGCGCTAAAGTACGCAATTGCTATCTATGACCCCGCCCTAGTGATTTTTTTACGTATGCTAACCACATTAATTATGTCTTTATGTTTGTGGCGGTATGTTATCCGTTTTGAATATCGCATCGGTGATTGGAAGTATTTAGTAGGTATGTCGCTGGCAGAGCCGTGCTTATACTTTTTGTTTGAAGGACATGCAATGGAGTATACGTCAGCATCACAAGCCGGCGTTATTGTCTCATGCCTGCCGATCATAGTGGCGTTTTTAGCCTATTTCATGCTTAAAGAATACATCAGCAAAGCGATTATAATTGGTTTTACATTTTGTATTGGCGGCAGCATTTTACTGACTTTACTGTCACCCGAATCAGAACAAGCCCCCAACCCAATGCTTGGTAATTTTTTAGAGCTATTGGCGATGGTCTGCGCAGCGTTTTATACCGTCAGCGTTAAGCATTTGGTGGCACGCTACTCACCATTAACTCTTATTGCATTGCAAGGCGTGAGTGGCAGTTTATTTTTTGCGCCCTTTCTACTCTTTATTGATTTACCGAGTGAAAATCAACATGACCTGACTGCCTTATTGAGTATTTTATACTTAGGGTCATGCGTAACACTCGGCGGCTATGGTTTGTATAACTATGCGATTAGTAAAGTCTCTGTATTAACCGCTGCTGCATATTCAAATTTAATTCCTATTTTCACTTTGATTCTTTCAGCAATTATTCTCGGTGAAATACTCACCCTAGGACAATGGCTTAGTATTGCGGTGGTTTTTATTGGCGTAATGATAAGTCAACGCCATCAGGAGTTAGCCGTTACGATCACGCAAGATGATACCGCTAATCCTCCTGTCAGCAACCACAAACGCAATTCAGCCCCAACCGCTAATGAGTTCAACGAATAACAGATTAATAAGTAAGGCCGCTTTGTGCTAAAAAGTGTTATGCGGCCAACCACTGTAAAATACGACCTAATCTACCATTGTCTAAGAATTAATTTATAGGAACACCTAATTACCAACTAGGCAAAAGCGACAAAGCTGATAAATTCTTACTATTGAATACAAAAACCTTGATACAGCACAATATAATGAGAATTTACCACGCAGTTATTTGACCAAGGGGCTGTTCGCTCACTACAATGACGCATCTTAAATTGTTATGCTGTCTAATGAAAAATCACTCGTCAAAAAAAGAACTTATTTTACTGCCAATTTTACTGGTCGTGATCATAATGTGTATTGCTGGGCACTTTTTGTTACAGGCGAGTTTTCAAGATAGCAATATCATAGAGTATATGCTTGCCGCGTTACCATTTCTGATGTTTGGATTTGTTATTTTAGCGTTTAAAATTGCCAGCAACAGCGAAGACAAAGAGCGTGAAGAGCAAAGCGATAAAGACTAAATTACCTACTTTGCCCATTTTGTAACGAAATTACAGTATATGGTAACCAAACCAATCAGGTTTGATTGCTTGCGATTCGCCGCTAGGGGTTAGTTGAATATGTAATTGGCTATCAAGTAAATCAATAGCAAAGCAATCATCCACATCGTGTAAATCATCTTTATGAATATGACTTAGCCCTGCTAGTAAATCCGTTTTGGCGCGTTGCTTAGCCTGCTCAGCGTCAGTGGCTACATACAGCGCAAAATCATGCTGTTCAGCAAGGCTATCAGCCCGGTAGGCACCTAAATTAACAAAATACAGTTGCTGTACTTGCTTTACGGGATGATCAACAACTTTAACCTCAAAGCCATCAATGTGTTTTATAGCCATAAAACTATCCATATGCACGCTGTTTTTGTCACCCACCCATTGGCTTTTTAGCTTTGTATAAGTGTGTTCAATTGACTCACCCACAACAAAACGCACATCGTGCATTTCAATATGACAACCCTGAATTCGCCCACCTAAGTACACCATAAATAACTGCATTTTCACCCCTAAACCTCAATGTTAGATAATGTTATCAACATCAATGTTGTGTTTTTTTATTAATTTATAAAAATCTGATCGGTTACGCTTTGCAAGCTTTGCGCCCTCTGCCACATTACCACCCGCCATTTTTAAAGTATTGATCACGTAATCGCGCTCAAACTCTTTTTTAGCATCATTAAGCGATAGT
Organism: Pseudoalteromonas sp. NEC-BIFX-2020_002; assembly: GCF_013002825.1. Classification (NCBI taxonomy): domain Bacteria; kingdom Pseudomonadati; phylum Pseudomonadota; class Gammaproteobacteria; order Alteromonadales; family Pseudoalteromonadaceae; genus Pseudoalteromonas; species Pseudoalteromonas sp. NEC-BIFX-2020_002. Next base: position 287,762 of record NZ_JABEPJ010000002.1, read on the forward strand.
GGTTCAATATTACTTTCATTACTATTGAGCGCACTTTCAACTAATTGAACTGATATTACCTCACCGGGAGTCAGTGCAACAACTTGCTCAACCACGTTTTGTAATTGGCGAATATTGCCAGGCCAGTCATGGCGCACTAAGGCATGCATGGCATCGTTTGTAAAACGCTTTTCTTTTTGGTTCATTCGCTTTGCAATTGAGGCACTAAAATATTGAGCAAGTAAACTAACATCTTCTCGGCGCTCGCGTAACGGGGGCAACTTAAGATTCACAACGTTTAAGCGGTAGTACAAATCCTCGCGAAACTGTTGATTGGCAATGGCATCGGGTAGGTTTTTATGTGTTGCAGAGACAATACGTACATCAATTGGTATTTCTTCTTGAAAGCCCACGGGGCGAATCGTTTTTTCTTGTAATACACGTAGCAGCTTAACTTGTAAGTTTAATGGCATGTCGCCAATTTCATCTAAAAATAATGTGCCACCTTGCGCCTGCTGAAACAGTCCCTGATGATCTTTAACAGCTCCCGTAAAAGCCCCTTTTTTGTGACCAAATAATTCAGACTCAAGCAATTCACCAGGCACAGCACCACAGTTAATTGCTACAAATGGGCCTTCACTTGCGTGGCTATATTGATGAATGGCGTTGGCAAGTAACTCTTTACCTGTTCCACTGGCACCGGAAATCAGCACATTTACATGGGTGGGGCCTAGTAATTTAACTTGCTCAAGCAAATGTAGCATCGCACCACTACGAGTCACTATATTGCTGCTTTTAGAGTTTTCGTCTGCACCTAAACCATGAATTTCAATAGCTTTTGCTAAGCTATCAAATAACTCATCCTTATCGACTGGTTTTGTAAGAAAAGCAAAAATCCCTTGTTTAGTTGCTTCCACTGCATCGGGTATCGAGCCGTGAGCTGTCATCATTATTACTGGCAATGCGGGATAACGACTTTGCAATTGGCGGTGAAGTGCCATGCCATCCATTTCGTCCATTCTTAAATCGGTGACAACAGCATCAAACACGTTGTTTTTTAATAATTGTAACGCTGCCATGCCACTTTCACAGGTCGTTACTTGGTAGCCTTTGGATTCAATACGAATAGCTAATAACTTTAATAAGCTTGTATCATCATCAACCAATAATATGCGCGCACCTTGGTTTTGCTCTGTTGACATAATTAGTGCTCCTTTGTCTCTTCGCGTAGTAATAGTTGTTGCTCAATGGTTGCCAGTGATGACATGGTTTTTTGCATTTTATCATTCAGTGCTTGCTGTGCTTCTTGAGCACTGATCTGTTGCTTAATTTGTTGTTTTTGCAGCCAAAGGTACTGTTTAATATCATCAGGCCAGTAAAAAGCCTGATCCAACTGCAGTAATTTAGCTAAAACTTTAGTGGGCTCCAACGAATTATTCTTACAACTAAAATCAAAGTAACGCTCAATTGCAGCCGCACCAATATAAACAGCCTTAGTATCTGTGGCCTTAAAACCACCACACGCTTTTGCATGCCAGCCAATTACAACCTCAGCAGGCGGATACATGGGCTCACTTTTTGGTCGCGGCTTAGGGTTGGGTTCTACAACTTTAATCGCTTGCTCGTTGTTATTAACTGATGGTTTAATCAACTCGCATCCTGCAAGCCCTAAGACTGTAATATAAACCATTAAAATGGTTTTAAAGCGCACGCCCATGCTACTTAACTCCCTGCTTTTCATTAATTGGTATGTGGATCACAAAACGACAACCGTGTGGCTCATTGCTTTCAAGTTCTAATCTGCCCATTAACTGCTCAACGGACTCTTTCACTATGGTAAGTCCCAAACCACTGCCTTGTGCACTAATATCTTTAGCGTGCTTACCTTGATAAAAAGCGCTAAATATATGTGTTTTATCTTGGTCTTTAATGCCACAGCCGGTGTCGCTCACAACCATTGTTAAGTTACTTTGTGACAACCCAAGAGTAATATTAACAACACTGCCTGTAGGTGAGAACTTCAAGCCATTTGAAATGAGTTGAATCAACATCATTTCAATGAGTTCAGCAGCCACTGCTATGGGCTGCTCAGGTAAACTCGATTGCCAACTAATCGTTTGATTTCGCGCTAATAAACGATGCTCAAAATGACTGTTTATTTTATTAATGAGATGCTTAAAGTCAATCTCATTAATACTTTCTTTGCTTGTTCTGATTGCATTGTAGCTAAGCAAGCTGTCAATCATTGCTCGCAAACGCACTGTGCTTTGGGTAATTAGTTCAAGCACCGCTTGTTGCTCTGTATTCATAGGACCAACAATTTCATCCGCCAATAAATCAGTGCCCTCAACCATAGACGCCAGCGGTGTTTTTAACTCATGAGTAACGTGACGTAAAAAAGTATCTTTTTGTTGCTCTAGAATATGTAGCTGTTCTTGCACCCATTGCAACTTGTTTCCCAGCTCAACTAGTTCAGCTGAGCCTTGTACAGATATTTGTTGTTGCCAATGTCCTTGCCCTAGCTTATCAATTACTGACGTTAGCCCTTTTAACCTTCCGCTAATACGCCATAAAAAACCACCGCCAACTAATAGCGTCAAAGGAATTAACGCTATTAGCCAGTTAATAAAAGAGTTTTGTAATGCTTTTAGTTCTAATTGGTTTTTTGTAATTTGTAATTCATTTTGATCTTTTAGCCATAAGGCTTGGCTGGTAATTAATTCACTCATTGGAATAAATAACTGGGCATCTTGTCGTTGCTGAATAACTAACTGCTCATGTGCCAGCTGCAATGCCTGCGACAATTGCTGCCACTGATTAATATACTCAGATGCGGGACTTATAAACATAAGCTCATCGATATTGCCCAAAGATGATTGCCATTTATCTATTATCAACTTATCTAACGAGTCACTTTTTAACACCCAATTTTGCCGCGTTGCACGCTCAAGACTGTTAAGCTCTTGCTTTAGGTTATTAAACGATTTAGTAACTTGGTAGTTATCACTTACGATTTGCTGAGTTACAGCCAGTTGTTTATTTAAAGCGTTTAAAAATACAATCACAACTAATGACAATGGTAGTAAAGATAGCAATGTACTAAATAAAAATTGTCCGATTAAGTTAGGTCGCCAAGCAAGTATTGCAGAGTACTTTTTACCAAACGGCACCAACATAGCTATTCCCTTCATTTAAATGTTTTATTATCTGATCTGCTACTTATACACGAGCTGAATCAATAAAAATAATGAATGAGGTAAATCAATTCTTCTCACTTAGCTTCTTGACGCAAAATTGAGACAAGCTAATTGCATGTTTTTAGTAGTATTTATTATTTCCCCTCGCGTTATGTTGCAAAAAAGACACAGTTCTGGGTAATTATTTCAGTTTAACACCAATGAAAAACCTTAAACTACTGATAATAAACATTAAAAATAGTTGGCATCGTTTTTGTAGTACTACTTGTAATTATGAAGTTTGGGTTCAGATTATAAGGACATCACATGAAACAATTAACTGTATTGTGCGTATGCATAAGTACCTTACTCAGTAGCGCCGCTTTTGCAATGGATGCGAAAATTACGTTTTCTGAATTAGACAAAGACGGTAATGGCAGCTTAAGTTCAGCCGAAGCATCTGAGGATGCCTTATTACATGAAAGCTTTGAGCAAATTGATAAAGACCAAGATGGTCAAATTTCCCTTGCTGAATTTAAACTATTTCTCCAATAACTTTAACTAGGAAAACTGATATGAAACAACTTATCGCCGCATTTTCACTGCTTTTTTTAATGATAAGCGCCACCGTTTTAGCAGCGCAACTGAATGTTAAATTTGCAAAATTAGATATTGACTCTGACGGGCAAATATCACTGCTTGAAGCGAAAAAAAACATGGCGCTGTTTAAACAGTTTAGTGATCTTGATGATAATCAAGACGAACACTTATCTGAGCAAGAATTCTCTAAATTTAAAATTTAAAATTTAAAAAGACGTTAAAGTATTTGCCATAATCCCGGAGGGAGTGTGTAAACGGATTTATTGTTGGGATTTAAATTATGGCAAATACTTTACTCTTTCTTCTTTTAAAGGATATTAAAAATGAAAAGCGTAACATTGATATGCTCGGTGTTATTAATAAGTAGCTTTGGCGTTGCTGCACTTGATGTAAAGCAGCGTTTTAATCACCTAGATTACAACAAAGATGGTTATTTAACCCACGACGAATTAGAGCCTCAGCCACAATTACTTAGTAACTACCAACGCTGGGATAAAGATCAGGATAATAGGATTTCACTTGTGGAATTTAAAGATTTTTTAACTAACAATCTCTATTAGTGAGTGCCTATGAAGTACAAGACACAATTAGGGTTAATAGCCCTACTAACCATTAGTTGTGGCAGTTTTGCAACAACTGATAAAATCAAAGATATCTTCAACAATTTAGACCGAAATAAAGATGGTCTGCTTACGCGATCGGAATCAGCCAAAGATCCCGCTCTTTGGTCACGTTTTAAAAGTTATGATACCGATAAAGATAATAAGTTATCGCTAAGCGAATTTACCCTATATGCTAGTAAATAAAGGATCATATTCTGCTCCTTTTTTCTTACCCAAATTGCATCCTGTGTTTTGAAAATAACTTGCGGCGATGAGATTCTCTGTTAATGTTGAATAAACACAATAATAAGAACAATCTATGAAACGCTTACTGCTTTTATTTTTAACACTTACCTTTCCCAGCCTCGCATCAACCACTGTAATATACAACGCCAATGGTTACACTCCTACTTACAAAGGTGAATTAAAGCAGTTTTCAACGTTAGTAATAAAAGATGGCAAAGTAGTTAAAATCGGAGACGATGAACTCAAAAATAATTTCCCAGGCTCACAAAGTATTGATGCAAAAAAGCAAACCTTACTACCTGGACTCATTGATGCACACGGCCATGTCATAGGTTTAGGCAATAATTTAACGCAATTAGATTTACGAGGTAGTCAATCAATAGTTCAAGTACAAACCACGCTTGCTGAATTTGCAAAAAGCAATAAAGAAAGTTGGATCATTGGCCGTGGTTGGGATCAAGAATTATGGCCCGATAAGCAATTTCCCACCGCTGGCGACTTAGATAAAATAATTAAAGATACCCCAGTTGTACTATCTCGGGTTGATGGGCATGCAATTTGGGCTAACAGTAAGGCGATTGAACTTGCTAATATCACGATTAAAACCCCTACTCCCGATGGAGGTGAGATAATTCGCGATCATAGTGCTCAACCAAGCGGTATTTTTATTGATAAAGCACAAAGCTTGATCACTTCACATATTCCTGCCCCATCAGATCACAGTGTTAATTTGGCTTTAGATCAAGCAGGCCAACATTTATTAAGTTTAGGGATCACCTCAACCCATGATGCAGGGATTGATAAGCAAACATGGCTAATTTATAAAAGCAGAGCTGCTGCTGGCACTTTGCCTCTGCGAATTGTTGCTATGCTCAGCGCAGCAGATCCTGACTTTAAAACGATGCTCAAAGCTGGCCGCTACAAAGATCTAAATGATTTTATGTCAATTCGTAGTGTTAAAATATACGCAGATGGCGCTTTAGGTAGCCGCGGTGCTGCTTTATTAGCTGATTACGCTGATCGAACTGACCATCAAGGGTTAATGCTCGAAACTCAACAGCGATTAGAAGAACTACTAACATTAAGCTTTCGTAGTGGCTTTAGTGCCAATACACATGCAATTGGTGATAAGGCAAACCGGATAGTATTAGATGCATATCAAAATGTATTTAAAAAAACGGGGGGGATTTTACTGCGTAACCGCATAGAGCATGCTCAAATTGTTGCCCCAGAGGATATTGCTCGATTTAAAACATTAAAAATAATTCCGTCGATGCAACCTGTTCATGCTACCTCTGACATGCATATGGCGCAGCAACGCCTATCTGAGCAGCAATTAATAGGCGCATACGCATGGCAAACGTTTTTAAAACAAGGATCTGTAGTTGCAGCTGGTTCTGATTATCCGGTCGAGCTTGCCAACCCTTTTGATGGCCTTTATTCAGCCATAACACGCCAAGATCACAATCAATTACCCGCACAAGGCTGGCGAGTAAGCGAAGCGCTCAACAGAGAAGACGCGCTTCACGCGTTTACGCTTGGCGGTGCTTATGCTGCGCATCAAGAGTTTAAATTGGGAAGTTTAGAGCAAGGTAAATGGGCTGATTTTATTTTAATTGATAAAGATTACTTCACAATGCCAGTGCAAGAAATTTTTACTATTAATGTCGAGCAAACGTGGATTGCCGGTAAGCTACGCTTTCAAAGAACACCGCTTCAAAAAGAAGAATAAAATCGATTAGTCTTTTACAGTAATACTGCTTTTTGGCTCGCGAGATAACTTAATGAGGTGATAGATATTTACAAATGCGAGTAAACCATTTGTTATAGCCACAGGCCATGCAGTAATAGCAACACCATAAAGTGTAAAAGCAATGCAACCGACTAGATTAAGCCACCGTAATTTGGTTACGTCACTCATCATCAAAGAGGCAACAAGTAAAGCGGAAGCTATATAGCCTAAATATTCCCAACTCATTTGTTCTCTCCACTCGTTTAGGTTAGCATTGCAGGCTGTGTGGTTTTTATAGTGGCCACACATTGCCACAACAGTATAAAAAAGCTAACTTACATAAAACCAAAAGTTGCTCGAGGGCATACTTTTAATAATCATTACACGGGATATCAGGTTTCAACTCAATTAACCGTAGTTAACTCAGCTAGTAAGTTAGCGTAAATTCTTAGAATCTTAATGCTAACGTCATTAAGGTGTAATAAATAGGACAATTGTCCGAAGAGCACAATCGATGTTTCAATATCATTTTTCTAGTTATTTGGTCGACCAGTTACTCACCTTTGCAGGTAGTCGCTACCAGCAGTCTAAAAAAGAAGTGCTGATCCACCAAGATCAACCACTTACTAAATTAGTGTTAGTAAGAAGCGGCACAATTTCGTTTAGTTACGATGTTGGTAATGGTCGTCGCCTGCTGTTAGGGCAGCTCGATTGCAATAATACGTTGATAGGTGAAATAGAAGCACTGAATAACAATCCCTGCATTTATACTGTTACCTGTTTTAGTGACGTTAGTTATAACTTAATTGAACTAAAACATTGGCGCGCATTACTATTAGATAAACCTGAGTTAAGTTTATATACAGCGCAGACCATTGCAGCTAAATTTCAAGAAAATCAAAAAATTAATCTAGATAAGCTGCTATTACCACTGGGCTACAACATAGCGAAAGATTGTTTATTACGTGCCAAAAACAACAACCCTACCCTACTACGCGCTTACCCCACTGTAAATGCTGAAGCTGAGCGGTTTGCCACTACAGAGCGCGCTTATCGCAGAGTTGTTTCAGAGTTAGTAGAAAAAGGGTTAGTGGAACGCTCTAGCGATGGTCTAAAAGCGGTGGATTTAGAAAAGTTAAGCGACTACGTAGATAGCTTTTCACAATTGTAGTAACACGGGGATAAAAATATAGCTAAGATGAACTTATGAGTACCAAACGTTCATTTTAGCGTCATATCTATTAATGTAGAATACGACCAAACAATATTGCCTGCTAAGGCGAAAGCAATTTGTACCTATACTGATTATTTATCTTGTAGAATGTAAAATAGTCATCATGAAATAGATGCTTTTCATTTACAAATGCACAGCTCTGCCTTAGCATGTACACCAATTAAAGGATCGACGCAAAATATCAATTATAAGAAAAAAGATTTACTCGCCTATATAAGCGGTAATGATTTTCTCTTGTGATGAGTAAAAGTATATATAACGTTCACTTGACGTATATATAATGTGCGCTTATCCTTCACTAACTTATTATTGTATTAGAGCTATAGGTCATAATTGACAGATACTTTACTACATGTATAGCACTGCAATTAAGTCTGTTTACTTTACAAAGAGAAAGGAAAGAAAGGTAACTATTATGGGAAATAATACATTTAAACTCACCAAGCTAGCTCTAGCAATTGGCCTTACAGCTACTCTAAGTGGTTGTTTTAGCGATAATGACGATAATGATTACGTTAAACCACCAGAGCCACCGGTACCAACGGTAAAAGCGCCTGTTGCTGATACACCTGCTGCTCTTACATTTTATGTTGCTGGTAACGTTGTTGATTCTGAAACTGGTGAAGTAGTTGCTTCTACTGTAAAGTTTTTAGAAGCAGGCGTAGCTTCAGCTAATGTTGTTGCCCTTAATGGCGACGCAATTACTGAAGTTGCTACAACTGACGGTTCTTTCACTTTCAACCTTGTTGAAGGCGCAGAGTTAACTCAACTAACTGCACTAGTGACAGCTGAAGGTTATGCTTCAAACAGTGTTGTTGTTGATTTAAGCGACAAATCTGAAGTAGTTGATACGATTGTATCTCTAGTTAAATTAGATGAAAATAAAGTAACACTTATCAAAGATAAGAAAGTTGCTGCTGCTGACGGTAAACTTGCTGCTCCTTTAGCTGAAACAGCTGGCGCTGCTACAATTGAAATCAGCACAGACGTAGAACTTCAAGACGCTGAAGGTAATGCTGTAACGGGTACTGAAGTTACACTTAACGTTGTAACTGCTGATATTAACGCTGCTGCAGGTAAAACTGCTGCTGTTGACTTAATCCCTGAAGGCTTAACTAATGCAGACGCAACTAAAGTAGTTGTTCCAGCTGCTTATATGAGCGTTGAAATGCTTGCTGGCGATACTAAGATCAAAAGTTTCTCAGAAAACATTTCTTTGACAGCTAACTTACCAGCTACGTTTAAAACTATTGATGGTTCAATGGTTGAAGCGGGTGACAAATTTGACGTATCTTCATACAATGAAGAAACTGGCGTTTGGGCTAATGAAGAAGAGCAGGCAACTGTAGGCGCTGCAGGTGCATTAACTTTACCTGCTAAATTTGCTACTGACCACTTAACTGGTTTTGCACTAAGCGAAGCTCAAACAGCATGTAGCACTCCTATTTCTTATACCTTCACAGGCGATGCTGTTCCAGCTTCTGGCTTGTATGTACACCTTAATTCTTCAACTGTTTCTAAAAAGAAGCTAGTTAAGAAAGTTCAAGGCAACCTTTATGGTGCAGGTGTTGTAGCTGATAATGCTGTTGCTAACGTATCTGTTAAAGATAAAAATGGTAACGTATGGGGCACTGTAGCTAATGCAAACCTATGTGGCGCAATTACAGTTGCTTTAGATAGCCCTGTTACTATCGTGGCTCAGAACTTAAACGTTACATATACCTGTTCTAACGCTGAAGTTGATAAAGATAAAACATTCCCACTTACTGGTGCGGTAGTTTTATATTCTCAAACTAAGAGAACTATTTCAACAGCTGTTGAAACAGCAGGCTCTTACGCGTTAACAGGCCTTGAAAGTGGTGTTACTTACGATGTTAAAGTAATTCCTACTGGCATCAATGTTGGCTTACAAAGCACTACAGTGACAGCTAACGGTACTGATTCTGCATTCAATATCGTTCGTGATAACTGTACTCTTGAAGACCGTGTAGTTACTGGTACTGGTACTGGTACTACTGGCGGAAGCTAATAGCTAAAGTCTTAAGTAAACTTTTTAAAGCCGCGCATTAGCGCGGCTTTTGTTTATCTGCTCAATTAGTTACTTTTTGTTTAGAGCATTTATTGTTAAAGTACTAGAATAAACTGGTTTTAAGGATTTAAAACCTAATTTTAATCAACTTTGGTTAATCACGTGACTTATAATAAAACAGCCCTCGCAGCATTTTGTGCACTCAGTGCAAGTACTTCAGCTTTTGCTGAACAACCTATCAATCACGGTATTGCATATAACGGTTTTACTGGTATTTTTCATACACCATCCGCGTCCGTTATGGATAAGGGAGTTGTTGATATAGGTTACAGTAACCAACTAGAACTTCGTGGTAAATACACTGATGGCCACAATTTCACTTTTTCTGCAGGGTTATTTGATGGACTTGAGGCCAGTGGTCGTATAACCTCATCAAGCATGCATGATAATTTATTTAGCTCGAGTAGCCGTGGGCAAATTCGCGATTTATCATTTAATGCTAAATACCAAATTCCTTTCATCCCTAAAGACTGGTTTAGCCTTGCAGTAGGTGCTAAAGATTTTGGTGGTGCGGCAAATAATTATGAAGCATTTTATGCTGTTGCCTCTAAACAGTGGTGGGATTTTCGTTTTAGTGCTGGTGTTGGCACCTCTGACGCACTAACAGGTCAGCTTGATGGTGCATTTGCCGGCATTGAATATCAACCTTTCACTTGGTTGTCGGTACTTGCTGAGCATGATGCTGAGGCATTTAATGTAGGTGCACGTGTAACAGTTCCAAAAGAATGGTTATACGATTTAGCGACTGTTTCATTTAACACCCGTTTATATTCAAACACTGAACTGGCCGATGATGATGTTTACTGGGGGGTTAACATTAGCATGCCTCTTAGTGATGAAGCACAAGCGAGCTATACGCCTGTACAACCAGCGCCAGTACAACTAGCTCCAGTAAAAGTACAACCGACAGAAACACTAAGAAACAAAGCGCAGGAGCCACAACCTGCTAGTGTGACGGCTTACTCTGACAATCAACCTAATATTAATAAACAGCCAGCAACAGTCAGCTCAACGACAGAGAGCATTCAAACTGAGTCAGCGACAAATCAGCAATTACACAGTTTAAAAAGCGCACTCGTAAATGATGGGTTTGAAAATATTCGGGTTGGTCTTTCTAGCGCGCAACTTCTCATTGTCGAATTTGAAAACTCTGTGTTTAACCGCAATGAAATTGACGCACTAGGTTTAGTACTAGGACGTATTACAGAGCATTTTAATCACAGTGATAATGAATTTGTAGTGCGTTTATCAAAACAAGATATCCCTCAACTACAAATAAAAGGCCGATTAGATAATTATCGCCGTTTTGTAAACGATAACATCACACCAGATTTATTGATTAGTAATGAGTTTACTGATCAAGATTTACCTACAGTAAAATGGGCTGGCAATGCGCCAAGCACAAGCCCTTATTTTGTCCCAAGGCTTTCATTTACACCATCATTGGCAACAACGTATGCAACTGAGCTAGGCGTATATGATTACTCATTAGCATTGCAAGCAGATTTGCATATGCCACTTTGGTATGGGGCAGGTATAAACGTGACAGGTCAGGTAAACGTCCATGACACTGACCATTTTGAAAAGGGTAAAATCTTTCAAAACTCTCGCCAAGAAACTGGCATAAAACGCGCCATCGTGTATCAGACTTTCGCGCTACCATTTAATATTTATAATCAAACTCAATTTGGTCTTTACCAAGATTACTTTGATTACATGGGTATTACCAATGAAACAGTATGGCAAAGCCCTGAAGGCCGCCATAAGTTAAAAGCTAAACTAGGCTACTTTGAGTATAAAGATTACAACACAGATAAACGTGATTACTCAGTGTATTCATACCGTTATTTTTGGGCAGAAAAAGATGTGTCATTCCATGTTTCAGGCGGGCAATTTTGGAACGAAGATAGTGGCTTTAAACTAGAGACTAAATTCTGGTTTGGTGATGCCAATGTTGCACTTACATACAGTAATACAACGATAGAAAAAGTGGGTATCGGGTTTAGTATCCCATTAACATCGCGTAAAGATATGGATGCTGGTAACTGGCAAGTAAAAGGTACCAATAGCTGGAACCATAGCGTTCAAACCCGAATTGGCGAATCACATAACCAACTTGACTTTGGTAGTGCGACGACGCTTCGCTCAAGCATTGATATAGATAAAAACTTCTTGAATCAAGATCGCTTATCGAGCAGCTATGTTTATGCTCATCTAGCAAGATTAAAAGAAGCTTTTGAAACGTTTAAATAACTTATAAATAATCTGAGTTCTAGAACAAAAAGGCCTTTTAAAAGGCCTTTTTTAATTCCACGTAAAATAGTTAACGCGATTATTTTTCTAGTAGAATATCGTGGATTTTCACCAAATCCGTTTTCCCTGCAATAATTTCATCCGGTGTTAAACCTGATAGTTCATGCGGGAATACCAACCACTCTTCTGATTCGTGAATGTAGTAATCTGGTTTCATATCTACTTTTGAGTTTTTTGGCTTGTAATACGGACAGGCAATACGAATATCTTTCGGCAAGTTTAAGCGCATTAGCTCTGATAGCTTTTCTTTAAGAGCAAAAATACTGCGTCCAGAATCAAATACATCATCAACAATTAGCAATGAATCACCCGCATTGGCGTTTTCAATGATGTAGTGTAAACCATGCACTTTGATTTCTTTCGATTGTTTATTAATACCGTAATATGACGAAGTACGTACCGCAATATGATCTGTCTCTATGCCTTTATAATCGTAATATTCTTGCACTGCGATACCAATAGGTGCACCACCACGCCAAATACCGATAATAAAATCAGGACGAAAGCCATCCTGGTAAACTTGCGCTGCTACGCGAAATGAATCTTCAAGTAATTGTTGCGCTGTGATGTAGCACTTATCTGACATAATTAGAATTCCCAGTGTGAGTAGATCATTTAAGTGTAGCCGCTCTTAAAAAGATAATGGCGTACTTAAACTGCTAGTAGCGGTGAATTTTATCGTAAATAACGTGAAAAAGCTTGTTTCACTTTCGACATTAACGTTTTTACTCTAAAACAGGCTGCCCGCTATCAACAGAATGAAACACAGCTACTTGATCAACTGCTTTTGTACTAGGGTAATAAGTGAAGTGTTTCTGAAGGTTTTTGTAACGCTTTATAAAAATGGCATTCAACTTTCGCTGAATGCCATTTATTAATTAACGGGACTGAATGCGGTTGATTCAATCAACTATCTATAATTTACGCTTTTTCTAATAACGTACGTGCAACTGTTCGCATACCAACAGTTGTAGCGCCCGCAGCCCATTGACTCGTGCTGCCCATATTAAATGCTGCAGCTAAATCAATATGCACCCAGCCTTTACCATCATTTGGCACAAAACGTGATAAGAAACCAGCCGCGTTTGATGCACCACCATAACCGCCACCTTTTTGTGCTCGACTATTTGCAGTATCAGCATAAGGTGATGGGCAGTTTTGTTGATGCCACTTTTCAAGTGGTAATGGCCAGCCTGCTTCCATTTCTTGATCTGCAAAGCCTTCTACTTCACGTACAAACTCTTTATCTAGACCAAACAGCGCATTGTACTCTTGGCCTACCGCAACCAAGGCTGCGCCTGTTAGCGTGGCAGCATCGATGATCAATGGTGCACCTGTTTCACCTGCGGCCATTAAACCGTCAGCTAACACTAAGCGACCTTCAGCATCAGTATTAACAATTTCCACTGTTGTGCCATTTTTATACGTAAGAATATCGCCAAGTTTATAAGCATGACCAGAGATCATGTTCTCAGCGCAACATAAAAACAACTTAATGCGCTTTTCAATACCACGACTAATTGCCAATGCTAAACCAGCTGTTACCGTTGCTGCACCGCCCATATCGCATTTCATGCCTAGCATGCCTTCGCTCGACTTAATAGAATAACCACCTGAGTCGAATGTAATACCTTTACCAACTAACGCTGCGTCAACAGGTGCGTTTTCATCGCCTGTTGGATTGTAATCTAGTGCTAATAAAACCGGAGGACGCTCACTTCCACGACCAACAGCATGAATACCAATCCACTGCTGCTCAAGCAATGCATCACCTTTAATAATTTGATAGCTAACATGCTCTGGTGCTAGTGACTGAATAAATTCAGCCGCTTTTCCAGCTAAGCTTTCTGGGAAGATGTCATCAGCAGTGCCGTTGATCATTTCACGTGCCCATGTTGCTGAGCGTTTTAGCGACTCTAACTCTTTACTGTCGGTCTTTGTTGTTTGTGCAAACTCAACTCCGTGTAATGTTTTAGGTGACACAAACCCTTGGTAAAACGCCCATTGCGTCTCAGTACACCAAGTATCGCCAGCTAAAACAACATTTTTAATGCCTTGATTAGCAATGCTACGCGCCGCTTTTTGAACATTTTTTAATGTGTCTTGCTCTGTTAAGTGAACGCTTGCACCTTGCTCATTAAAAGATAATGTAGCGGTTTCGCCCCAATGCACTGCAGCACCCTGCTCGCTTAATTGAACAACAAATTTTTCAGTCATGTTAGAATACTCTTGCGCTTATAATAGTGACTTTGAGTTTACTATAGCCACAACAACTTCCCAACTGCTTGAGACTAAATAACCAAAATAATGAAATATTCAACGCCACTGCAACACGCCACATTAATTAAACGCTATAAACGCTTTTTAGCTGATTTACGCCTTCACGATAGTACAGAGTTTACAGCTCACTGTGCAAATACAGGTAAAATGACAGGCTGTGCTGAACCTGGTTTTACAGCCTTCTATTCTACCAGTAGTAACCTTAAGCGAAAATATCCACATTCTTTAGAGCTGACTAAAAATCAATTCGACCATTTTATATGCGTCAACACCGCTATAGCGAATAAAGTAGTTGAAGAAGCGCTGCAAGCCCAACTCATTGGTGAATTGTGCAACTACACAAACATACAAGCGGAAGTTAAATATGGGCAAGAAAATAGCCGCATTGATTTTTTGCTGCGCAATGAACAATTGCCACCGTGCTATGTAGAAGTCAAGTCGGTCACATTGCTAAGTCAATCTGAACCTAATAGCGGCCAGGGCTATTTCCCTGATGCACAAACGCTGCGTGGGCAAAAACACTTACGCGAGTTAATTGAAATGGTCGAGCAAGGCCATCGCGCTGTATTACTCTTTGCTGTTTTACACCAAGGTATAGAGCAAGTAAGCGCTGCTGCGCATGTTGATGAAACATATGCGCAGCTATTAACTGAAGCAATGAGTAAAGGAGTTGAAGTACTTGCTTATAAAGCGAGCATTTCGCCTAATGAGATCCACATTACACATAAAATCCCTTTTATTTAAAACAAGCCTTGTAATTTGCACTTTTGCCCATATTAATAGGCAAGTTAAAAATCACGTTTGAAGTTAAAAAGTAGCCTACACTCTCTTTGTACCCTTTTTAATCAACCGATATGATTTACGTACAGCCAATTAATTTAAAAATAAATTTGCCTAGGCCATAGGATTCTGTTATTTATAGCCGCCGGCTAAAGCTGGGTATTATATTAAGGATTTAGGAGAAAGTTATGCCAGACCAAAAAAAATTAGGGTTGTTGGCTCAGGCCGGATTAGAACCATACCAGGAAAAGCCGGGCGAAGAGTATATGAATGACGCACAACGCGCTCATTTTAAAACTATTTTGGAAGCATGGCGCAACGATTTACGTAACGAAGTAGACCGTACTAAATCGCACATGCAAGATGAAGCAGCTAACTTTCCTGATCCAGTTGATCGCGCAGCACAAGAAGAAGAGTTCTCATTAGAGCTTCGTACTCGTGACCGTGAACGTAAACTGATCAAAAAAATTGAAAAAACAATAATTCTTATCAAAGAAGATGATTTTGGATATTGTGATTCATGCGGGATTGAAATTGGTATTCGCCGTTTAGAAGCACGTCCTACTGCTGATTTATGCGTAGACTGTAAAACGCTTGCAGAAATCAAAGAAAAACAATCTGGACGTGGTTAATTACCTGTAATTAAATCAATGTCTACCACAGCCGTTACTGCGCCAATGCGCAATTATCGCGGTCGTTTTGCACCGTCACCTTCTGGGCCACTTCATTTTGGCTCACTTGTGGCGGCTGTGGGCAGTTACCTTGACGCTAAAAGTAACCAAGGTGCTTGGTTAGTGCGTATTGAAGATATCGACACGACTCGCGTTATAGAGGGTGCAGATACAGATATTCTCACCACACTGGAGGCCTATGGCTTACAGTGGGATGAAGACGTTGCCTATCAAACAAAGCGCCATCACTTATACGCTCACACCATTGAATATTTAAATAGCCAACAAGGCGTTTATGCATGCCACTGCTCACGTAAAGAAATTAAAGCCTTAGGTGGTATTTATCAAGGCCATTGCCAAAGTTTACAGCACTCACAACAAAATAGCGCATTACGATTAATACAACGCCACGCCACCTGCCACTATAATGATTTGATTCAAGGTGACATTAACGTTGATCACGCCCTCGCGCATGAAGACTATTTAATAAAGCGCAGTGATGGCTTATATGCTTATCAATTAGTTGTGGTTGTAGACGATATTGAGCAAGGGATCACCAACGTGGTGCGTGGCGCAGATTTACTTGAGCCCACAGCACGCCAATTAAGCCTGTTTAAGCAACTCGATAAACCCGCTCCTCGTTATGCACATTTACCTTTAGCTGTCGCCAAACCAGGCTTTAAATTATCAAAGCAAAACTATGCGCCAGCAATTGATAAAAAAAATCCAAAACCGGCGCTATTAAATGCATTCGAGTTTTTAGGTTTAGCGCCTAGCACTGAGCTACTCTCACTAAATATCGATGAAATGATGACTTGGGCAATCAACAATTACACCCTGCAAAACATTCCAAAAGTCCAGCAGATTCAAATTTCGCAACAGTTACAGAGTAAAGCGCCCCAGTTTACTCATTTATAGCGATAAAAATCACTTTTAAGCGTTAATTTTAAAACCTTCAACTTAATTTTTGAGCTGTACTGGTATATTATAGCCATCCTTAAGCCCAATGCGTTTTATCGCCAAGTATGCACATTACTCGTGCAGTTAATAACTAAATACAGCTATACTTGATCTGATTTTTGATGGTTATCCCCATCAAACAACCGAATTCTGTAGGAGACAGACTATTATTTCCAAGCTTTTTCAATTTTGTCGGCAAATTATGGGCCCATCAGCCACAGTAAACACCGAACAGCCCCAAGTCTCTGCGCAGCCTTTAATTATTGGACGCAATGAGCATGGCATTTCCCGCAAACAATTTAGCCCAAATGCAATCAAGGTATTATATCGTTTAAAAGACGGTGGCTTTGACGCTTACCTCGTTGGTGGTTGTATTCGTGATATTTTGTTAGGGCAACAACCTAAAGACTTCGACGTAGTCACTAACGCGACCCCAGAACAAGTGAAAAAGCTATTTCGCAACTGCCGCTTAATTGGTCGTCGCTTTCGTTTAGCACACATTGTTTTTGGCCGTGAAATTATTGAAGTCGCCACTATGCGTGGTCACCACGAAGCGCCTGTTGATAAAAATCAAACCAGTCAATCCAGTGGCGAAGGTCAGTTACTACGTGATAACGTTTTTGGAAACATTGAAGAAGATGCTGAGCGTCGCGATTTTTCAATCAACGCTTTATATTACTCTATTAATGATTTTTCAATTCACGACTATGCCAATGGCCTTGCGGCTATTAAAGCAAAACAAATAGAGCTTATTGGTGATCCGCAAACTCGTTATCGAGAAGATCCTGTGCGTATGTTACGTGCAGTACGTTTTGCCACAAAACTTGATATGAGTATTGCACCAGACACCGAAAAACCATTAACCGAATTAGCCAGCTTACTGGATAACATCCCATCTGCGCGTTTATACGAAGAAACATTAAAGCTATTTTTGAACGGCAAAGCCGAAGCAAACTTTTTAATGCTACGTAAATATGGGTTATTCAATGCATTATTCCCTGCCTTAGATGGTATTTTAGAACAAAATCCAGATGGCTTTGAACATGCATTTATTAAGCAAATGTTCCGTAATACTGATGAACGTATCAACGCAGAGAAAAAAGTGACACCTGCTTTTGTATTTGCTGCTTTGCTGTGGTTCCCACTTTTAAAAATTACCAAACAATTACAGCAGCAAGAACAATTATCAGAGTACGATGCTTTTCAACAAGGCATGAATAAAGTCTTAAGCGAAAGCGCACAACATGTTGCCGTACCTAAACGCTTTACTTTAGGCGCCAGAGATATTTGGCATATTCAGCATCGTTTGGACAAACGCGCTGGCCAACGAGCATATCGTCTAACTCAACAGCCTCGCTTTAAAGCTGCGTACGACTTTTTATTATTACGTGTTGAAGCCGGTGAGCAAGAACATACTGAGCTTGTGCAATGGTGGACGGAGTATTTAGCTAAAGATATTAACGGCCAAAAAGAACTAGTCAAAGCACTTGGTAGCCAAGGCGCGCCTAAAGGCCGTCGTCGTACTCGCCGTCGTAGCCCAAAACCTGCTGAGTAACTAAATGGAAATTGTTTATCTCGGTTTAGGGGCTAATTTAAATGCCCCTCGCAGCCAGCTTGATAACGCAGTAGCAGCACTTAAAGTGTTGCCACAGAGTAACTTTATCAACGTGTCGCATTATTACGCCAGTAAACCTATGGGCCCACAAGATCAACCTGACTATGTTAATGCTGTTGCGACAATTAAAACGTCGCTGATGCCAAAGCAGTTACTTGATTTAACCCAACAAATAGAGCTTGAGCACGGGCGTGTACGTAAAGCACAGCGTTGGGGCGCTCGCACCTTAGATATTGATATTTTATTATTTGGTGATCAACACATAAACTCTGAACGTTTAACCATACCTCATTATGGTTTAACCGAGCGCGAGTTTGTGGTTTACCCACTATTAGAAGTTGCCCCTGATCTTATTTTGCCAGATGGTACTAAACTAAAAAGTATTACTGCTACTTTGGCATTAAACGAATTACAACAATTACCTCTGTAATTAATTACAGGCCGTCGCCAACGAGGATACTATGTCTAAAATAACCGTTTCTACTCTCAATAAAATGAAAGCAGAGCAACAAAAAATCACCGCATTAACAGCCTATGACGCCAGCTTTGCTAAGTTATTTCACGATAACGGCGTTGACGTTATTCTAGTAGGTGATTCATTAGGGATGGTTTTGCAAGGCGGTGACGATACGCTAGGTGTTACTAACCAGGATATTGCTTATCATACTCGCAGTGTACGCGCTGGTAGCCGAGATTTATTTGTTATTGCTGATATGCCATTTATGACCTACTCAAACCCTGAACAGAGCTGTAAAAATGCAGCTGAGTTAATGCGTGCTGGTGCAAATATGGTAAAGCTAGAAGGCGGTGAGTGGTTATACGACTCAATTGTTGCTCTTACTCAACAAGGTATTCCTGTGTGTGGGCATTTAGGTTTAACACCACAATCAGTCCATGTTTTTGGTGGCTTTAAAATTCAAGGCCGTAGCGATGAACAAGCACAAAAAATGATTCATGATGCTAAAGCGCTTGAAGCAGCTGGTGCGCAAATGGTTGTACTTGAGTGCATCCCTTCTGAACTTGCAAAATTGATTACTGACGCACTATCTATCCCGACGATTGGTATTGGTGCAGGTAAATTAACTGACGGTCAAATTTTAGTTATGCATGACTTAGTAGGCATATCAGCGGGTTACATTCCAAAATTTTCTAAAAACTTTTTACTCGAAACTGGCAATATGCCAGATGCCGTTAAAAAGTATTGTGCCGATGTTAAAAACGGTGCATTTCCAAGTACAGAACACGAGTTTAAATAATGCAGGCAATCACTGAAATAAAATCACTACGTAGTCAAATTAAAGCATGGCGACAGGCCGGGTTAAGCGTTGCATTAGTGCCAACGATGGGCAATTTGCACCAAGGTCATTTTTCACTCGTTGAAAAAGCCAAAAATATGGCCGATAAAGTGGTCGTGAGCATTTTTGTTAATCCTATGCAGTTTGGTGTAAATGAAGATTTAGATAATTACCCTCGCACACTTACAGCAGATAAACAGGGACTTGCAGAGCTTGGAACCGACATCGTATTTACACCGAGTGTTGAGGCAATTTATCCAAACGGCTTAGGCGCACAAAGCTTTGTTGATGTACCTGACATATCTATGGGTTATTGCGGGGGTTCTCGCCCGGGTCACTTTCGCGGTGTGGCAACGGTTGTCACTAAGCTATTTAACTTAGTGCAGCCTGACTTTGCCTGTTTTGGTGAAAAAGACTTCCAACAATTGCAAGTTATTAAGACCATGACTCGTGATTTATCAATTCCTGTTGAAGTAATTGGTGTCGCAACAAGTCGTGAAGTATCAGGGCTTGCCATGAGCTCGCGTAACGGTTATTTGTCTGCTGAACAAAAAGAAACTGCGACCATATTATTTAAAACACTTAACTGGTGTGCAGAACAGCTTACCAATGGTGAACGTGATTTTATTAGCGTTTGTGAGCAAGCAAAGCAACAATTGCAAGATGGCGGACTAAAACCAGATTACTTTGAAATAGCACAGCGAGACACCTTAATAAAAGCTACACTTAACGATAATAATCTAGTGATTTTAACTGCGGCTTATTTAGGTAGCGTTAGGTTAATCGATAACCTGCAAGTTGATATTACATAACAATAATTAGGGATAAGAATGAATTCATTAATAAAGTTATCAAGCGTTGCTGTGTTCGTTACTCTTTTTTCTGGTTGCCAAAACCAAATTGAGAATCCCGAAATGCAACAATGTGCCCAGCAAAACTATCAATGCGAAGTCAATTGTGAGCAACAAAGTACAGGCGAAGGCTTAGTTCATAAAGTCTGCAGCACAAAATGCATTGAAGCGTATAACCAATGCAAGACAAACGCAGAAGCGTTAGGAAATGTTAGATAACCAATTATACCAATCGACTTAAATATTTAACCATTCTAGCGGGCTAAATAAAGCGCTAACAGCGTTAGTAATTTTTCAAGTAGTAACAACTACATGTCAAAATTTCTGACTTGTTATCACTGTATTTACCTGTCGCTATAAGTAGTCTGTAACTTAACACGATTGGTATTATCTATTTTTCAATATAAAAAACCGCGCAATGTACATTACGCGGTTTTTTATTAACTTTTATGTTTTAGGGCTTAAAGAAGACCTAGCTTTTTAAGCTCGCTCATCGCCATTTTTCCAGAAAGTGGCACATAACCATCTTTCTCTACAATTTTTTGACCATCTTGTGATAACACCATTTTTAAGAACTCAGCTTCAATAGGAGCAAGTGGCTTATTCGGATGCTTGTTCACATAAACATATAAGAAACGAGACAGCGGATACTTACCTGTTGCTACATTCTCAAGTGTTGCATCAACAAAGTTATCGCCTTTCTTCGCCAGTGGTACAGTACGTACACCAGATGTTTTATAACCGATACCTGAGTAACCAATTGCATTTACTGATGACGAAATTGACTGTACAACAGATGCAGAACCTGGTTGCTCATTTACATTGTTGCGGAAATCGCCTTTACACAATGCTTTCTTTTTAAAGTAACCGTAAGTACCCGATACTGAATTACGTCCGTAAAGTTGGATATCTTTAGCAGCCCAATCACCAACAAGACCCACGTCACTCCAACGATTTACTTGTGAACTTGCGCCACATTTACGTGTTGAAGAGAAGATTGCATCTACTTGATCAATACGTAAACCTTCAATTGGATTATCTTTATGAACAAAGACTGCCAATGCGTCGATAGCAACGCGTACTTCTGTTGGTTTATAACCGTAGCGTTTTTCAAACGCTTCGATTTCTTTTGACTTCATTTTTCGGCTCATTGGGCCAAAGTTTGCAGTCCCTTCAGTCAAGGCTGGTGGCGCAGTTGAAGAACCCGCAGCTTGAATCTGAATGTTTACATTTGGGTAGATACGTTTGTATTCTTCTGCCCAAAAAGTCATCATGTTGGCAAGTGTATCAGAGCCCACAGATGAAAAGTTACCTGAAATACCACTGGTTTTTTGATACTCAGGAATACTTGAATCTACAGCCATAGCTTGTGCAGATACAAAAGTTGTTACAGCCACACCCATTGCGGCAACTAAATTTTTAAATTTCATAGGGGTTACTCCGATTTGTTCGTCCCATTTTCTAACTGTGCTCTACTGTAAAGACATCACATGACAGTTAGATTACTCTAAAATGACAATTTTATGACTCATCTAAATTGGCTAATAAAACCGTTTTATCCTTATTAAAGGAAAATGAAAAGCACGAGCCCTCGCCTAATTTACTCTTAATTTTCAATTGGCTATCATGACGTGTTAATACATGTTTAGTGATCGCTAAACCTAAACCAGATCCTCCGGTAGTGCGGCTACGTGCTTTATCAACCCGGTAAAAACGCTCGGTTAAACGGTTAATATGCTCTGGGGCAATACCATCACCGTTATCAATTACAGAAAAATGGGCTTGGTTTTCTGTGTACTGCCAACTAACTGTAACTTTCCCGCCAGCTTTAGTGTAATGAATAGCATTAAATACCAAATTTGAGAACGCGCTGCGAAGCTCTTCTTCTGAACCTTTAATATCAAGGTTAGTGTCTATATCAAAAATTAATTCATGCCCTTTATCTTGATTAAGTGACTGTGCCTCTGTTTGGATATAAGTGAGTAACTGTGGCACATTAATTGGCTTATCGTTATCTTGGCGTCTGGCGCCTTCAATTCGTGATAAAGACAATAGCTGATTGACTAAACTATCCATGCGCTTACATTGTTCAAGCATGGTATTTTGTGCTTTACACCACATTGCCGGCGGCGGCATCATATCGCCATCAAACATTTCTAAATAACCAGATACAACGGTTAAAGGCGTTCTCAGTTCGTGGGATACATTCGCGACAAAATCTTTGCGCATTTGCTCAAGTTGCTTCAAGCGAGTAACGTCACGCACAACAACCATTAACTGCGAGCTGGCGTAAGGCATCACCCTAAATTCTAAGACTTGCTCAACACTGTGACCACTTTCTAATTCCAACGCTTCATCAAACGACTCAGCATGCATATATTTTACAAACTTAGGATCGCGAACAAGGTTATCTAATCGCTGACCATGATCTGTCGGCCACTGTAAACCAAGTACTTTAAGTGCTAATTGATTACACCACACAATGCTTAGGTCACGTTGTAATACGATTACAGCATCGGGGACTGCTTCTGCACCATCACGAAAACGACGAATTAAATCAGCCAACTCATTTCGTTTTTTACGATTACGATGTTGAAGATGGTAAATCCCTTCAAATACTTGCTCCCATGCACCTTCCCCCTCTGGCGGATTAAAACTTCGTTGATTCAATAGCCAATCACTCAGTCGATATAATTGATGATAATGCCAAATCAGTAATGAAAAAGAGCCTAAAAATAAAAGCAAAAATGGCGCACCAATAAGCACGCCAATTAATAATAAAGGTAGAAAATAGATAAACAGACGTTTAGCTAACGCCTGTTTATTGACAACTCGATACATACACTCACTTTACCTTAGAGTAAGTAAATTTAAGCCAATGTTAACATTCGCTAGGTCATCTGTGTGACACTTACAATTTACTAGAAAAACGATAACCTGCACCACGTACAGTTTGTACTAAACGATCATGTCCAAGCGGTGCGATAGCTTTGCGCAGGCGACGAATATGCACGTCTACCGTTCTATCTTCAACATAGACATTAGTCCCCCATACATTATCTAATAATTGCTCTCGGCTATAGACACGCTCTGGATGAGTCATAAAAAAATGTAGTAAACGGAACTCGGTTGGTCCCATGTCAAGTTCACTACCTTCTGAGGTTACACGATGCGAGATAGGGTCTAGACGTAAACCATGCACTTCTATGGCCTCTTCTAATGAGGTAGGCGATACACGACGAATAACCGCTTTAATACGTGCCATTAACTCTTTTGGCGAAAATGGTTTGGTAACATAATCATCTGCCCCCACTTCAAGACCGCGTACTTTGTCTTCTTCTTCACCGCGCGCTGTGAGCATAATGATCGGGATTTGGCGGGTATATTCGCTTTGTTTGAATTTTTTAGCAATTTGAATTCCACTTCCGCCTGGTAACATCCAATCCAGTAATACCATATCTGGATAAGGTTCAACCATAGCTGCAATAGCCGAATCATAATCTTCTGCTTCAATTGCTTGA
Organism: Pseudoalteromonas sp. NEC-BIFX-2020_002; assembly: GCF_013002825.1. Lineage (NCBI taxonomy): Bacteria > Pseudomonadati > Pseudomonadota > Gammaproteobacteria > Alteromonadales > Pseudoalteromonadaceae > Pseudoalteromonas > Pseudoalteromonas sp. NEC-BIFX-2020_002. The sequence continues at coordinate 311,706 of NZ_JABEPJ010000002.1, forward strand.
AAACCATTTTGTTCTAATACAAAAACCAACATCTCTCTGATGGGTGCTTCGTCATCGACGACAAGTACTTTACGTGACATTCCAATTTATCTCTTTCGTTATCGAACTAGTTTTCATTATTATGACTAAGTATGACATTTTTATGAAAGTGTAACGTGTAAATCGAAATGGGGGCAAAAAAAATACTATTTACCCTATATTAGGTCCAAATTAATTGGATATTCTTATATTTCCTAAAAAATTATAAAGCCCGTAACTATATTCTTATTTTTATTATATGGACCGACTACTGTAAAATCGCTTTTTAGTCGGCCATAATTGGTCTAATTTTATTGTTAAATCACAGCAAAACTATAAATTTAAAAATCATACCTTAATGTTAGCGCTAAGTGATCTTGGTTATTTTTGCCATCTAACGAAAACTGCGTATACCACATATACATACGTATTTTCTTAGACACACTACGTTCGATCCCAACGGAAGCACCAGTACCCGAATCTTTTAATTTTCCAAATATACCGTCATTATCTTGATACTGAGCTAATAATTTATATTTATCTATTTTATAAGAGGCACTGACTAGGTAACCTTCTGCACTAATATCTGTATCAATATTTTTAGCCTCTTGATACATAGCACCAAGCACTAATGGGCCTACTTTTCCCTGCACTGTTGCTCTGCTAATGTCATACCCTGCGACTTTACTGTCATGCGCGACACTTACATAATATGTTGTTTTCTTGAGCTTACTGTCGCCATAAACAGCAGCCATTGATATCCCAGTCTCATCATTTTGCTTTTCGTTTTTATCTGCAACATAGGTAACAATCAACTGCAATTCACCTAACTTCGGTGAACTATAATGCATCACATCACCTAGGCGGTTATCGCCATTAAAGAATGACTTTAGATCACCGCTAAAATCATTCATTACATCTAATTTACCCTGTGATACTTTTAGTGCAGTATCATGACGACCTATTACAACTTGTCCAAAGTTACCTTTAAGCCCCACATATTGATTTCGAGACGTTAGGGTATCCGCGTTATTATCAATATTTACAGCAAACTCAAATTTATAAACGGCCTCTAAACTTTTGCCTATTTGTGTATAGCCTTTTACACCAAGTCGGGATGAATAATTTTCTATAGAGGTTTCATTACCTTGCCCTATATCGCTATTTAATAAACCTAAATGAGCTCGACCATAGATTTTAATTGGCTCTGCCAATATGCATGATGAAAATATCACCGTAATAATACAAAAAAGTCGTAAAAAGCACAGAGCCATAATTGGATCCCTTTAAATTCACTTATGTAAAAGTCGTCTATAAATGCTTATTGGTCAAATGAATGGATCATTTACACCCAACTAGATCTGTAATAAATAGGTTGGGATCATTATTTTACCTACACATTACGATCTGAGATCGTATTTTTACCAATGACATTTCATAAGTTGTTGATAATTAGTACTACACATCTTCAATTAGATTGTTTTATAAGCGAAAACGCCCATTATTCTTTAACTCCTTAGTAAAGATCTGATCCCAAACAACTAAAGTTAGTAAATGAATGATCCCTACTTTATTAGTTAGTAAAAAATCGATTCCCAATGATCAGCCACAAAAAAGCCAGTGAGGCTTCCCTCACTGGCTAATGTAATTTTAACTTAATAATTACATTACTTTATTTGTGGATCTAACTCACCCGCTAAATACTTAAGGTGCATTTCATCAAGTGAAATTGGTTTGATCTTATCAGCTTGCCCTGCAGTGCCAAACGACTCATAACGTGCAATACAAATATCTGTCATTGCTTTGGTCGCTTCAGCTAAATATTTGCGAGGATCAAAATTGGCTGGATTAAGTGCAAGGTGGCGACGAATCGCACCTGTTGATGCTAAACGTAAATCGGTATCAATATTCACTTTACGAACACCAAACTTAATACCTTCAATGATTTGCTCAACTGGCACACCATATGTTTCAGGGATTTCGCCACCGTACTGGTTGATGATCTCAAGCCATTCTTGTGGAACAGACGACGAACCATGCATAACCAAGTGAGTATTAGGGATACGTGCGTGGATCGCTTTAATACGATCAATCGCTAAAATATCATCCGTTGGTGGGCGAGTGAATTTGTATGCACCATGCGATGTACCGCAAGCAATTGCAAGTGCATCGACGTGCGTTTTACTTACAAAATCAGCAGCTTCTTCAGGATCTGTTAGCATTTGCTCTGTGGTCAGTTTACCTTCAGCGCCAACACCGTCTTCTTCGCCCGCTTCACCTGTTTCAAGTGAACCTAATACACCTAGCTCGCCTTCAACTGACACACCACATGAATGCGCTAGTTCAACTGTTTTACGTGTTACATCAACATTGTACTCATATGATGATGGTGTTTTGCCATCACTCATTAATGAGCCATCCATCATTACTGATGAAAAACCTAATTGAATTGAACGTTGGCAAACGCCTGGTGAAGTACCGTGATCTTGGTGCATGACGACTGGGATATGTGGCCACTCTTCAATGGCAGCTAAAATCATATGACGAATAAAAGGTGCCCCAGCATAGGCACGTGCGCCTGCTGAACCTTGAACAATTACAGGGCTGTTTGTTTTATCAGCCGCCATCATAATTGCGCGGATTTGCTCTTGGTTATTAACGTTAAAAGCAGGCACGCCGTAACCGTGTTCAGCTGCATGGTCAAGAAGTTGTCGCATACTGATTAAAGCCATTGGGTATTCTCCAAATTGTCGATAGCAGTGCATACACTACTACCTAGTTCGAACGGGATAGTTTAATTTGATGCAATCAATACATCACGATAAGCAAGGCTTAGCCAAAATTACCGTTATACAAATCAGCTATTAAATTAGGGTGAGAGGTATTTAATATCTGATCATCGCCAGCGTACAAACCTAAGTTAATACACTGGCCCGTGACTAATTTTACTTAGCACGCTCTTCTAGCATAGCAACTGCTGGTAATTTTTTCCCTTCTAAAAACTCAAGGAAAGCACCGCCACCGGTTGAAATATACGAAATCTTATCGCCAATACCATATTTATCAATCGCCGCTAACGTATCACCGCCACCAGCAATAGAAAATGCATTTGAGTTAGCAATCGCTTGAGCAATTGCACGTGTACCGTTACCAAATTGATCAAATTCAAATACACCAACTGGGCCATTCCACACCACGGTACCTGCATTAGCAATAATTTTTGCAAGTTTATTAGCCGTATCAGGGCCAATATCAAAAATCATATCGGTGTCAGTTACTTCGCTAACATCTTTTAATGTTGCAACCGCAGACTCTGAAAATTCATTACCAACAACGACATCAGTAGGTACCGGTATTTCACCATTATTACTTTTTGCTGCTGCACTTAATTTATTCGCTTCGTCAATTAAGTCAGCTTCATATAATGATTTACCAACTGGATAACCTGCTGCTGCAATAAAAGTATTAGCAATACCACCACCAGTAACCAATTGGTCAACAATGGTGGACAGTGAATCAAGTACCGTTAATTTAGTTGATACTTTAGATCCACCAACAATTGCTACAAGTGGACGAGCTGGATTATCAAGCGCTTTGCCTAATGCATCTAATTCAGCCGCTAATAATGGACCTGCACAGGCCACATCTGCGAATAAACCAACGCCATGGGTAGACGCTTGAGCACGGTGAGCCGTACCAAATGCATCCATAACATATACATCACATAACGCCGCTAACTTTTTAGAAAGTACTTCGTCGTTTTTGCCTTCGCCTTTATTAAAGCGTACATTTTCAAAAACGATGACTTCGTTATCAGCAATTTCAACACCGTTTAAATAATCTTTTTCAAGACGCACGTTTTGCTCTAGTGCTTCATTAAGATAATCAACAACTGGTGCTAATGAAAACGCTTCATCATGTTCCCCTTCCGTAGGGCGGCCTAGGTGTGACATAACCATCACTTTAGCGCCTTTTTCAAGGGCTAATTTAATGCTCGGTAGTGCTGCACGAATACGCGCATCTGAGGTCACTTTACCTGCTTTTACTGGTACATTTAAATCTTCACGAATTAACACACGTTTGCCGTGTAAATCTAAATCCGCCATATTTATGACCGACATGGACTTCTCCTTAGTTAACGATACTGGCTGAAAAAATACGATTTATAATTATAAATTAGTTACTTATTGCCATCATTGTACGCGCAGTGTCGAGCATACGATTGGCAAACCCCCACTCATTGTCACACCAGACTAATAATTTTATCAGGCGTTTATGACTAACGCGTGTCTGTGTGCCATCTATAATACAAGAATGCGGATCATGATTAAAATCCACCGATACCAATGGCTCTTCGGTATAACTTAAAATCCCCTCGAGTCGATCCTTTGCCGCTGCTTTTAATGCTTTATTTACAGCTTGTAAGTCGACATCTGCGTTGACCGTTACACTTAAATCCATCGCCGTTACATTAATTGTAGGAACGCGCACTGCAATGGCTTCAAAGCGGCCATGAAATTTAGGTAATATGCGTTCAATACCACGGGCAAGTTTAGTATCAACTGGAATAATTGACTGGCTCGCAGCGCGAGTACGGCGTAAATCGTGATGGTACGCATCAATCACTTGTTGGTCGTTCATCGATGCATGAATAGTCGTGATAGCGCCTGACTCTATACCAAACGCATCATCAAGTACCTTAATAACGGGTACAATACAATTTGTGGTACATGAACCATTTGAGACAATTGTATGCTCAGCTTTAAGTTCATCATCATTAATGCCATAAACAATAGTTGCATCAACGTCTGCGTCTGCAGGCTGTGAAAATAATACTTTTTTTGCACCTGCATTTAAGTGCAATTGCGCATGCTCTCGAGAGTGATAAACCCCAGTACATTCAAGTACAACGTCAACATCAAGTAATTGCCAAGGTAATTCACTTGGGTTTTGCTCAGCAAATAACGATATGGTATCGCCAGCAACCGTCAGCGAATCTTCCCCTAAAATAACAGGAAACGTAAAACGCCCGTGCGATGTATCATATTTAAGAAGATGAGCAATCCCGTGGGGATCTGCGAGCTCATTGATTGCAACAATTTTGATCTCATCGCTAAGCCCTAATTCATAAAGGGCACGGACAATATTTCGTCCAATCCGACCAAAACCATTTATTGCAAGTTTGATTGCCATTAGATAGAAAATCCACTCTAGTTGCGTGCAGATAAAGGCAACCTGCCTTTTTGATGGCGGTATTGTAATCGACCTAGACTTTGAATATAAGAGGCTAACAGCAGAAATTTAAAATTAACCTGCTATGGCTAGCCCGATTTTCTAGGAAAGCTAAATTATTTAACGCTTAAATAGCTTGCGTACCAAACTACCTGTTAATAAAGAAACAAACATAATCACAATACAATAAATCACTAACATACCTGATGACGTTGCCAACTCTATTACTTGCTCATTTTCACCCATACATAAGTTGGTTTTATGATCAATCGCGCCACCGCTGTCTAAACAACGATCCACCAACAAAAAACCGTGTAACCACCAAACGGCAAATAAACTGACTAACACACCAACTAAAGAGGGCACTAAATTATTTTTCATAGGATAAACCTAACAACAGATTGAATTACAGCGCGCTACAATAGCAAACTTAAAACCGAATAACCGCACTAACAAAGCCTGATTTTTACACTTTTAAATTAGTACTTAAAGCCTTGTTTGAACACATATTTACCAGCTATTCATCTAATGTAAACATACCTAATCCAGTAAACTGTATGCTTGCTGACTAAGGGATTAATTTATAACAATTCTCTTAATTTTAATACCTGCCCACGACTAATCTGATGACACTGCGCTAACAATAATTCGGCGGTTGCCATAGCGTCAGTCAATGCATGATGACAGGTGTAATGGGGTAACTCATAACGCTCCCTACAGGCACTTAAGGTTAATTCATCCAAAGCAATATCGTGACCTTGTTGATGTAAGCGTTTTTTTTCGATCTGAAAAGTGTCTAAAATTAACTTTGGCTGCACCGTTATACCCAACTCAGCATATGCGAGCTTTAAAAACCCCCAATCGAGCGTGGAATTATGAAACACTAAAATAGCATCTTCAAAATGTGCACTTAACTGAGTCAAAATCATTTTTAAGCTCAGTCCTTTAGCGATATCTTGCTGTGCAATACCGTGATAAACAGGACTTTGATCTAATTGCTTTACACCTTTATTAATATGATGCTCTGCTTGACTTAGCTTAATACATTGCTGCTCGAGCATTACCCACGCAACCGAGACGATTTCATGTTGTTTAGGATCAAGCCCCGTTAACTCTAAATCAATTACAATAAAACGTTGCTCAAGTGCAGCCTGTGCAAGCAACTGTTTACGTTTCAAATAGCGATTTAACCAACGTTTAACCACTTAGCTTTTGATCCTACTTATTATAAATTGCATTTATAAACTTCCTCGCGCAAATTTAAATGCCGCCGCTTGCTGCGCCTGCTTCACCAAGTAAAACGCCTCTTTGAGTTGGTGACGCTCCAACGAATTTAGCTTATCTGGGTTAATACAATTACTCGGCAAACCCTCTTCATTAATTTGTGTGCGTAAGCGAAGTTGCGTTAAAAATCGCCAGCAATCTTTAAGGTTATACACATCGTGATTACTCAATAATGTATGTTTAAGTAACGCATCTAGACGCTCTTGGGTATTTGCACGGCGAATACCCGCTTTTAATGAATATAAACGCACTATGTCATTAATAATCACCACGCCGCGTTTTTTCAAATCAATGTACTTATGTTGTTTAGCGTCTTTTTCGAGTTTAAATTGATTAAACAAACCGATTGGTACTGAATTAGATTTGATATCCGTCGCCATCGCGGCATAAAACAATTCATTGCGTGATATGCGCGTAAGCTGCTCGCAAAACGAGGCATAAAGCGCCGTTGAGCCTTCAATAAAGCGTAAATCAAAAAATATTTTACAGTTAAGCATCGCCTCAGGTGTTGGGGTTTTAATCCACTTGAAAAAACGCTCACACCAATTAGAAATACTCATACGGCATAATTCATTGCTAGCCATAATATTTCCTGGGCAACGTTTAATACCGCACTCCACTAATTGCTCGCACACAAACTCCCCCATACGGCGAAAGTAATCTTGATGCTGGGCACTTAAATCATTGGGTAATAATAAGCCGTTGTCTTGATCTGAATGCAACGTTTGCTCTTCGCGTGCTTGGGAGCCAAAACAAATAAAACTAAAACTGGTTGGTGCTGCACCATTGTCTTCTTGAAATAAGTGAATTAAACGAGAAGTGAGTGCGTCAGTTAAACCACTTAGTAATTTGCCAATCAATGAGATGTCGTCAATGTTATTAGAAAATCCACGCAGCAACTCTGGTACTTCAGCGGCGTAGCGCTTTAGATCTGCCACACTGTGCGCTTTATAAATGCGGCCAATCAGTTGTACTGGATCACTTTTTTGCTGACGTAATAAATCGGTGCTGGTGATCATCCCCAATGCTTTATGATGTTCATCAAGTACTGGTAAATGGTGAATATTATGTTTAAGCATTAAATGCAGTGCCGAAAACACCCGATTATTCTCAAAAATAAACTTCGGTTTGGCGCTCATAATTGAGCTAACGGCATCTTTTGGATCAACCTCATCAGCTAGCACACGATTACGCAAATCACGATCCGTTACCACGCCAACTAAGCGTTCAAACTCAGTGATCATGATTGATGACACACCATGTTTTTTCATTTTTTTAGCTGTTTGGCGAATGCTCGCATCAGGCGCTAAAGTAACCGCCTTGCGCGACATTAGTTCAGAAATTTTACGCTCAGACCAACTCTCATTTTGACTTTTATAATGCGATGACAACAAACGGTTCGCATGTGCGCGCACAAAATACTGCTCAAAGGGTTTATATTCGCGGCGTAGGTAATCAAAGGCGTCTTGGTTGAGCATATAAACAATGCCCTCTTTTTGCACTGCCAAGCGATTTTTAATCTCCTCCCCTGTTAATAGTGAAGGAAAACCAAAATAATCGCCTTGTGCTAAGCGAGTGATCACATCTCCTTTAGCATCAACTAAATCATATAAGCCCGAACGAATTAAAAATAACTTAGGGGACGCTGACTGTAACCATTGCGATTGGTTTTCACGGGTCAGGTAAATCACATCAAGGTGCTTTACAAAATATTCTGTTACCGATGCATCTAGATGATTAAAGGGTGTTTGCGCCATTACAAATTGGGCGACTTCCTGTTGCTCATGATTCATAGCCGTACTCGCAAAAAACAATCGTATAACTACTGTACTGCTATCAGAAGTAAATAAAAAGCCCGACTTAAGTCGGGCTTTTTCATCTAACAAATAAAGGCATTAAGATTATATTGCACAAACGTTAGATGCCTGCGGGCCTTTTTGACCTTGCTCAACTTCGTAAGACACTTTTTGGCCTTCAGCTAAGGTTTTGAAACCTTCAGATGCAATAGCACGAAAATGAACAAACACATCAGCGCCGCCATTATCCTGAGTAATAAAACCAAAACCTTTCTCTTCATTAAACCACTTTACTACCCCAGTTGTTGAGCTAGACATGCTGTATTCCTTTATATTTGATTAATAAAATTGACGCTGTATATCGTTTTTTACCCAATATCCTGAGTATTAATTAACGAATGCGGTACTGAAAATAATAAATTTAATATTTATCTGACTTTACGTCCCGGTAACAGTACCAACAGTGAAATGTAAATATGATATTAACAGGTACACGTATATTGTAAACACATGCATTCCCTTTAATATAAAAAGCCCGATTTAAGTCGGGCTTTTGGGTATATCAATATACTCATTAATAAAGTAAATTATTAGTGATCGTGTGCTTCACTAGAGCCTTTCGGGTTACGAATACTTTCAACCATTTCTTGAATTTCAAGCGGCGTCTGTGCTGTAAATTTAAGAACGATTGCAGCAACTGCGAAGTTAATGATCATACCGACTAAACCAATACCTTCCGGTGAAATACCTAAGAACCAATGCTCTGGGCTATTAAGCTCTGGGCTGATGAACTTAAAGAAGATTATATAAGCAGCGGTAAAGGTAATACCTGTGATCATGCCTAATACAGCGCCTTCTTTATTCATCTTCTTAGAGAAAATACCCATGATGATTGCCGGGAAGAAACTTGCTGCAGCTAAGCCGAATGCAAATGCGACCACCGACGCCACAAATCCAGGCGGATTAATACCAAAGTAAGCGGATATTACAATCGCGATCATAGCCGCCAACCTCGCTGCGAGTAACTCTTGTTTATCGCTGATGTCTGGTTTTAAAGTTCGCTTGAGCAAATCATGCGATACGGAGGTCGAAATAACCAATAGTAAGCCTGCTGTTGTCGATAATGCAGCAGCAATACCACCGGCAGCCACTAACGCAACAACCCATGCTGGTAAATTAGCAATTTCAGGGTTAGCAAGTACCATGATGTCGCGGTCAACATTAACTTCGTTAGCGCTGTTTGGATCATCAATTTTACCAGCTGTGTAGAACATTTTGCCATCACCATTTTTATCGTTAAAGGTAATTAGGCCTGTTCTTTCCCAGTTTTTGATCCACGCCGGTGCTTCTGCGTATTCAGTACCGCCACCGTCTTTACCGTTAATCGTATCAACCATATTAACGCGGGCAAATGCTGCAACCGCTGGCGCTGTTGTATAAACAATTGCAATGAATACTAAAGTCCATGCTGCAGAGATACGCGTATCTTTAACACGAGGCACAGTGAAAAAACGTACAATGACATGTGGAAGACCCGCAGTACCCACCATTAAGGCACCTGTGATAGCAAATACATCAATCATGCTCTTAGAGCCTTCAGTATACTGTGCAAAACCTAACTCAGCACTTAAGCCGTCAAGTTTATCAAGTACGTAAACACCATCACTACCAATTAGCGTTGCACCAAACCCTGTTTGTGGGAAGAAGTGACCTGTCATCATCATAGAGATAAAGATGGCTGGTACTAAGTAAGCAAATACCAATACACAATACTGTGCTACTTGCGTATACGTAATGCCTTTCATGCCGCCAAGTACAGCATAGAAGAATACGATAACCATACCAATGTATACGCCCGTTTCAATTTCAACTTCTAAGAAGCGAGAGAACACCACGCCTACACCGCGCATTTGGCCTGCTATATAGGTAAAACAAATAAAGATGGCACACAAAATAGCCACTAAGCGCGCTGTGCGTGAGTAGTAACGGTCACCGATAAAGTCTGGCACAGTAAATTTGCCGAATTTACGTAAATAAGGTGCTAAACACATGGCAAGTAGTACATAACCACCCGTCCAACCCATTAAGTAAACGCCGCCATCGTAACCGGCGAAAGAAATAATACCGGCCATTGAGATAAATGACGCAGCACTCATCCAATCCGCCGCTGTTGCCATACCATTAGCAAGTGGTGGTACGCCGCCGCCTGCTACATAAAATTCTTTTGTTGACCCTGCGCGGGCCCAAATTGCAATGCCGATATAAAGCGCGAAGCTTAAACCGACAATTATAAACGTGAGTGTTTGAACATCCATTACTTAGCTCCTATTCGTCTACGCCATATTTTTTATCTAACGTATTCATTTTGAAAACGTACACAAAAATCAAAGCCACAAAGGTGTAAATCGCGCCTTGCTGGGAGAACCAGAAGCCTAATTTAAACCCAAAAAAGCGTACTTCATTAAGTACATCAACCAGTAATATGCCAAACCCGAATGACACGACAAACCAAACCGCTAATAATTTAAACAGCAGTGAAATGTTTTCCGCCCAGTAAGCTTTTGCTTGTTCTTCATCTTTAAAAGCCATTTTTATTTCCTCTTTAACATCTGTAAAAAGTGATGTGTGTATTTTGTTTTCTTCGCTAACCAATTTAGCAACGCAGCCTTAACATTGAATTGAGACCATAGTCGTAACAATAAGTTAACGTTTACGTAAACTGTAAATACCCAATTGTTAAAAATAAGTAAAAGCGCTTTTTTATCAAAGCATTAACTATTTTATGGAATGATTTTAATTATTCACAAGCGCTATATGGCAGATCTGCGACATTAGTCTAATGTAATTACAAGTATTGAAATTAACTATAAATATCAACACCTTAAATAAATCACTTTTTAAAGCGTGGAATTGACAGCTCAAAACTTCAAAAACTTCTGGTATGGTGTGCAGTAACATAATAAAAATTGAATAAAAACATGACTGCTGCACTTATTTTTGTTGCTTTGGCATACATTGGCGTGTTGTTTTGGCTGGCTAACTGGGGTGATAAAACCACGCCGCTTGCAAAACGTATTAGCCACCATCCCTTTGTTTACTCGTTTTCATTGGGTATTTATTGTACCTCGTGGACGTATTACGGCTCAGTGGGCACTGCTGCAACAAGCAGTTGGAGTTACTTACCTATTTTACTTGGCCCCGCGTTGCTGTTCTTTTTTGGGCAAGGGTTTTTACGTAAATTGGTACTGGTGAGTAAAAAGCAAAATATTACCACCATCGCTGATTTTATCTCAGCCCGTTACGGTAAACGCCAAACCACGGCTATTATGGTCACTGTAATTGCCTTATTGGCCACTATTCCATATATCGCTTTGCAGCTTAAAGCCCTAAGTAACAGCTTTTTACTACTGCAAAGCGACAATAAAATATCAGGTTCGATGGTGGCACTGTCGGCCACTTTGATCATGGCCATGTTCGCGATCTTTTTTGGCACTCGTAAAGTTGATGTAACCGAATATCGCTCAGGGTTAATGTTAGCTGTAGCCTTTGAATCATTGATAAAACTACTCGCATTAGTAGCTGTGGCAGGTTTAGCACTTTACACCTTGTATAATTTGCCCACAGGCAGACAAGCGCAACTGCAAGAATCGATTTGGCAGCACTGGAACAACTTTAACTTTTTTAGTTTTAACTTTATTGGCCAATCGCTCATGGCAGCTGCTGCAATTATATGCCTGCCACGACAATTTCACGTTACCGTGGTTGATAACCAAGACAAACGCCATTTATTTACCGCCCGCTGGGCATTTCCACTGTATTTATTGCTCACCGCAGCAATGATTTTACCTATTGCCACCGCTGCAATTCACCCTGGTATTGGTAATGGCTTTTCACCCGATAGCTTTGTACTAGCCCTGCCATTGATGCACAACAATGTACTGCTCACAACGTTTGTATTTATTGGAGGGATCTCCGCCGCGACAGCCATGATAGTGGTTGCCACATTAACGCTAAGCACCATGATCTCTAATGACGTCGTATTGCCGCTAATGCTACGTCGTAAATTTAAACGCAACCTAATTACCAGCAGCTATAAGCCACAAATACTGCTCGTACGGCGCTTTACTATTGCCGGTATTTTGATCTTATCGTACTTTTATCAGCAATGGTTTGGCCACGGCAAAGCACTTGCCAGCATGGGGTTAGTCGCCTTTTCATTAGTAACCCAATTACTGCCCGCTATTGTTGGCGGTTTATATTGGCGCAAAGGCCATGCTTATGGCGTATATGCAGGATTGCTTGCAGGCTTTATTTGCTGGATACTTTTTTTAATGTTACCGATATTAGACGCTGGTAATACCTTGGATTCTGAACTACAGCAAACCCTGATCACCCGTGGCACTCTAATCGCTTTATTTGCCAACATAGGTTGCTATATTAGCTTTTCATTAGGTGCTGATGAGCGCTTAATTGACAAAATTCAAGCGGCTGCTTTTGTTAACCCCAAAGAGCAAGCGGTGCTTGCAAGGCGCTTAAACAAAAACGTAAAAGCCACCGTATACGATTTTAAAATACTGCTACAAACATTTTTAGGTATTCAACGCAGTCAACAAGTATTGGCTCAGTTTTCACTTAATCACCAGCTTGGCGAAAATAATACTCACCCCACCTCTGAGTTTATAGCTTACTGCGAACGCGCCCTCACGGGTGTATTAGGTGCATCTTCTGCGCAAGCATTGATCCATACTGTTGCATCAGGTAAACGCATGGCGTTTGAAGAAGTCGTTAACTTTTTTGATGAAACCACACAAGCACTGCAATTTAATCAAAACTTACTGTTTACCTCGCTTGAAAACCTTAGCCATGGTATTTCAGTTGTTGATAAAGAACTTAATTTAGTGGCATGGAACAAACGCTACGCAGAAATGTTTGACTACCCCGATGGTTTTTTAGAGGTAGGCCAACCAATTGAAGATATTATTCGCTATAACGCGCAACGCGGTGAATGTGGTCCCGGCGAAATTGACCGCCAAGTTGATAAACGCGTGCAGCATTTAAAAAATGGCAGCTCACATCACTTTATTCGCCACCGTCGCAATGGCCAAGTGTTTGAGATGATTGGCAACCCACTGCCCGATGGCGGCTTTGTTACTAGCTTTTCAGATATCACTACCCACATTGCCACTCAAAATGCGCTCGAAGAAGTCAATATGGACTTAGAGAACCGCATTGAAGCGCGCACACAAGAAATTCGCACCATCAACAAAGATCTAGAAGCACAAATAGAAAGCCGTGTACAAACAGAGCAAGCACTCACTTTAGCAAAGCGTGAAGCAGAGCAAGCTAATGACAGTAAAACCCGTTTTTTAGCCTTAGCAAGTCACGATATTTTACAGCCACTCAATGCCGCCCGACTCTACCTTGCCGCAATTGATGAAAAATCACTTGCTGATAGCAATATCAACAACTTTGAAAAACTTGGCGCTAGCTTAGATTCAACTGTGCATTTAATGTCAGCTTTACTTGAAATTGCTAAACTAGAGCAAGGCGCCATGACCCCCACACCACGTCATTTTAGTATTGATGATATTTTAGCGCCGCTGCATAATGAATACGCAATATTAGCAAGTGAAAAAGGCCTACAACTCCATGTACGTTCAGGCCAGTTAATTGTGCATAGTGATATCACCTATCTGCGCCGAATTATTCAAAATTTAGTATCTAACGCAGTTAAATATACCGAAAAAGGTAAAGTATTAGTGGCGTGCCGTAAACGAAAACACCATTTACGCATCGAAGTATGGGACACGGGTCCCGGCATTAGTAAAGTAGAACAAGCTAAGATTTTTAATGACTTTTACCGTATTGAATCAGGTGATAACAAAGGCGTTGGTTTAGGGCTTGGTGTAGTCAAACGCATGGTTGATTTACTTAGCCTGCGCCTTGAAGTGGATTCTAACGTAAATAAAGGCAGCCGCTTTAGCATTGAAGTGCCCTATGGTGATAGCCAATTTGTACAGCAAAAAAACATCACTAATAGCTTGTTTGAAAACCGCTCCGCAATGAACATTATTGCCGTTGATGACGATCCTGAAAACTTAACTGCAATGGCCAGTTTATTGCAAAAGTGGCAGGCAAATTATCAGTTATTTGAGCAAGTAGAAACCGTGCTGGAGTATGCCAAACAGCATAGTGCACCCGATGTCATTCTAATGGATTATCAACTCGGTCATGACTGCGATGGCATTACATTAATCAAAACCTTACGGGAGATTTGGCAAAGCCCCGTACCTGCAATTTTAATAACCGCAGTACGCGACGACGAGCTAAAACAAGCAACTAAAGCTGCAAACATCCATTACTTATCTAAACCAATCAAGCCAGGGAAGTTAAAAGCACTGCTTAACCACAGTGCTTGATGTAAAAGGTTTTAGGAAAAAGATCAGGCTCTGCCTGATTTTTGTCCTTGCGATTTATCATTGTTTGTCATTTAATTGATTGTCTATTATTTGGCTGTACATTATTTGAGCCACACTCATAAGCTAGCGCTATTTTAACTTTGTTATATTACAAGGAGTTTGTATGAATACTTGGGTTTTCATTGCAGGGATAATCGGTTTATTTACATCTTGCGTGCATATTTTTGCTGGACAAGTGGATCCTATTAGACCTTTTCTTAAATCAGATCTTCCCGACATACCTAAAGCAACATTACTGGCCTGTTGGCATATGGTATCTGCCACTCTTGTTATTTGTGGGCTTGTATTAACTTTTGTTGGTTGGTTTAACTTGAACTCATTTCAAAATGTAGTTATCGGAATATCTGTAACATTTATCATTTTTTCATTTGTGTTTTTTACTGTCGGTTGGTACTTTTTCAAACTTAATACGTTTATAAAATTACCTCAGTGGTTACTACTTTTACCTATTGGCGTTTTGGGTATAGTTGGCGCCATCTAAACATATAAATCAGGATAGCTTGCATCAGTCTTCCTAAACCCTATTGTTTAATACCCTAGAGCGATCACGTTTTTAATAAGAATTTGTATAAATTAAACGCTCACTTCATTGGGCCAAGCAAATTGCCGAAATGAGATATTAAACCTTGGACCGATTGCTTTTGGCGTGCTTGCCAAGGCGTGTTGATACATATCTTGAAAATCTTCCCCCATTATTAATAGCGAGCCATCTTCGAGCGTGACACAGTGCTGCTCTTCGTCATTATTTTGGCTTCGAATTAAAAATTCACGCTCAGCTCCTAAACTTATTGAAGCAATAATATCTGTGGGGCCAAAAGCAGGTAAATCACTGTGAAAGCTCAAACTCTCTTTTCCATCAGGATAATAAAGGCACACAGCAACACTAAACTCGACACCCGTAAGCTCAGCAATTTGCTGTTGCAATCGACTTAGAAGGGGAAACCAAGCAGCATGACGCCCATGGTGTGAAGAAAAAAGCCCAGATTTTTCTAATTTTGGCTCTAAAAAAATCATTCGCCAAGGAAAAATATTTACTTCGCTACCATCTGGCATTTCAATGAATTCTGGCTCATTCAGATCAAAGCGTACGCTTAACCAGTCAAATATTGCACGACTTTGCGAACGAGGCATAAACTGTGAATAGTAATGTGCATCGCAATTTAATGGGAGTTTCACTCACGTACCCTTAACGGTGATTTTAAATCCTTTTTAGAGCTTAGCAGTTTGTAGCGATAAGTAATATCAACGGTTATTACTTCAGTTAAATATGAGTAATACTGATTATTTTAAGTGCAACACTATAAGAAAGTCATAGTCTCAGGTAGAGTAGCCCAGCCTTTACAATAGAACTTAAGGCACTCTTAATTATCGAACACTGACACCTCTAATTCGCTAAGCAAAACATATGAGAAGCTCTATTAATGCCAAGTAATCTATTAAATCGGCCAATTATTATGGTTCAACTACAACAATTAAGAATATTAATTGCTGCTTTACTGGCTATACCGTTATTTCTTTGGATGGATAGCCCTGCTGGCGATGTAACGTTTGGTAATGGTCAATTAACAGCAAACATAGCCGTATTCACTATTTTTATGGTGGGGGTTTTGCATTGTAATAGCCGAACTCGTACTGCCATGTTAATTGGAATTTTAGTTGGGTTTTTAGGGGAGTGCTTATTTTCGTTAGTTTTAAATATGTATCACTATCGGTTTGATAATATACCACTGTGGGTCGCATTTGGTCATGGGATGATATTTGGTCTTGTGTATCGCGCTTCTAGAAAACCGTTAATATTAAGAAATACGAAAAAACTAAAAATCATTTTGTTAATTGGCATCATACTATTCTCTACTTTTTGGTTTTTTGCTGAGAATGATGCATTTGGATTTATATGCACTTTGGTATTTTTAGCCTTTTTAATAGTGGCTAAAAAATCACAACTGTTTTTCTTACTGATGTTTTATGTGGTGCTGTATATAGAGTTAGTCGGTACATATACGGGTACTTGGTGGTGGCCTAATAACCTATCAAGTATTGCAAGCTTACCTAGTAGCGGTAACCCACCAACGGGGATTGCTGTATTCTATTTTTTATTCGATTTTGCTGTGTTTTATATTTATTTACACGCTATAAATCGAGTCACTCTGAAAAGATATAGGCGTTTTGAACAGCGATTAAAAGCAAACCCTTAAAACGAGTTCTATTGTTGAAACTTATCGCTCAGTAATGATGCTGAGCGATAATCCGTCATGTATACCCAAGCCAGTTCAAGATGCTATTTCAGTTGACGTTAAAAGCTATTTAGGCAAGGCATTATTGTAAAGTAACGCCTTGATATTAACCCCCTGTGAAACGCTGAAGTCTCTATGTTGTGGTAGCAGAAGTACATGCTAATGTACTTCTGCTTTACTTCTGAGCTTTTGAAACAGCCAGCTCAACGCCACCAGAGACAGCCCTAAACCAATAAATGAAATTGCTTTTAGTAAACCCGTTAGGTTTGCCATATCAATTAAGAATACTTTAACAATGACTGCACCTAGAATACCCAATCCCAGTTTTTGCAGTAACAATTGGTGTTTTAAATGACCACTAATAACGACTAGCGCGCCAAGGGCTAACCAAATCACAGAATAGCTGTATAGCTCGGCATCACTAGCACCTTTTCCTAGGTGAATAAACGCACCTTGCCAATACTGACGAATAAGCGCATTAATTGCTAAAAACGCGAGTAGCCCCGATACACCTACGACTATAGCACTGAGTGTTGTATTAAGTGGTTTAACTAATTTAGCCAGCCAAAGTGCAAGTAAGCCTGGTACAAACCAAGTTAATAACACCCAGTTAAACACTGGGGTTTCGCCAATATATAGGCGCTCAAATAAAGGGTTGTTATCAAGTGATGTATTTAATAACAACAAAGCCGCTAATCCCGCAAGCGATAAGCCTGCCACTTTATAAAGCTTCCCTAACTGCCCTGCGCTTTGTGAACGATATAAATAAACACAACCTAAAGCGAGCCAATTACAGCTTAGTAATACTTGCTCATAAAAACTTAATGAAGATAACTGTGGGTAGTGGCCAACAAGCTGATAGCTGGTCTCTGTTGTAATAAACAGTGCTAAACAATGCAGTGTTGCGCCTTCGAGCCAGATTTTCATATCGGTTTGTTGCCACTGTTTTGCCGCAAACCAAAATAGCCCAACGCATAACGGATAAACCACCGCGCTCCAATGTAACGATAACAAGGTTAAGTCAGAGTAACTTGCAATCCATGGTGCAAAGGTTAAACGGGCAAGCAACACAGCCACCAGCGCTTTAATTGGCCAATGCGGCATTGGCACATTATGGCGTTTTACTAAATAACTAATAACGAGCACTTGAATGGCTAGAGCAAGTGTTAATCCACTATCAGCTAATAGCATGGTTAAACACAGTGTTATATTGGCATTCGCGCCAATCCAATAGCTAAATTGTTGCCATTGAGTACTGGCGGCTTGTGAGCGCTTAATTAGCACGCCACTGGTCAGTAATAAAATAACTGTCCACACTGGGTATGCAACATTTAAATCCTGCTCAGGGGTAATCGTGTAAAGAGTTGCTAACATAACAAACACACCAAACGATGCCAGCAAATGAAAGGTTAGGCGTTTTCTATAACGAGCACCAAAATAAAGCCCATAGCAGCAAAAACCAATGCCCAGTATTAATCCTAAGCCATAAATACCTTTAAATATAAATAAGTGATCATCACCATTAAAGTGCCTCTGTTGGGTGATCACTAAAACCACAGCAACCACTAATGCAAGCCCCTGCCAGAGATCCCATCGGCTATTTTGCAAAACCAAAAACAGTAACATAACAATTGTACACAGCCCTATAATTTGCCACTGCATGCTGGCCAATGACATCACGATTGCAAGCAGTAACGGCACTACAATTGCCAATAATAATGGGTTGTCAGGCAATAACTTAAGTAATCGCTTAAGGCTATGCGGGCGGTATTCGAGTAAGCGTAGCATTAACCCTAAGCGCGCCATCGCAATCAGGCCAATAATAGATAACAACGCAAACCCACCTACAAGGTAATATTGCTGAGTATTCATTATGCTCAATGCGACCCAATACCAACCAATGTGGCATGTCCAAAGTAAATACCACAACCAATTGCGTTTTACTTTTTGCGCAACCAGTACCGCCGATAAAGTAACAAAACCAATATACATAAGCAGTGCTATAAGGTTGCCACTGCCTGTATTAACCCATATTGGTACACTGTAAGCGCCAACAATGCCAAGCACGGCTAATAACGGCCCTAAACGCAACGCCATTACACTTGCCGCTAATGCTATAACTGCTAACATAACAAAGGCTGCAGTAGGGCTTAACATTGCGTAACTTGAATACGCAAGTAGAGTTAACGCAAAGCAGCTAATAAAACCGCCTCCCGCTAGCGCCGCAGGCACGTAGTTATTAAACCCTTCAAAGACAATGCCTTTCCTATGTAAATATTCAGCAAGGCCAATGAGTGTCACGCCAAATAAAGCGCCAAATGTAATGCGTAATGAAGGCGACAATAAGCCCGCTTCTAAACTGTATTTAGCTAAAAATATTCCACCGAAGGCTAACGCAACCCCCCCTATCCAAGTCATCCAATTTTCTTGTAGCTGAGTTTTAAATTGACTTAAAAAGGTGTTGAAAAAAGACGGTTGTTTTTTAACGCATGAGGGAGACGCTTGTTCATGCGATACTGGCTTGAAGGTATCTGGACTCTGCGGCGGCTCTACTGCAAATGATTGCACTGAGCGAGTTTGATGGGCTGCTGCATCTGTGTTGGTTATATCCGGATTGTCTGTCTCAGGATCATGCGGGTAAATACTGTGTGCATAAGCGCTTTGCATATCCGTGTTTTGCTTATTAAGCTGCGATGAATCCTGCTGTAAACTCTGATCTTTAGAACCTAACGCGCTATCTTTCTGCTGATTTAATACATAAGCCAGTTGCTTTTTTAATACCGTAATTTCATTTTTCAGCCCACCGAGCTGAAAAAAAGCAACTAAGCCTGCTATTGAACCTGCCAATATAATTAGTATCGCTAATACAATTAGCGCTATACCATCGTCCATTTTTCAATCCTTGGATATCTTTAATACCTCCGTTATAACGTAAAGTGTATTTAATATAAACACAAAAATCAGCGCTACTTTTTATAGCGCTGAAATTCATTTGCGTTAAATTATTCGACAGATTGCGTAATAGTGCGCTCTAACGTCATCTTATAGCCCGTACTACTGGCTTCGTCATGCTCAAGTATTAAAATATAGTTACCCTCTTGGCTAAAATCCATATCACCTTGCTGCATCAACACTATTTGCTGCCCGTTATCTTCATACAATACATAGGTGGTGTATGTTTCATTATCAACAACGACGCTTTCTTGGCTGTATTGATCAATACCCGTCACTCTATTTTTTGCATCATCAACCGTTTCGCCGTTTAAGGTAAAGACCACATCGACATCAACAATATTTTGCCCTGCATAACTATCTAATAAGTTAACAACAGTCACTTTATGGCTATAACTGCTTGGCGTTAAATCTTCTTTTAATGTCATCATTCGTGGGCCAAACTCTTTATCGGTATAAAAAAGTCCAACGTTACTTTGCTCACGTTCAAGGGTGAGTAAAAAATTATCAACAATGTTATCACCTGTATCATTCGTCATCGCAATACTGTAGCTATTAGGTGCAAGCTCAAGGTAGTTAGAATAGGTGTCGTTTGCAGTCAACTCAGATGGGTAACTTTGCGCGCCTCTGGTTACAGTAAAGCGAGTTTGGGAATAATCATCTATGGTATTAATAAAACGAACTTGCCCTTGTGCTGCCTGATGCTTTAACTGTGTCACGCTATTACTTGAGGTCACAATATCAAGTGCGATACCGTCATCTTGCGTAGCATAACTTGGGCGTATCATCATTACATAGCTGGCATTGTCGTTTAAATACACCGTAGCTGACTCAAAAATAACATTGGTGTCGCCACTTTGCGTGAGATATAAAGTGTAATAGCCTTCATCAATACTTTTTAAATCTAGCTCATTTAAATAAGTAGGTGACGTTATTAACTCTGCGGTATCAAACAGTCCATCATCATTAGCTAAGTAAACATCAAAGCTGATGTTCTCTCCTGCAATATTATAAAAACCTAAATTTAACTTACCATCATCGCTTGTGGTGGGTACGCTGAGTTCATTAATCGCTGGCTCAGCAAAGTCGCTGTTCATCACTAATAATTGGGTTACGCTATCTTTTACGTCGACGGTTTGCTCTTTGATCGTAATGTAACTGTCGTTTGCATCTAAATACTGTAGGCTAATATCATAACTATTTGTGCTGTAATTATGGCGCGTAGTTACATTGCCAAAGTCTGTACCTGAACGCTCAGCATCATCAATAAATAAGCGTGTGTATGGGCTATTATATGAGCCATTGTAAAGTTGAATGTAACCACTTTTGCTGGTGGATGAATCTCCTCCCGAGCAAGCTGTTAATGTTGTTATTAGCGTTGTTGTTAAAGCAATTTTAAATAGTGGGGTATTCATGGAATCAATTCCTTATTGTTTATAGTCGGCTTTAGACTCCTAATAAAGTTAATAATCTCATGATTTACAAAGCATTACTCCCGCTTACATAGCTTTACATACTTGTTAAAAACTGTGTAAATGTGCAAACAAATCGCACATTTACTCATAGTGATATTGCTTAATTATTGCGTGCGCTTATTAAAACTAAACTGAGCTTCTGACTGTAATTCACCACTTAAATCTCGCGCAGTTGTATAAAAACTCACATCAAGTTGATCGTCTTCATTATCAAGGTTTATGTGACTAAAGCCCCACACAAAACTCTTTGACCACACTAAATCATACTGAGGATACTGACGCGCTTGATACTGCGCAAACGGCGTATGCTTACCACGCATTTTTGAAGCCGCTCCTGAGATGATCAACGGTAACTTACCTTGACTATTGCCTGAGTCGTACTGTGTACAATCATCCGTTAATAACTCTAAATCGTGCTCATGTCCTGCAATATAACCGTCTGCATATTTACATAGTGTAGGCATTAGTAAACGCCTTAATACATGCCCTTCACTGTATTTTGTACCACCTATTGACCATAAAATATGGTGGCCATACACTAACTTCCACTTCGCCGTTGAGTTGGCAATACCTTGCTTTAGCCATGCGAGTTGTTTAAGGTCTTCACCATTTTTTGGGCCTTCATGCTGCTCATGAACTTCAAGCTCGGCGGTGCCATTTGCTATTGCTTGGCCCTCATCGCCTTCACTGCCATCTGAATTCAGTGGTACTTCATAGAATGTCTGCCCTGCTAACAGCATATTGGTATCCAGTACAAAAAACTCTACATCATTACCTGGACCCCCTTTTTTATAACTGTAATAACCTTGCTCTTCCATATAAAAATTGGCCTGTTTTGCCATCCACTGTGTTTGTAAAGCAACACCTTTACGCGAGCTTTTCCAGTCATGATTACCCAATGCTGAATACACAACTAAATTGGGGTCAACATCAAACAACGGTTTAAGTGGTGCATACACTAAATCGTGCAGACGCTTTTGATCGTCTTTACCGTCATCGGCATCGGCGCCATCTGGGTATACGTTATCTCCCAATTGAATAGCAAACTGGCACGCTTTGGTTTTACATAGCTGAGCCATAGCTAAGCCAACCGCTTGTGCCCCACCTTGCTCTGTTGCAATATCAGTTCCGGGATAAACATAAATAGGCGCATGATCAAACTCAGCTCTGGGGCGGTAATCTTCAAGCCAATCGTTAAGCTCAGCTGCAATAAATTGCTGCTTGTTCTTTGGATTTTTAAGGTGCTTTATTTTTGGGTAATCAACATGGTACCCGCCATCACCAAACGCTAAGAATGCAATATCGGCGGTGCCTATATTTCTCTTTTTTGGCTTATCTACATTTTGATATGTGCAACCTGATACGGCTAAGCACACACTTAATACCAACCATACTGTATTTAATTTATTCATAACATTCTCAATAGCGAGCTTGCATAATTGCAAGCTCATCAATATTTTTATAAAGAAGAAAACGTAAAGCCCAACTCAAAGGTGCGCCCGTATGACTCATACTGATAGTTATAACGCTTATCAGAATGATATAAATACAATGGTTCATCAGTTAAGTTTGTCGCGTTAAAGTACACATTAATATTATCGCTAAAGTAATACTTGCTACTTAAATCTAACTGCATATGACTGTCTTCGTATACAGCCATATCTGCATCATCAAATTGAAAGCTCTTACTTTTATAAGATGCACTTAAACGAGTGCTGATTGTATTGTTCTCAAAACCGATGAGCACATTTGCGACGGTATCAGCTTGGTTAGGTAGTTTGTCATCAGCATTAATAAATGTGCCGTTGGCCCCTAATAAAAAGCCTGATTTAAAGGTTTTATTCCAGTTTAGTTCAACCCCAGTTAACGAGGCTTTGCCACCATTGACCATTTGGACTACTTCATCAAAACCATCCCAGCCGACATTTCCTTGTACTTCTTGTTGCACAATAAAGTTATCAATATCTTTATAAAACACCCCAGCAGATAGCACGCCAATCGTGCCCGGATAGTATTCTATTGATGCATCTAAATTCATTGATTCGTATGGGTTTAAATCGGGGTTCCCAACTTGTGCTTTACGTTGCGTTTCAATAACGCCATCGTCTTCGGTGGTTTCGCTCTCGATAAGTTGATAAGCAGCGGAGTCGCTAAATGTAGGCCGTGCAATGGTATTGGTATAGGCAAACCGAGTAACCAATTTATCATTAATGTTGTAACGTAAATTTAAGCTTGGTAAAAAATAATCATAATCTTTGCTAACCTGCCACGGTGTTGTGGTGACGCTTTCCGTGTCATTAATTTCATCGGTAATTAACTCCACTTGATTACCTTGAGTATCAAAATCAGTTGCTTCATAGCGTACACCAGCCACTATATGTAACTTATCTATATCTATGCTAATCATTGCATAGGCGGCTGTAATATCTTCATTACTTATATAGCTCTCACCATCAGATTCAACTCGAGATTCATTGCTGTTAAAATCAAACGTCGCTTTATTTGTACTAACAAACTGAGCTATCGCATGTCGACTTAACCCTGGGCCAAACTTACCTAAGTCATAGTCTGGCGCTAAAGTTGCAAAATCATTGCCCATCGCATCTAAAAAATCGCCATCGTAAATCGCTACATTTACATCGTTACGTTTTTCACGGCGCTGCTGTTTAAAGCCAAACTTAAACTCGCCATTGTTATTTTTCCAAACAAAATCACGCGTAAAATCAAGCTTAAAGCTCAGTTCTTCATCGTCGCTAGTATTATTAATAACCTCAACTTTGTCCATTTCAAACAGCGCTAAATCATGCGCATTAGCTGATTGAGTTAGCATTGGCGTATCAGTACGCGCGGTGTAACCCATATCAATATTTTCTGCTGCAAAGGTAACATCAAGACGGTTTGGTTCTTTTTCTTGAGATTTTGAATAACCTACATTGTATTCAACAAACCAATTATTTAGCTGGTTTTCACCCCCTACCACCATTGATAAAATGCTTTGCTCTTCGTATCTGTCTTTCGTGTCGCGGTCCATTTCTGCGCCAGTAAAACTCCCCGTGGTATCGCTACTTTGCAGTAATTTTCCATCACTGAATTTATATTCGTTTCGCTGGCGGTATTCGTCATCTGAAAAATCACTGTACAAAGTACGTAAGTAATATTTATCCGTCGCGCTCGTATGTAAATCAACATTAAGCGCAGCGCCTAAACGCTCTCGAGTTATTTGATAATGGCGCTGCTCAATTTCTTCAGCACCCATAATTGTTAGATCATTTCCTGTTGCTGCGTCTTCAACTTTAAATTCACTCCAGCCGCCATCGGTTTCTATATTTCGTGATCCAAAATCACGTTTAAACCAAGATACCGCTGTCGCTATACCTAAATCAACACCGCCATCAAGCTCATATATATTGGTATAACTACCGGAGAGCTTGGGGCTAGCTTTTGATTCTAACTCGTTATATGACCCATGCGCTGTAAAGCTATAGCTCTGCTTTGCTTTATCAAAAGCACTTAAACTTTTCACTTCAATAGAGCCGCCAATGGCACTGGCGTCCATGTCTGGCGTAACTGTTTTGCTTACTTCTAAACTTTGAATGAGCTCACTTGGGATCACATCCATTGCTACAGAACGCACACCCGCCTCAGGCGAAGGGACATTCAAACCATTCACTGTGACATTATTTAAATTAGGATCAATACCACGGATCCCAACAAAGCGGCCTTCACCTTGATCTCGGGCAATAAAAATACCGGGTAGTCGCTGTAATGACTCTGCTGCATTTTGATCTGGAAATTGGCCAATTGAATCAGCACTCACCACCGACTTTAAATTATTTGCATTTTTTTGACGGTTAATCGCCCCCGCTTGCCCTGCGCTTTGCCCATAAACAATAATGTTATCCATCGCGTCTTGTTGCTCACCGATAACAAACAGCTTTTCAAATACTTTGTTATTAACAACCGTAATAGCCTGCTCAACTCGCTCCGCTCCAATGTAATTTATAACCAAGGTGTAATTACCAGCGGGGAGTTTATTAAATGAAAACGTACCATCGCGGCTACTTACTGTTTTTAGGCTTAGCTCTTTAACAGTAACTTTTGCCCCGCCAAAATAAACACTATGGCTAGCATCCGTTATGCGCCCTTGTACTTTGCCATCAGCTAGTACTGGTGTTGCGTATAAAATGCTACAACATGCAATAGCGATACTCGATTTAATAAATGGTGACGATTTAAAGGGGTTCATAGTTGATCTCTTAATTGCGACTTATAATTTAATGTTGTTAGCGGCCACAACGTGGCCTACCGGCAACACCCTAAAAGTAAAAGATGAACTAAATATGTCAGTGCTAGTTACACTACTTTTAAATGCGATTATTTGATGTATTTAACGCCGTTACTTTTGTTAAATGAGCTAATTTGACCCCCAAACCACGTGGGGTAATCGCAGTAACTGCAATAAAAACCGCATAAACCCACCCTGTCAGTAAAAAATATGTCATCACTGTGAGCTAATATGACCCTAGTGGTATTTAAACTCTGTCGTCCAAACCCAACCTAATGAGCGCATCATGAATTTAACCTTTTTAAAATTACACCGTTCACTGTTATTTATTTTAGCGACCATGTTGATTTGCGTACTGACACTCACCCTCAGTTATGGGCACTACAAAGGGCATAATAATATTGATTGGTTTGATGTTGCTGGTGAAGGGGGAATTACAATCATGACCTTGCTATGGATTTTCTTTATTTTACTCAGTAGACCGAAAGGGCGAGTAACCAACCTATTATTTGCAGGTTTGGCTATTATGAATCTATCAATGACTCTTGATTTTATTGATGAATTTGTCAACTACGATAAAAATCAAGCATGGTTGAGTACCATTGAATCTATTCCTGCGCCATTTGGCATGATTTTAATGAGCATTGCTCTATATCATTGGCATCAAGAACAAATGAGCATAAACCTGCAACTACGAAACCGAGAGCGCTTTTACCGAGAACACCAGCTCAGCGATGCAATCAGTGGTTTAGCCAGCGCCGATTATATGAAAAGTCAAATAAATAGAGAGCTCAATTTACTGCATCATAACGAGCATGGTTTTTCATTATTGATGCTTGATATAGCTCAGTTTGACTGTTTCAACCGTCAATTTGGCGCCAAAGCTGGCGACAAATTACTTCATGAATTTGCCCAAGTATTAACCCTAAATGTACGCAAGAATGATTTAGTTTGTCGTTATGCCAGTGACTGCTTTATTGTATTACTGCCTGACACGCCTTTAAATATGGCAGATGAATTAAGTCGCTCAATTATTAATGCACTAGAGTCATTTTCGTTTCAAGGAAGTACAAAAAAAACCAACATAAAACAAAAAGTGCACCGAAGCTTAATTACAGCGCAACACGATGATTCAACATCTGCCTTACTCAGTAAGCTGCATAAAGGCTTATTAAATAACAAACGCTTATTTGAGCAAACTGCGTGAATTTTAAAAAAGTAATCGACATAGATACACCATGTACTGGATTACAATCTTGGGCGGCTCAATTAGTCGACTTGGCCAAACACCGTGGGATCCATCCAGACAAATTATTAAAAGGGACCAAGCTTTTTTATCAAGATTTTGAGCTAGGTAAAAGTAATGTAAGTGTTGCTCAATTTTATCGTTTACAAGAAAACTGTCAGCAATTAGATTGGCAACACGAGCTTAGTTTTTTACTTGGCCGTAAGCTACTTAACCACAACCCTTTACACAGTGCATTCTCTCAAGCTTCGAGCTTAAAATGCCTACAAAAATTATTACTGCAATTTCCATTGCATGGCTTAAATTTATTTAATGCGCAGCATAGACATCATCACAGACGTCATCACTTCATTATTAACCTCAGCTTTGGTGCTATTAACACCGCCGTAGAACAATTTTGCTGTGAACTATTTGCCAGCTTTATCGCAACAACGTGCAAATCACGCATTGGTAATAACAGTGACTTATGCTTCTCATTCCCTTACCCTGAGCCCAAATATATAGAGCAATACCAAGTTAATTTGCAAGCAAAGTGTAAGTTCTCGCAGCAATTATTTATGATCAGTATAAGTGACGAGCTTTATAACAAATATTTAATTGATAGTTGCCCAAGCTTACTCCAGCAATCATTAGCAAACTTAATGCAGCACACATCACCAGCCACACCTTGGTTGCAATTGGTTCGTAACTATATTTCAGCCCAGCCACAGCAAAACCTCGAGGCCGTAGCGCATTATTTTGCTATGAGTCCCGCAACTTTCAAACGTAAGCTTAAACAACATCATACGCGTTTTATCGCTTTACAAGATTGCATCAAGCGGCAAACCGCAGTGTTTAATATCATAACTCTTGCACAAAGCAATGAAGCGCTCGCCATAGAGCTTAACTTTAATGATCTGACCAACTTTAGGCGCGCATTTAAACGCTGGACAGGCATGACACCAAGTAACTTACGTTGCCAGCTTAAGTCATTGTGAATAATTATAAAAAGCACTTAAGTGAGAACTGCAAAGTAAATCTAACTAGGGCTTGTTGAACTTTGCGGATTAAAATTCGTTCAATTTAGGGGCAATTTAATCGCAGCGTAAGGTTTATAATCTAATTAGTGATGAAAACGATTTAATAAACAATGTCCCTTATATCGTCGTAAATCCATTAAGATCAAACATAGTGAGCCACATCGTCGACTACTCCATTGGGGGTTGTATTTATATAAAGTAGCAGCGAGTTTACCCCGCGTTTTTAAGAGGGTTACCCCGTACCAATCCAAATATTCGCATATTTACGAAACCCCGGTGCATTTAACCCGATATAAAATTGCAGCTACCACGTCAATCCCGCGTACTTATTGTATTTACTCTAAAATTTACAAGCTATAACCCCTTTTGTTTTCGTGATAAATTAACAAATAATAAAACGACTAATCATGGGATTGGAATGAAGGAAATGAACACAATACTTACAACGCAATGTGCGGATGATGTGGGCTTAATTGCCAAAATTACAGGGCTTTGTCACGAGCATAATTTAAATATTACACGTAATAATGAATTTGTAGATAAAGATGCTAAACGATTTTTTATGCGTACGGAGTTAACTGGGCAACCAAATGATGATTTTTTGGCGCAGCTACAAGGGGTGCTTCCTGATGGTGCGCAGCTTGCTCTACATACAAATGAAAAAACCAAAGTTGTTTTACTCGCTACGAAAGAGGCGCATTGCTTAGGTGGCGTTTTACTTAAGCAATTTGAGCAAGCGCTAAATATAGAGGTACTTGCTGTGATTGCAAACTACCCGGATTTAGCACCACTGGCTAAGGGCTTTGATGTCCCTTTTCATGTTGTGTCCCATGAAGGATTAAGCCGCTTAGAGCACGACCAACAAGTGGGTGATCTCATTGCCAGCTATAACCCTGACATTATTGGCCTTGCCAAATATATGCGAATCTTAAGCCCTGAGTTTGTTGGTCGTTTTGACGGTAAAATCATTAATATTCACCATTCATTTTTGCCTGCATTTATTGGTGCAAAACCGTATCATCAAGCATTTGAACGTGGCGTTAAAATTATTGGAGCTACCGCGCATTTTGTTAATAATGAGCTTGATGAAGGGCCAATCATCATGCAAGACGTGACTCATGTAAATCATGCGAATACCGCTGAAATGATGGCTAAAATGGGTAAAGATGTTGAGAAAACCGTGTTTTGTAAGGCACTACAATTAGCGTCTGAGCACAAGCTGTTTATTAATGGTAATCGTACTGTGGTGTTTAGTTAAGCTCTTGGTTTGTGGAAATAGCATGCCAATGAAAATGAAGAGGCTGTTCGCCTCTTTATTTTTGTTATTATTAATGTGTACTTATTGTGCAGGTTCAATCGGTTCTAGTTGTAATTTTGCTGCAATCAATACCGCTTGCGTACGGTTATAAACGCCTAGTTTTCTGAAAATTGCAGTAATGTGGGCTTTTACTGTCGCTTCTGAAATATGAAGTTCGTAGGCAATTTGCTTATTCAGTAAACCTTCGTGTAGATATTGTAATACTTTGTACTGCTGGGGCGTTAACGACGCAACTTGCGCTGCGATCTCTTTATCTTCGCCTTCAACGGTTGCAACTTTGTCTTTTAGTTCGAGCGGTAACCACACGTCACCATCCAAAATTTGGTTAATTGCACTGGCAATATCATCCGATGATGATGATTTAGGAATAAATCCCATTGCACCATAACTCATGACTTTTGAAACAATATGTATATCTTCACTGCCTGATACAACTGCAATTGGTAAGCTTGGGTAGTCTTCACGAATGCGAATTAAGCCGTATAAATCGCCGCTTCCTGGCATATGTAGGTCAAGTAGTAAGATGTCTAAATCTTCTTGTTCGCTAAGTACCTGCAAAGTGCTATCAAAACTATCTGATTCAAAAACGTCTAAATCATCAAACTTTGAACTTAATGCTCCTTTTAGTGCTTCACGAAATAACGGGTGGTCATCCGCTATTAAAAACTGACTCATGGTTCACTCCTAATAAATTCGGCTGCTATCTATCAAGTAGACAACAGCCGATATACTACGTTTAGAATCAACTTCTAATCAAGTTTTTAACGCAAATTTAACGATTTAATCGGTTCTCGATTAATTCATCAACAACGCCCGGATCTGCAAGTGTTGAGGTATCACCAAGTTGTTGATGCTCATTTGCAGCGATCTTACGTAAAATACGACGCATAATCTTGCCTGAGCGTGTTTTAGGTAGACCAGGTGACCATTGAATCATATCTGGCGATGCAATTGGGCTTAGCTCTTTACGCACCCAGTTACGCACCTCTTTGGTCAGTTCATCGCTAACAGTAACGCCTTCGTTTGGCGTAAGATATACATAAATACCTTGGCCTTTAATATCATGCGGGTAACCAACAACAGCAGCCTCTGCGACTGCGGCATGGGCAACTAACGCGCTTTCTATCTCTGCTGTACCTAGGCGATGTCCTGATACATTTAGCACGTCATCAACGCGACCTGTGATCCAGTAGTAACCGTCTTCATCACGACGACAACCGTCACCGGTAAAGTACACACCCGGATACGCTGAGAAATACGTTTGTTCAAAGCGCTCATGGTCGCCATAAACTGTACGAGCCTGTGATGGCCAGCTATCAAGAATAACTAAATTGCCATCAGTAGCGCCCTCAAGTGTATTACCTTCGGCATCAAATAATGCTGGGGCGATACCAAAGAATGGACGCGTTGCAGAACCCGGTTTCATGTCAATCGCACCTGGTAATGGTGTGATCATGATGCCGCCGGTTTCAGTTTGCCACCAAGTGTCAACAATCGGACAATTACTCTTACCAATACTTTCGTAATACCATGTCCATGCTTCTGGGTTAATTGGCTCACCAACAGAACCAAGAATACGTAAAGTATCGCGATTTGATGTGGCTGTAGGTTCATCGCCTTTAGCCATCAATGCACGAATTGCCGTAGGTGCAGTATATAAAATTGTTACACCATGCTTATCAACGACTTCACCCATACGGCCAGCTGTTGGGTAAGTAGGCACACCTTCAAACAATACTTGCGTACAACCGTTTACTAATGGCCCGTAAGCAATATAGCTATGGCCGGTGATCCAGCCTACATCAGCGCTACACCAAAAAACATCATCTTCTTTTAAATCAAATACGTATTCGTGGGTCATCGATGAATAAACTAAGTAACCACCGGTGGTATGAACCACGCCTTTTGGTTGCCCTGTAGAACCCGACGTGTAAAGAATAAAGAGCGGGTCTTCTGCGTTCATAGGCTCTGGCGCGCACACTGCAGGTACATCAGCAACTAAGTCATGCCACCAAACATCATGTTCATTCCACTGCACTTCCCCACCAGTAAGCTGATGCACGACGACGTGCTCGATTGTCGTCACTGATGGTTGTGAAACGGCTTCATCTACGTTTGCTTTAAGCGGTACGGTGTTACCTGCTCGGCGGCCTTCATCAGATGTAATAACTATTTTAGCGCCAGAATCTTTAATGCGATCAGCGATGGCTGAAGGTGAAAAGCCACCAAATACCACTGAATGAATTGCACCTAAGCGCGCACATGCTTGCATTGCGTAAACCGCTTGCGGTGACATTGGCATATATATAGCGATTCGATCGCCTTTTTGTACACCTAATTTTTTTAAGCCATTGGCAAACTTAGCAACTTCATCATGCAGTTGCTGATAAGAAATATGTTCGCTTTGTGAAGGGTCATCACCTTCCCAAATGAGTGCTGTTTTATCTGCTTTAGTCGCCAAATGGCGATCTATACAATTATATGACGCATTTAGTTCGCCATCTTCATACCATTTAATACTGATATGGCCTTTATCAAAAGAAGTATTTTTTACTTTAGTGAAAGGTGTAGACCAATCAAGGCGTTTGCCGTGTTCACCCCAGAAGCTTTCTGGGTCATCAATAGATTGCTTGTAAAGTGTATTATATTTATCGTTATCAACTAATGCTGCATTCTTGATATGTGCAGGAACTGGATAGATACTTTGTGACATAGTCGTCTCCATTTTTAATTACTTGCCATCGGCCTACCCCAAGGATCACCCAGCATCGTAGGTGAAAGTATTAGACCTTAGTTGTAGAGCCTTTTAATTGTTTATATGTACCTAAAAAGATACTAAACTATCGCACTTTTTACACCATTAATACAGTGTGTTAATAATTTGTACTTTTTATGCTCTGTAATAATGCCACCTTAGTCTAATAGACCAATAGGTAATTGAGTAAAAAGCGTACTTAATCAAAAGTGGTATTACAAAAATGCAACAAGCAGCCTCGAATAGGACATTGACTATGACAACAAAAACAACAGCATTAAAAACCCTCACCGCGACAGCCGTTCTATGCGCACTATCAGCAAGCGCGCATGCTGCAACCATTGGTAATACTGATGTAACTTACGGTGGTTATGTAAAGCTAGATGCTATGTGGAGTGACTACTCATCAGGTGTACAAGCTGGCGGAAGCATTGGTCGTGACTTTTACGTACCAGGCACGACACCTGTGGGTGCTGATGTAGATAGTGATCCAGTATTTGATATGCATGCTCGCCAATCACGCTTTTTCTTTGGTACTGCAACAACGCTAGATGACGGTAAAGAAATAAAAACTAAAATTGAAATCGATTTTATTGCATCAGCTGTCGGCGGAAATGAACGCGTGAGTAACTCATACGCCCCGCGTGTTCGCCAAGCATTTATTACTTATGATGGTTGGTTATTTGGCCAAACATGGTCAAACTTCCAGAACGTAGGGGCATTACCTGAAACACTCGATTTTGTAGGCCCAGCAGAGGGCACTGTATTTGTTCGTCAAGCTCAAGTTAAATACACAACGGGTAGCTGGTCTTTCTCTATAGAAAACCCTGAAACCACAGTAACAATGCAAGGTGGTTCAAGAGCGTCAATTGATGATGCATCTTTACCTGATTTTACAGCTCGCTATGCGCACAAGGCAAAATGGGGTGAGATTGTGGTTGCGGGGCTTGCACGTCAACTTAGCTACAAACAAAACGGCATTGACGCAGACGAAACATCATTTGGTGTAAGCGCCTCTGGTAAAGTTAATTTTGGTAAAAACAATCTTAAATTTATGCTTACCCAAGGCCAAGGTTTAGGGCGCTATATTGGTTTAAATGTTGCTAATAGTGCGGTACTTAATGGCGATGATCTCGATGAGATTGATTCAACATCTGGTTTTATTGCTTATCAACAGCAATGGAATAACCAATGGCGTTCAACATTCTTATACTCATTCTTCTCAGCCGATAATAACTCAGATTTACTAGCGATAACTGGCGATCCAACAAAAACAAGTCAAAGCTATAGCGCTAATATTCTTTATTCTCCAGTTAAAAAGCTAACATTTGGTGCTGAGTTAAAAGTTGCCGAACGCGAACTAGAAAGCGGCTCTGATGGTGATATGGAACGCTTACAATTTTCTGTTAAATATGCATTTTAATATTATTTATTTCCTGTTACTTCCTTTTAAGCGGCTTTAGCCGCTTTTTTATTGCCAACCATACCACTCTAACTATCCACTTAAATAGAACAAGTATTGCAAATAACTATCATTTAGATTAAATTACTCGCTTCTTTGAACTATTTGGAACTTTACATGTCTGCCCCGCAATTTTTACGTTTATCTAAGTTAGCCGTACTAACCTCTTTAGCCCTCAGCAGTTACAGCCAAGCCACTGAAAATAAAGACAATGATGAGAATATTGAAAAAATCGCGGTGTATGGACAACACCACAAAAACTATATAACGGAAGATGCACAATCAGCGACCAAACTTGGCTTAACAATAAAAGAAACGCCGCAGTCTATTTCAGTGATCTCGCGCGCACTCATGGATGACTTCTCGCTTGATAATTTAAACGCAGTGTTAGAGAGCACACCAGGCGTAACCGTTGAACAAATAGAGACAGATCGTACGTATTTTAAAGCCCGTGGTTTTGAAATTACGAATTTTCAAATAAATGGTATGGGCTTGCCTCAAGATTTAGGTTCTATTCAAGGTACGCTTGATACATCAATTTTTGAAAGTATTGAGGTTGTTCGCGGTGCCAACGGTTTAATGACCGGTGCTGGTAATCCATCAGCAACTGTTAATATGGTGCTTAAAAAGCCGACTTATCAAACAAAAGTTAGCGCTTCAGCTTCTTATGGTTCGTGGAATAACAAACGTTTTGAGCTTGATGCTTCAACAGCCTTAGCGGATGACCATGCAGTACGCGTCGCATTCACTAAGCAAAAAACAGATTCATACCTAGATCGTTATGAACAAGATAAAACTATTTATTACCTAGCCTACGAAGGACAGCTAACCGATAGTACTCTTTTATCTGTTAACTACGTTAATCAAAAAAAGGATGCTGATAGTCCTCTATGGGGTGCGCTGCCACTTTATTACACTGACGGTACAGCAACAAATTATGACTCATCAACCAGCACTGCCGCTGATTGGTCATACTGGAACAATACCGCTGAACAAATATTTGTATCTATTGAGCAAAGTATTGCTGCTAGTTGGTTTATAAAAGCGAATTATGCCCATATAGAAAATGAGCAAGAGTCGGCTTTATTTTACGTATACGGCACACCAAATAAAGAAACTCAAACAGGTCTATCTGGCTTAGCAAGTAATTATAATTATAAAGATGAGCATGATATTTTTGATTTATATGCCACAGGTAAACTTGATTTATTCTCACGTGAGCATGATTTATCATTTGGCGTAAACCAAGCCGATATGAAAAAAACCGAATCATCGCTATATGATGCAAACCAGCAGCACCCTAATCCAGCACCTAGCATTGATCACTTAAATACTTGGGACGGATCAGCGCCAGTACCCACTTTAAATGCAGGCTTACGTGGTGGGGATGTAAAAAACAGACAACGCTCGGCTTATATATCAGCACGACTTAGTCTCACCGATTCATTTAACTTCTTAACGGGTATAAGCCAAGTTAACTGGCAAACTGATGGTATTTCTTATGGCGTAAATAAAGCGAAAGATAGTGAGCAAACAGTGCCTTACTTCGGTGCTGTTTATGACTTCAACGAGAGTATTTCTAGTTATGCTAGCTACACCGAAACTTTTGTGCCACAAACACAACGCGACATTAACGGTGACTACTTAGATCCAATTACTGGTAAAAGCAGTGAAGTTGGCCTAAAAGCTCAATTACTTGAAGATAATCTATTTATTACTTTGGCATACTTTGATGCCAAACAAGTAGGACTTGCTGTAGCTATTCCTAATTCATCGCCAGATGATACGCGCTTTTATGGCGCTGACGGCATTAATAGTGATGGGTTTGAAGTAGAGCTCAGCGGTAAATTGACTGACGATCTAAGTGCAAGCTTTAGCTACAGTGGCGTAAATATTGAAGGTGATGACTTAGTTAAAGATTACACCCCTGAGAATCAATTTAAGCTTGCTATTACTCATCAAGTACCAACGATTGAAGGTCTAACCTTTGGTTTAAATTACCGCTGGCAAGATGATACTAAGCGCGTACAAGTGCGTGATGCCAACAATAATGCACTCGTTACAACAAAGCAAGACGCTTATGGGCTACTAGATTTAATGGCCACTTACGAAATTACTGATAACGTAGGGGTCACTTTAAACATTAATAATGTTACCTCTGAAAAATACATTAACAGCCTATACTGGGCACAAGGCTATTACGGTGCACCACGTAGTTACGCCATCTCTGTAAATTGGCAACTATAATGACTAACACGCTTTTTATTTATTAAAAAGCTCTAGGGCGTGTTGACCTTTGTGGATTGAAATTTGTTCAATCTAGGGGCGATTTAATCGCGGCGCGAGGTTTGTAACCTAGTGGGCTAAGTAAAAACCGAGCAACAAAGAGTCAATCGCCCCTAGGAAGAACCCTTTGGGCAGCGCATGTTTGGCATTTATACTGCGTTATCGCCTATTTATGGGGAACAACCACACGACATAGGCTCTGCCTTGCCTAAATACCAAACATACTGCTGCAAAATCAATCACGAAAGGTCAACACGCCCTAGCTCATTACTCAAAAAGTAAAAATAAAAAACCGCTAAATAATTATATTTAGCGGTTTTTTAATATTAAGCGCGGGTCAAGTCGAGCTTATTGAGTCTGTTTAAAGCTCTGCATCATCAGCTAAAAGAGCATCTTCATCGTCAGGCTTAATGGTTGCTTTTAATAGCAATAAATCACGCAACTTACCTTCAATCTCATCTGAAATCTCAGGATTCTCTTTCAAAAACTTAATTGAGTTAGATTTACCTTGGCCAACTTTACTGCCATTGTAGCTGTACCATGCACCGGCTTTTTCAACCAATTTATGTTTAACGCCTAAATCAATAAGCTCGCCGTGTTTAGAGATACCTTGGCCGTACATAATAATAAACTCAGCCTGTTTAAATGGCGGTGCAACTTTATTTTTCACCACTTTAACACGGGTTTCGTTACCAACGACTTCATCGCCCTCTTTAACAGAGCCAATACGACGAATATCTAAACGAACAGATGCGTAAAACTTAAGTGCATTACCACCTGTTGTTGTTTCAGGGTTGCCAAACATAACACCAATTTTCATACGAATTTGATTTATGAAGATACATAATGTGTTTGAGCGTTTGATATTACCCGTTAGCTTACGTAATGCTTGTGACATTAAACGTGCTTGAAGACCCATGTGTGAGTCACCCATGTCACCTTCAATCTCAGCTTTTGGTGTAAGTGCAGCAACAGAATCGACAACGACTACATCGACAGCACTTGAGCGTACAAGCATGTCGCAAATTTCAAGTGCTTGCTCACCGGTATCTGGTTGTGAAACTAATAACTCATCAATATTAACGCCTAGTTTCTGTGCGTAAATTGGATCAAGAGCATGCTCAGCATCAACAAAGGCACATGTTTTACCTTCTTTTTGAGCTTCTGCGATAACTTGTAGTGTCAGCGTTGTTTTACCTGATGACTCAGGACCGTATATTTCAACAATACGCCCCATAGGTAAACCACCTATGCCTAACGCGATATCAATGCCTAGTGAGCCTGTTGATACAGCATCAATATCTAACGCTTTGTTATCACCCAATTTCATAATTGAGCCTTTACCAAATTGACGCTCAATTTGAGATAAAGCAGCGTCCAATGCTTTTTGTTTGTTATCGTTCATTTTACTCTCCAAATCCGGCTAATGCAGACAAGTATACTGTATGAAATCACAGTATCAAGCTTATTTTATAAATTTATCTTTTCAATAACACTTTTCAATGCATAAACAATAGCTTGCGACCTAACTTCGGCTCTGCTGCCCGCAAATATTTGTTGGCTAGAATGCACTTTATTGCCAATTTTAATACAAAACCATACTAAACCGACCGGTTTGTCATTAGTGCCGCCACCTGGGCCTGCGACTCCTGATATAGCGACTGATATATCTGCATGTGCAGCTTTACTTGCACCTTCTGCCATTTGCAAAACAGTCTGCTCACTCACTGCACCATAGTGTGTTAATGTTTGTGCATTAACCCCCAGTAAATCTTGCTTTGCTTTATTGCTGTAAGTTACGAATGCACGGTCAATATACGCAGAGCTTCCGGGGGTATCTGTAAGCGCATAACTCACTCCGCCACCAGTACATGATTCAGCGGTAGTGATCCATAAGCATTTATCCGTTAAAATAGCACCTAATTGCGCAGCAAGTGTTTTAATCTCTTGATGTAATTCCATATTCAGCCTTTGGGTAAATACATGTCGTTTGATCTTTATGCACCACACACTATAAGTCAACAAACTCCGATGATGCAGCAGTATCTAAAAATAAAATCTGAGCATCGCGATATTCTAATGTTTTATCGGATGGGTGATTTTTATGAGCTGTTCTTTGATGACGCCAAACGTGCGGCTCAACTGCTTGATATTTCGCAAACTCATCGCGGTAAAGCTGGCGGTGATCCTATACCTATGGCCGGTGTACCTTACCATGCTGTTGAGAACTACCTTGCGCGATTAGTGCAGATGGGCGAATCGGTCGCTATTTGTGAACAAGTAGGCGATCCAGCCACAAGCAAAGGGCCTGTAGAACGAAAAGTTGTGCGAATAGTTACACCTGGTACGATTTCGGACGAAGCGCTATTACAAGAACGCCAAGATAATTTGCTCGCCAGTGTTTGGCAAAGCAAAAAAGGTGTATACGGTGTTGCTTATTTAGATATTAACTCTGGTGTGTTTAACATTGTTGAAGTAAATACCGACGAAGCATTTAGTTCAACCTTGCAACGTTTGGCGCCTGCAGAACTACTTTATAGTGAAGACTTTGCTAACTTTCATTTAATTGAGCATGTTAAAGGTGTGCGTCGTCGTCCTGAATGGGAATTCGATTTAGATACTGCACAACACTTATTATGCGATCAGTTCGGCACTAAGGATTTAGTTGGCTTTGGAGTTGATAAAGCCAAAGCGGCATTAGTCGCTGCCGGCTGCTTAATGCAATATGTAAAAGATACTCAGCGTATTACTTTACCGCATATTCGCGCCATTACTCTTGAGCATAATGAACACGCTGTTATTTTAGATGCTGCCACACGCAAAAACTTAGAGCTAACTGTTAACCTATCAGGTGGCTTTGAAAATACCCTAGCGCAAGTACTCGATAAAACCGCGACAGCCATGGGCTCACGGTTATTAAAACGTCGTATTCATACGCCAATTCGTTCTAAGCTTGAACTAAATGCACGTCTTAATGCGATTAGTGCCATTATCGATGCTCAGCTCTAC
Source organism: Pseudoalteromonas sp. NEC-BIFX-2020_002 (assembly GCF_013002825.1). NCBI lineage: Bacteria > Pseudomonadati > Pseudomonadota > Gammaproteobacteria > Alteromonadales > Pseudoalteromonadaceae > Pseudoalteromonas > Pseudoalteromonas sp. NEC-BIFX-2020_002. The sequence goes on from NZ_JABEPJ010000002.1 coordinate 350,556, forward strand.
TGTGAGCTGCATGATTCTTTAAAGCAAATAGGTGACATTGAACGTGTTATTGCGCGCCTTGCTTTGTGTACTGCCCGCCCACGCGATTTAACGCGCCTACGCAGCGCTCTACAAGCCCTTGTACCACTGCATGAGTTATTAACGGATGCCAGCGACCCGCGCATCACTCAAATCATCATGCAGTCACCTGAATTACCAGATTTACAACATTTGCTTGAGCAAGCCGTGATTGATAATCCACCGGTACTTATTCGTGATGGTGGCGTAATTGCCCCCGGTTATAATAGTGAGTTAGACGAGTGGCGCGCGTTAAGCCAAGGCGCAACCGATGTACTTGAACAACTGGAACTGCGTGAGCGTGAACGCACAGGGATCAGCACTCTTAAAATAGGGTATAACCGTGTTCATGGTTTCTTTATCGAAGTGAGCCGCGCCAACGCCCACCTAGTACCTGCTGATTATATTCGTCGCCAAACACTTAAAAATAATGAACGTTACATCATTCCAGAGCTTAAAGAGCACGAAGACAAAGTGCTAGGTAGCCAATCAAAAGCGCTCGCACTTGAAAAACAACTTTATGAACAATTATTTGAATTTATAGCTCCCCACATAGAACAGCTGCAAATGATGGCCGCCGCATTAGCTGATTTAGACGTGCTAAATAACCTCGCAGAGCGTGCTGTTACACTTAACTACGCCAAACCCGTACTATGCGACAATGACGATATAAGTATCAAGCAAGGCCGCCACCCTGTCGTAGAGCAAGTTATGAAAGACCCGTTTATAGCCAACCCTGTTGAACTCAATGCACAACGTAAAATGTTGATCATTACAGGGCCAAACATGGGTGGTAAATCAACTTACATGCGCCAAACTGCACTCATTGTTTTAATGGCGCACATTGGTAGTTTCGTCCCCGCTGACAGCGCACATATTGGTCATATTGATCGTATTTTCACACGTATTGGTGCCAGCGATGACCTTGCATCAGGACGCTCAACGTTTATGGTCGAAATGACCGAAACGGCGACTATTTTAAATAATGCAACAGCGCAATCATTGGTCTTAATGGACGAGATTGGACGAGGCACAAGTACCTACGATGGCTTATCTTTAGCGTATGCAACGGCTGATCATTTAGCATCAAAAATATCAGCCAAAACCTTATTTGCAACGCATTACTTTGAGTTAACCGAATTAGCTGAGCAACAAGCTGGGCTCGTAAATGTTCACTTAGATGCGATTGAGCACAATGATACTATCGCGTTTATGCATACCGTGCTTGATGGCGCTGCCAGCAAAAGCTTTGGCTTACAAGTTGCTGCATTAGCTGGCGTACCGAAAGCTGTGATTAAGCAAGCTAAACAAAAGCTAAAGATGCTTGAGAATCATCAACCCGTTACCGCTGATCTTAATGTTCAGCAGGCATCGTTATTTGAAAGCGAGCCGAGTGAGGTAGAAACTCAGCTGGCTGAAATCGATTTAGATAACCTAAGCCCACGCCAAGCCCAAGACTTACTTTATAAGTTAAAAGCACTGCTTTAATATTCTGAAAGCAAAAAAAGCTGAAGAGTGACACCCTTCAGCTTTTTTAATTCTATTTACGTATGTAATAAAGCAGATTAATTGAATTGGTCAAATAAACTATCTGTACTTAAACCTTCATGCTGTAAAATATCTTTTAAACGGCGCAGCGCTTCAACTTGAATTTGTCTTACACGCTCACGAGTTAAACCAATCTCACGACCTACATCTTCAAGGGTTGATGGTTCATAACCTAACAGGCCAAAACGACGAGCAAGTACTTCGCGTTGCTTGGGGTTTAACTCACCAAGCCAATCTACAATATGCTTATTAATATCGTTATTCTGTACTTCGCCTTCTGGACCAAAGCCTTTCTCATCAGCAATAATATCCAGTAAAGCAGTATCGTTCTCACCACCAATCGGGGTGTCTACTGAGGTGATTTTTTCATTTAAACGCAGCATTTTTGTTACGTCTTCAACAGGTCTATCTAAGCACTCAGCGATTTCTTCCGCTGTTGGCTCATGATCTAGCTTTTGCGTTAATTCACGTGCGGTGCGTAAATATACATTAAGTTCTTTAACAACATGGATAGGCAAACGGATGGTACGAGTTTGATTCATAATAGCGCGTTCAATCGTTTGACGGATCCACCACGTTGCGTAAGTTGAAAATCTAAATCCACGTTCAGGATCAAATTTCTCTACCGCGCGAATTAAACCTAAATTACCTTCTTCAATAAGGTCAAGTAACGCAAGACCACGATTATTATAACGGCGGGCAATTTTAACAACTAAACGTAGATTACTTTCGATCATACGTTTACGAGAAGCTTCGCAGCCTTTTAACGCTTTACGGGCAAAAAACACTTCTTCTTCAGCACTCAGTAAAGGTGAAAAACCTATCTCGCCTAAATATAGTTGGGTTGCATCTAAGTTTTTAGTTACTTCCTCTTTAGCAAATATTTCATCTTCGCTATCAACTTCTTCCAATAATGCTTTATTTGGTTCTTCAACCGCTACATCATCGAATTTATCATCAATTACGTCTTTTGATTTTTCTACTTTTGCTGTGTTACCCATGAGCGTACCCTCAAGCAAATAAGTGATTTATTGACCACTTATATATATTCCCGATAGCTAAGGCAGGTACTTTGCAGGGTTGACTGCTTGACCCCGAAAACGAATCTCAAAACGTAGAGCCGTTACTTCTGAGTCAGAGTTACCGACTTCTGCAATTTTCTGTCCTGCTTTCACATCCTGTTTTTCTTTAACTAGCAGTTTTGAATTATGTGCATAAGCACTTAGATAATCATCATTGTGTTTCAATATGATTAAATTACCGTAACCTCTTAGCGCATTCCCCGCATAAACAACCGTTCCTTTGGCTGCGGCTAAAACAGGCGAACCTTTTTTATTAGCAATTTGTAACCCTTTAAAACCATTTTCCTTAGTAGAAAAGCGCTGAGTTACTTTTCCTTTAGCTGGCCAAGACCAATGTACCCTTTTATCGTACATGCTATTGGAATTGCTAACTTTTTTACTAGTCTGTTTTTGAACATACTCTCGTTGTTTTGGCTGATCAAGCTCTTTCTTTAATTTTTTGTTATTTTTTTGTATTTCTTTTGTAGACTTTTTACTCGAACTCGTATATTTTTTCTGCTTTTTCTTTTTTTCTGATGGTTTTTTAAACGTTATTATTTGCCCCGGTTGAATAATGTAAGGGGCTGGAATACGGTTGTTTTTCGCTAGGGTTCTAAAATCTTGTTTGGCACTAAACGCGATTGAATATAATGTATCGCCTTTTTCGACTGTATAGCGATCACCTGTGATATTAACCTTGCTTGTATAAGGTTTTACATTTGTATTTAAACTGCTTACTGGGGCTGGCGCTTGGCGAGATGAGCAAGCACTGAGCAAAACACTTGTAAATAAAGTAACATAGAGAATTTGTCGTTTATTCATAGTGTTTTGCCCTTAATTACCAAAAAGTGATTTTTCAATGCTTAACGTAGCAAAATGTACGCTATCGCAACTAAAACCACGAGTCCCCAGCCAAGTACTTCAACATATTGACGTAATTTCTGCTCCATTTTAACTCCACCCCATTTCATTAAAGCAGAAACTAAAAAGAAGCGCGCGCCACGACCTACCGCCGACGCCAATAAAAATGGCAAAAACGCCATATGCAATAAACCAGCGCCAATAGTAAACACTTTATAGGGGATAGGAGAAAACCCAGCTAAAAATACAACCCAAACTCCGTAATTTTTAAACCACTCTAAAGCAACGTTAAATTTATCTTGCCATCCCATTTGCGCAATAAGCGGTTCAACAACAGGCTCAAATAACCAAAAACCAAGTAAATAGCCAAATACCCCACCAATAACTGAAGCTATAGTAGTCAGTGTAGCAAAACGCCACGCTTTGCTTGGTTGAGCAAGCGACATAGGCGCAAGCATTACATCAGGCGGTATAGGAAAAATAACTGATTCAGCAAAACTCATCCCTGCTAAATAACGCTCTGCGTGGCGATGTTTTGCCCACACTAATGCCATATCGTATAACTTAGTAAACAATTTCAAAGTAGCTTCCTATTCAATATCGCCAGGTATAAGAGGTACAAACCTCACTGGCGCAATTACATGTTGAGTAAATTTTTCGCCTTCACGCACAACCATCACTAGTTGCTGATCTTCATTACCAATAGGGGCAATCATCACACCGCCATCAGCAAGTTGATCCAATAGTGCTTGTGGCACGTGTGACGCTGCCGCAGTCACAATTATTCCTGCAAAAGGTGCTTGCGACTCCCATCCTTGCCAACCATCACCATGTTTCATGGTAACGTTATATAAATCAAGGTTCTGTAAGCGACGTTTGGCTTGCCATTGCAGCGCTTTTATACGTTCTACTGAAAATACCTTGGTAAAGGTTTTAGCCAGTATTGCTGTTTGATAACCAGAGCCCGTACCTATTTCAAGAACTTTATCACGCACACCGGCTAAACGCAGCAATTCTGTCATTCGTGCAACGATATAAGGCTGTGAAATTGTTTGCCCCTGACCTATAGGCAATGCTGTATTTTGATAGGCTTTATGCTTGAGTACATCGTCAATAAATACGTGACGTGGAACATCTGCAATAGCAGCCAATACGTCTTTATCTTCAACACCTTCGCGCTGTAATAACTCAGCGAGCCCATGTGCACTGCGTGTATAATTAGCTAGCACCGTTGATCTCCATTGTTTTGAGCCAATCACCTACCGCTGCTAAACTATCTTTTGCGGTCATATCTACACTTAAAGGTGTGACTGATGCGTAACCATTATTGATAGCAAAAAAGTCGGTGCCAACTCCAGCATCACTTTCGGCCCCTAACACACCATACCAATAGATATCGCGTCCCCAAGGGTCTTGTTGCTTGGTCATAGTTTCAGCTTTGTGGCGTGCGCCTAAGCGCGTTACCTGCACACCTTTTAGTTCACTTAATGGTATATCGGGCACATTAATATTAATGATCTGATCTTTAGGAAGGGGGTGCGATGCAAGCTCTTTAATTATACTGACCGTAACTGCCGCTGCCGTTTCAAAATGGTTGCCCTCTTTAGAGCATAATGAGACTGCCACCGCAGGCAAACCTAAATGACGCCCTTCAGTTGCCGCCGCAACTGTGCCTGAATACAAGGTATCGTCGCCTAAATTAGCACCATGGTTTATACCTGCAACAACCAAATCAGGTTTTTCATCAAGTAGTTCATTAACCCCTAAATGCACACAGTCGGTAGGAGTTCCATTGACAGAAATAAACCCATTTTCTAGTGCTGTTGCACGTAATGGGTTCATCAACGTTAATGAGTTACTTGCTCCACTGCAATTACGGTCAGGCGCAACAAGTGTCACATCGGCAATTTGTGACAGCGCATGATAAAGCACCGTAATCCCTTTAGCATTTACGCCATCATCATTACTTAGCAGAATTTTCATTGGAAGCGTCCTTCTCTTTATGTACGCGTGGACTGGCGTCTGTGTAATCCACCAGCTCACGTAATAATGCCGTTGCAAAAGTCCCTTTTGGTAAACCAAAGCTCAATTTAATGGTGGTTTCATCAACCGTTTCAACCGCTAAATCTTGTGGTATCAAACGCAGCATTCTGCGTTCGTTTTTAAGCCCTAATTCACCTAGCCCTTCGCACCATTCTTTATATGGTTCTAGCCATATTTTTTCTTGTTCAGTAAGGCCTTTTTCGCTAGTGCCTACCAGAGGCGCTGACATCATAATATCGCCTGAGGCGAGCCTTGCTATGTTTTCATCACTGATTGCATCTTCAAAAAAAGCATTGCTACCACTGAGCATAAATACTTCGCGGTGCATGGTTTTAGCCAAACCATGTTCAGCGACTCGCAGGTTCACTATTTGATTAAACACATACGAGCGCGCTGCAGAGATTATTAAACCACGCAGTTTTTTGTCACGGATACGCTCACCGGCAAACATTTTTTTAGCCATCACTAGGTTATGCCCGTCGTGACCAAAACGTTGTTCACCGAAGTAATTGGGCACACCAGCACGTACTGCATTTATTCGACAAAGAATATCAAGCGGCTGAGTCACATTACGCAAGGTTATAGTAAATTTGTTACCTTTGTGACAACCAGTGCGAAGTTTACGGTTATGGCGTTGCTGAGAAATAATAAACAGTGATTCACTATTGAGCTCTGTAAAATCAATGTCTTTTTTAATAGGCACTGGCACGCTAAACCATTGGCTACAAACACCATGGCGATCTTTCATACCTGCGTAACTTACATCGCGCGGTGAAATACCGGCTTTTTGAGCAAGCAATTTGGCAACATATTGGGTGTTTTCGCCTTTTTTAACCACTTGCAAACACACATGCTCACCGCTACCCGTAAACTCTATACCTAAGTCTTCATCAACCATAAAGTCTTCAGCAGTGGTTTTAAAATCAGCTTTTGATAATGGCGTGCCATATAGATAATTTAATTCACTCATAACAGCTCTTTGCTCATGATCACGACGGCGTGACTCGATATACCTTCTTTACGCCCTTCAAAACCTAGCTTTTCCGTGGTCGTTGCTTTTACGTTTACCTGACTAAGCTCTGCGTTTAAATCTGTGGCTAAGTTTGTTCGCATAGCTTGAATATGCGGCAACATTTTTGGTGCTTGCGCAACAATGGTTACGTCTGCATTACCAAGTACATAACCTTGCTGCTTAGCTAAGTCGACAACATGGCGCAGTAAAATCCGGCTATCGATATTTTCATATTCACTGGCTGTATCCGGAAAGTGCTTACCGATATCGCCCATCGCCAGCGATCCTAAAATAGCGTCGCACAATGCGTGGATCGCAACATCACCATCGGAATGAGCAAGAAAACCCTGTGGATACTCTATCTTTTCACCACAAATTGTTAACGGGCCTTCGCCACCAAACTTATGGACATCAAAGCCATGGCCAATTCTAATCATGATGCTTTCTCACTGTGTTGTTTTTGGAGTAAAAAATGGGCTAAATCTAAATCTTCAGGCGTGGTAATTTTAATGTTATCGCTTCGTCCAGCGATAAGTTTGACAGGCTTATTGGCCCACTCAATAGCTGATGCTTCATCGGTGATGGTTACACCTTGTTGTAATGCGCCCTCTAATGCCGCTTTGAGTTCGTGATATTTAAAAAGTTGAGGAGTCAATGCTTGCCATAAATCATCGCGCGGAACAGTCTGTTCACTGTGAGTATTACCGCGCTTAATGGTGTCTTTTACTTTACTGGCTAAAATCCCGCCTTCATTTGCATGCGTACATTGCGCGATGAGGTTTTCAATGTCATCAATAGCAACGAGTGGCCTTGCGGCATCATGCACCAATACCCAGTCTGGGGGGTTATCTGACAAAGCCAATAAACCATTTAGCACTGAATCAGCGCGCTCTTTACCGCCCACAGTCCTAATAATTTTGACATCAATAAACCCTATATTTTGATAAAAAGGGTCATTGTCACTCACCGCAACAACTATTTTACTTAACTGCGTAAGCTGCGCTAATTTCGCCAGTGTGTGCTCTAAAATCGTTTTCCCTGCCAAAATAATGTATTGCTTTGGCATACTATGCTGCATACTATGCTGCATACGACTTCCCACCCCTGCGGCTGGAACAATGGCAGCGATTGTTTGATTATTTTTCATTATATTGCTGGCTCGGTAAAACACGTATAAATGTCTCTGCGGGTTTAATCATCCCAAGTTCATTACGGGCACGTTCTTCGACCCCTTCTTGACCAAGCTTTAAATCTTCAATATCAGCTTTGAGCACTTTATTACGTTTAATAAGCTTGGCATTAGTATCTTGGTGAGAAATTACCGCATTTTTTAAGCGACTATAATCTTGTAAGCCATTATGACCAAACCATAAACGATACTGCACAAACAGTGCTAAACACAGCAAAGTAAATTGAAATAGTCGCATTAAACACTCCTTGATTATCTTTACCAGTACAAATTTAATGCGATTGAGGCAACTGGTATTATATTTTTTTAACGTGAACATACGGGCGTTTTAAATTACGCCAATTGATATTGCCAGCAAGCAGCATTTCTCTCAGTGATAGAGTTCGCGGTGTACAACGTTTAGCAAAATGCCATTGGTGACCACAACATGCAGCAGCCATTGTGGCTTTGCTGGGCTTAAGTAACACAACAGCTAACCCATCAAGTGAGCGCCCTGCGCAATCAAACCAACCGTGCTCATTACAATGCAGTTTATTGTCGCTTACTTGGTCGATGCTGTCTATTGCAACACGAGTATGATTATCGTTATTAACCAATAACGGCACTATTAAACCCGTTTTTTTATCTGTTTGATAAAAAGTACCATTCTTTTTTTCGTCGGGCGGGTGCGCTGTTTGTTTCTCAAGCCAGCAGCCATTTTGTGGATCTAATTGAAAAGGCACTTGGCCATTTACGATATGTGTCGCTGCGCATTCAACATAATAAGGCAGGCTTTTTAGTGTTTTTCGTAAGCGCGATTCATTGAGCTCATTCGTAAGGCGATTTATTTCTCGCGCATAAAAAGCGTTACACAGCTGTGCATAAAGCACACGCTGCGCATCTGATTGCCAAATATCACCTTGTTGATGGGGATCACTTGCAGCCAACACTTATACTCAAAAACGTTTAGTTAACTATTTTATAGCACAGTACTGACCGCATTTTAAGCTATTTACTTCGCTTGTGGCTTTGCGCCTAGTTTAGCGTCACCCGTTTCTAAAAACTGAACAACCTCGTCGCGCTTTTTGCCTAATAGCAAACTACCATCAGCTAAAAACATAAAGTTTTGCCAATTGCGCTTAAATACATCAAAACTGGTTTCGATAATATTATCGCGGGCAATACAAAAATACACCGTGGTATTTGCTTGCCAGCCTAAGTGATCAAGAATGTCTTGAGGGAGTTGATCTGCGCCTTCTTCCCATGCAGCTTCCCAATGGATAGTTTGCGTAAAGTTTTCTTCGTTGCCACACCAATCTGTTTTTTCAAAAAAATCGGGATGATCATGCTCGCGACTCACCATTGTACTCCATAAAACCGCAGCGCGCTCATGGCTCATTGGTTTTATTAAAGCAAGATCTTGCTCATTAACAGGGGCATCTTTATGGCGAAAAACCCACGCTTTTTTGTAATCATCTAACGGTATATAGTTCATAATAGTAGCAAATTAGTTAGCATTAAAAGTGCAAGCGCAAATTATACAAGAGATCAAAACATGACTACAGCAATAAAACCACATTCCCTCAAATCAGGCATATATCAACACTACAAAGGCCCTAAATACAAAGTATTTTATGTTGCCACTCATAGCGAAACACACGAGCAGCTTGTTATTTATCAAGCCCTTTACGGCGAGTTTGGCATGTGGGCACGCCCACTGAGTATGTTTTTAGAGACCGTAGAAAAAGACGGCCAAACCATCCCCCGCTTTGCTTATCTTGGCGAGACCACTTAGATATGGCATCATGGCTAACATTATTACTGCTCAGACCAGATAGGTATTACCGTGCAATTTCATTCTACAGATAACTACATAGCAAGTAATTCGTTAAAACAAGCTGTTAATGCGGCTATTTTGCTTGAAAAGCCACTCCTTATAAAAGGCGAACCCGGTACAGGTAAAACCATGCTGGCTGAAGAACTCGCTAAAAGTTTAGATACCACGCTTATTCAATGGCATATAAAATCGACCACCAAAGCACAGCAAGGTCTGTATGAGTATGATGCGGTATCGCGCCTACGCGACAGTCAATTAGGCGATGAGCGCGTTCATGATATTGGTAACTACATTGTTAAAGGTAAATTGTGGCAGGCATTTACTTATGGTGAAGAACATAACAAACGCCCGGTATTATTAATTGATGAAATAGATAAAGCCGACATCGAGTTCCCTAACGACTTATTATTAGAGCTCGATAAAATGGAGTTTCATGTTTATGAAACCGGTGAACGTGTAGTCGCTAAGCTACGCCCTATTGTGATCATCACATCAAATAACGAAAAAGAACTACCAGATGCCTTCTTACGTCGTTGTTTTTTCCACTACATTGATTTTCCATCGAGCGATGAAATGCAACAAATTGTTGATGTACACCACCCGTATGTTAAACAAGATTTAGTACGCCAAGCGCTGGAAGTATTTTTTGGCTTACGTGAAGTCAACGGCATTAAGAAAAAGCCATCTACCAGCGAACTACTTGATTGGCTTAAACTTTTAATGGCCGAAGACATCGACGCAAAAACGCTGCATGACAAAAGCCAAAAAGGCGGCTTAATGCCAATGTTTGGTGCGCTTTTAAAAAATGAACAAGATATTAGCTTAATTGAAAAACTTGCTTTTATGAGTCGCCGCTAAGATGTTGATTGCGTTTTTCTTCAAACTACGGGAATACCGCTTACCAGTGAGTTTGCGTGAGCTACTTGACTTGATCAACGCGCTAAAAAAAGGCGCGGTATTTGCCGACATTGACGGTTTTTATTATTTAGCCCGCACTATTATGGTTAAAGACGAAACCCATTTTGATCGCTTTGATAAAGCCTTTAGCGATTATTTTACTGGTATTGCCGATCTCGATTTATTAGAAAGTCTAAAGCAACAGCATGACTTACCTAATGATTGGCTGCGTAAAGAGTTTGAAAAACACCTGACGGATGAAGAAAAAGCGCAACTCAAAACGATGGGTGGTCTTGATGAACTCATGAAAACCCTCAAAGAGCGCCTAGAAGAACAACAAAAACGCCACGCTGGTGGCAATAAGTGGGTGGGCACAGGCGGTACATCGCCCTTTGGCGCCTATGGCTACAACCCTGAGGGCGTGCGCATAGGCCAAGACGGCAACCGTAACCGCCGCGCTGTAAAAGTGTGGGATAAACGCGAATACCGTAATTTAGACTCTGACCGTGAAATAGGCTCGCGCACCATTAAACTCGCCCTTAAAAAACTACGTAAATTTGCTCGCACAGGCGCAAGTGATACGCTTGATTTAAATGAGACCATTCGCGCCACAGCTAAGCAAGGCGGCATGCTTGATGTAAAAATGGCACCAGAGCGTCATAATGCAGTAAAAGTATTAATGCTGTTTGATATTGGCGGCTCAATGGATGATTACATTCATACCTGCGAAGAGCTATTTAGCGCCGCCCACAGCGAGTTTAAACACTTAGAGTTTTACTACTTTCATAACTGCTTATACGAACACGTTTGGCAGGATAACCAACGCCGCCACTCAAACGTTATCGACACCATGACGCTGATCAACAAGTTCACCAGCGACTATAAAGTGATATTTGTGGGGGATGCCACTATGGGCCCGTATGAAATAGCCTACCCCGGCGGCTCAGTTGAGCACTACAACGAAGAACCCGGCAGTGCATGGTTAAACCGTATCACCGATCACTTTGATAAAGTCGCGTGGCTCAACCCGCAACCCGTTGAACACTGGCGTTACTATCAATCAATTGATTTTATAAAACAGTTGATGGATAACCGTATGTACCCACTGAGTTTAGATGGGATAAGTAATGCGATAAGGGAGTTGAGTTAAACGCTTTAAGTGCTCTTTGCGAGGAAGGTATACAAGTTTTATTTTCATTAGCAGCAAAGTATCAAGCGTTAAATTAGCCACTTTTTATAAAAGTAAGAAGCAAGCAATAATTGAGACAGCTATTTTAGGCATAGCCACTGGACAGTGCTTGCTATTTATATACGGCGTTATCCCCTATTTATGGGGAATAACTCCACTATATAAGCTCTGCTTTGCCTAACAACCAAACATACGCAACCTCGAAAGAGAAATAACGCGGCATTAAGATGTTGTTACTTCTACAACAAAAATTAATAAGCCTTCCACAGCACTTTCCCAAAAGCTCATGTTAGCTCTTTGTTTTTTATAATGCTCGTCAAGGCATTCTTGGTATAATTCATCCGCAGATTTTTGCCCATTATTATCTGCTGTATTCGCTATCTCAATACAATGACTTGTATCAACTGGCTCCGTTGTTTCACAACCAGAAATAAAAAGGCTGATCACCAATACTAAAATAAATTTTTTCACTTAAATCCTTTTGCTATTCGAAAATAAAAATTACCGAACACTTCATTACTAGGCTAAAAATTGTCGGTTAAAATAAGCGAAGAAGGAACAAAAAACAACTGTCTTTGTCCCTATTTAAATGTTTTTATCTTCGCTAATAATTAAATGAAGTTAATCACTCAACTTTAAACACACACGCCTAGAAATTTAAGCTTTAGCATTACGGTTAAAACAGTTTCCAAACCACAAAGGCAACTGCAAAGCTCACCAAATAAATTAAGCCAACCCAGCTCAGCGCTCTGACTAAAATTGAGTGTTCAATACTTGACTCTGATCGCACTAAACTAAAGTTTAGCCACGCAAATACCGGGGTGGTGATAAACGCGAGTGTCATGGCAAAGGTAAGCATGGGGCCGAGGGCTGATTTAAAAAATAAGATCACCGCCATGCCAGCGAGAGCTTGTATTATCAGCCATATTTTTAAGCTATGCTTGCTTTGCTTGAAGCCAAGTAGCTTGTGAGATTCGTTTAACGTACGTGCGTAGCCGTCTAGCACTGTTAGTGTCGTGCCAAACATACATAAAAAGGCAATAACCGATACAAGCGGACGCGCCCATTCGCCGATAGTAAGCGCGTACATATCAATAAGCTGTTTTGCAAATGCCACACCACCTAGCTCTATATTCGCGCTTTGACCATATTGCACTAATACGCCCAATGAGAAAAACACCAGCGCAAGCCCAGCGGTTAGCCAATAACCTACATTAAAATCAAACAAGCCCTGTGTTCGTGTTACCGTTTGTTGACTTTGCTTTTCTTTAAGCCAAAGTGAGCTTAGTGCTGAAATTTCAATCGGTGCTGGCATCCAGCCCATTAACGCAACCATAAAACCAAGCATGGCAAGTTCATAAGGCGATGGCCCTATATAATCAACAGGTGCTACTATTCCATGGTTCATAGCGCCATTACTAAACGCGATAACTAATGCACTCACGGTTGCCAATGTTAACAGCACCATAATCGCTTTAGCTGCGTTATCTAACGCTTTAAAATGACCAAGTAATAATATAACTAAGCACACAGCTAAAATTAACCAACATAGTAATGTTACCGATACACTTACAGGCAACGCATAATGCAGTAAGCTTGCGGTTAACAGTAAAACCCCAGCAGTATTAACCACCGCAGCAATAATATTTAAGCCGATAAAACTATAAAAAAACCATGGGCCTTTACTTTTATACCCTTCAACGAGGCTTTTTTTAGTTGCTAGAGTGTACTCAATACCAAAACGAAAAAATGGATACTTAAGCACATTTACAACAACAATTAGCCAAAATAGCTGCCAGCCAAAAATAGCGCCAGCTTGGGTTGATGCAACAAGGTGAGAGCCACCAATAGCGGCCGTGGCCATTAAAATACCGGGGCCTAAAGCACTTAAACGAACTTTCCAATTTGTGCGGGTTGATTGCATTGATATGCTTAATATTTATTATTAGTAATAAATAAGTTACAGCGTTTTATTTAAAAATGGAAGGTGCACAAGTGGCGATAAAAAATGCAGAAATAAAAAAAGAGCCTTTAGGCTCTTTTTGTAACTGTACTTACGTTTAATATTTAACGTAGGTCCATTTCTTGAATAATTTCGTGTGCAATTTCAGGTGTCGTGCTCACTGGTTTTTCATGTAAGTTGGCTTTGATTTGCCCTTTTCGATGTTTTAGTGCCGCATCGAGTTTTTTAGCTGCGTTTGAAATAGCTGGGTAAAGAACTTCGTTCTCACCTTTAACCGATAAACGCGCGCCTTCATAAATTGTGCTAATTTCAGCTTGAAGCTTATGGTGCTCTTTTGAAAGAATTATATCTAGTGCGATCAGAGATGGAAAATGACTCGCAATTTTTGAAAATTTTTCGTTGATGTGCTCTCTAATAGAGTCAGTAACGTCAACATGGTGACCAGAAAGATTAATTTTCATAGGGTATCCTTTTTTATGTTACCTCATAACTAGTATTGGGGGCTATTTAGATTAACACAAGGCAGAAAACCACAAATATGACATTTATTTGTTATTCATTGTGATTAAGCTTAATTACTGCACATTAAGTATGCAAAAACCCACGCAACGTGGGCTTTTGGGCTTAATCATTAATATTGAAGATTAAGTATATGAGCAACAGTAATCGGCAAAATCGGTTACTTTTACTTGGAATGTAACGTCGGCATCAACGTTAAATGATTCACCTGCTTGCATAGTTTGCCATTCGCTCTCGCCTGGCAGTAGAACACTCCATTGCCCACCATTGAGTTCCATAAGCTCTTTTTTACTGGTCGCAAATTCAAATTCACCCGCTTGCATAAAGCCTAATGTTTTAGTGCTACCATCAGCGAAAACCACCGTACGGCTTGAAACTTTGCCATCAAAATACACGTTGGCTTTTTTGATCACACTTACATTATCAAACTGAGACATCCTCACTCCTGTTTTATTTATAATATTTAATTACATTCACAGTGCCTGATACCCTATGTGCTTGCAAGTGTAGTGATGTGAAAAATACTCATGGGCTTCAGGCTTACATTGTAGGTCGTGCTTTAGCGCGTCAAGTAGTTAAGGGTTTAATAAATGATTTAATCACCGATTATGCACCATTGGTAGATAGTGGCAACACCTCAAACACCAGCAGCGTTTACACTGACCGAGTGCTTTGATTTGTTTGACTTATTTGCTCCATAAGCGGTAATTTAATAAACGAAAGTGTCTTGTAACAAAATTTATATACCACGCCTTCTTTCTCGACAAAAGAGGAACCCTTTTCAGTAAACTCAATTAATGCAGACAAGCCAAATAATTTAATAAAGCATACGTTATGAAAAAACAAAATCCAATGATGTTCATCATCGAAGAATACATTGTAAGATTGCTTTTCAGCTGGAAATTGCCAATATATTGTTTTATCAGGTTCTTGATTTTTTATAACCAAGCGAAGTTTATTTGCGATTGGATCTTGATATATTTTTCGTCGAAGTGGTATATCGCAAGTTCGTACGCAATTTTTGTGCAAAGCATTACTTGAGAAATAAAATCTAGAGAGATCTTACCTGCTATTTGAGGACTTTCTTTTTTCTTATGTCCTTTTTCTGCATTTTCGATTAGTTCACTTACTAGCTTAGATAACTTTTCTTTGTTTACTTCTTTTCCCTCAGTTTTAAAATGTCTCGATAACTTCTTTTCTAAATATTTTTCGGCTTTAGTCAGGTCGGATTTGTCAATTGACATTAATATTTCGACACCACTTCCAGTGTTATTAATTTTGATATCTGGAATGAGGTACAGGCCTCCTGTTTGGAAGAGTCTGAAATTTCCCAATATCAACATCCTCATAAACTCCAGAAAATGGTGTTGATAAATTCCCCTGTTTACCTTCGATATTATGAAGAAAACGAGGAAGTTTATAGAAAAGGCTGTTAGCTAATTTTCCTTCAAACCCCGCTCCCATTTTACTATTACAAACTTTACAAACATTCTTTACTTTGAGTGAACCACCAATGAATTCTGGAACGATATGTTCATCTGTTAATGAATTCAGTTCTGATATTGGGTTTTCACCCTTGCAAATTATGCATGTTGTCATTTGATATTCCTTGAGCCTAACATTTTTATAGTACGATCACCGCGCATATTCCTGCTGGCTTAACGCTCATTTTTCTAATTTATATACTTTTAACAAATTACCTAAGGTATTACTATCAAAAAGCTTTTGTTCTGCTTAGGTCAAGATCCTGAGTTTCGCTCCGCTCTACCAGACCAACGCGCTAAAGCACGACCTACAAAAACAGCGTGCAAAACAAGTTTCACGCTAACAAGAATTAAAAAATAAACGAGAATATAGTGTAAAGAATAACTGGGGGCTGAAGCGTCAATATAATCGGGGCTAAAGCACCCTCCTACGGCTTTTCATTGGCACTGTGCCTCGGATTATGTTTATCTGACGGCTGACGGCTGAAAGCTCCATACAAAAAAAGCCCGCACGGCGTAAACACAGTGCGGGCTTTTAAATTTTAGCCGTAAAAATTAAAACAATTCGTTTGCTTTGCTTACGATGTTTTCTACCGTGAAGCCAAAGTGCTCAAATAGCTCGTTAGCTGGGGCTGACTCACCAAAGGTGGTCATGCCTACTACTGCGCCATTTAGCCCTACGTACTTGTACCAGTAATCAGCAATACCCGCCTCTACTGCTACGCGGCGTGAAACTGCAGCCGGTAATACGCTTTCTTTATAAGCGGCGTCTTGTGCATCAAACACGTCAGTCGATGGCATTGATACAACGCGTACTTTTTTACCTTGCTTACGTAATTCAGCCGCTGAGTCTTGTGCTAATTGCACTTCAGAACCAGTCGCGATAAAGATAAGCTCAGGCTCGCCATCACAGCTAAGTACATAACCGCCTTTTTTCACGTCACTTAATTGCTGCGCTGAGCGTGTTTGCTGAGCTAAGCCTTGACGAGTAAAAATAAGTGAGGTTGGACCGTCTTTACGTTCAATCGCTTGTTGCCATGCAATTGCAGATTCAACTTGGTCACATGGGCGCCAGTTAACTAGGTTAGGCGTTAAGCGCATACTCGCAATTTGCTCAACTGGTTGGTGGGTTGGACCATCTTCACCTAAACCGATTGAATCGTGCGTGTATACAAATATGCTTGGCACTTTCATCAGCGCGGCCATACGTACTGCGTTACGTGCGTATTCCATAAACATTAAGAAAGTAGCACCGTAAGGAATAAAACCTTTATGTAGTGCAATACCATTCATAATGGCTGACATACCAAACTCGCGTACACCGTAGTAGATGTAGTTACCGCTGGCATCATTTGCTTCAAGGCCTTTAGAGCCTTTCCAAATTGTTAGGTTAGAGCCTGCTAAATCGGCAGATCCGCCCATAAATTCAGGCAGTAACGGGCCAAATGCGTTTAATGCATCTTGCGACGCTTTACGTGATGCAGGATTTGCTGGGTTTGCATCAAGCTGCTCAATGTAGGCTTGTGACTTTTCAGCCCAATCAGCTGGCAGCTCACTACGAGTACGACGTTTAAACTCAGCAGCAAGTTCTGGGTGTGCGCTTGCATACGCTGCAAATTTTTCATCCCAGCTTGCTTCTAGTTGCTTGCCTTTTTCTTTGCCATCCCACTCGCTGTAAATATCAGCTGGGATTTCAAATGCTTCACCAGTCCAACCAAGGAACTCGCGCGCGGCTTTGATCTCGTCTTCACCTAGTGGTGCACCGTGACAATCATGGCTACCTGATTTATTAGGTGAACCGTAGCCAATCACTGTTTTACAACAAATCAGTGTTGGTTTATCAGTGATGCTACGCGCTTCTTCGATTGCTGCGCGAATAGCATCTGAGTCATGGCCATCAACGCCGCTCACTACATGCCAGCCGTAGGCTTTAAAGCGTGCTGGGGTGTCGTCGCTAAACCAACCTTCAACTTCGCCATCAATTGAAATACCGTTGTCATCCCAAAATGCTACTAACTTACCAAGGCCTAATGTACCAGCAAGTGAACATGCTTCATGAGAAATACCTTCCATTAAGCAGCCATCGCCTAGGAATGTATAGGTATGGTGATCAACAATATCGTGACCTTCGCGGTTAAATTGGGCAGCGAGTGCTTTTTCTGCAATCGCCATACCTACCGCGTTTGTGATCCCTTGACCAAGTGGGCCCGTAGTGGTTTCGATACCTGGCGCATAACCGTATTCTGGATGCCCTGGTGTTTTAGAATGCATTTGACGGAAGTTTTTAATTTCGTCAATTGGTAAATCATAACCACTTAAATGCAATAGAGAATAAATAAGCATTGAACCGTGGCCATTGGAAAGTATAAATCGATCTCTGTCTACCCACTCTGGATTTGTTGGATTGTGGTTTAGATAATCGCGCCATAGTACTTCTGCGATATCAGCCATGCCCATAGGGGCTCCAGGGTGACCAGATTTGGCCTGTTGTACTGCGTCCATTGATAAGACGCGAATAGCATTTGCAAGTTCTTTGCGAGACGGCATGAATTCTCCTACCTTTACTGTATTTGCGCTGATTTGTGTGTATGTAACTTTGAACGCCCATTCTTACTTATTCTGGGTGCTGTGTGCAATTAAAAATCCCTATAAATTATAGGTACAAAGGAGTTTTATTCAGAACTAAAAGTTATTAGTAATTTTTTTTAGACGTCTAGGCGTAAAAATACTATGCAACTATCGTTGTTTTAGATAAAATACGCCCCTTAATTTTTTAGCGCTCTTACCGACGTTTGTGAAGCGCAATATTTGTGAGCACAAAGACAATGGCAAAACATTTATTTACTTCTGAATCAGTTTCTGAAGGTCATCCGGATAAAATTGCGGATCAAATCTCTGACGCGGTACTTGATGCCATCTTAGAGCAAGATTCTCATGCACGTGTTGCGTGTGAAACTTACGTAAAGACTGGTATGGTTATGGTTGGTGGTGAAATCACTACTAGCGCATGGGTTGATATTGAAGAAATCACCCGTAAAACTGTACGTGAAATTGGCTACACTCATTCTGATATGGGTTTTGACGCTGATTCGTGTGCAATTTTAAACACTATCGGTAAGCAATCTCCTGATATCAACCAAGGTGTTGACCGTACAAGCCCTGAAGAACAAGGCGCTGGCGACCAAGGCCTAATGTTTGGTTACGCATGTAACGAAACAGAAGTACTTATGCCTGCACCAATCACTTACTCACACCGTTTAGTACAGCGCCAAGCGCAAGTACGTAAAAGCGGCGAGCTTAACTGGTTACGTCCAGATGCAAAATCTCAAGTTACCTTTGCATACGAAAATGGCAAACCTGTAGGCATTGATGCCGTTGTTCTTTCTACTCAGCACAGTGAAGATATTTCACAAAAAGATTTAGTAGAAGCGGTGATGGAAACTATCATCAAGCCAGTACTACCTGCTGAACTAATTACAAGTGCGACTAAGTTCTTTATCAACCCTACTGGCCGTTTTGTTATCGGTGGACCAATGGGCGACTGTGGTCTTACGGGCCGTAAAATCATCGTTGATACTTACGGCGGCATGGCTCGTCACGGCGGCGGTGCATTCTCTGGTAAAGATCCATCAAAAGTTGACCGTAGCGCGGCATACGCTGCACGCTACGTTGCTAAAAACATTGTTGCTGCTGGTCTTGCTGACAAGTGTGAGCTACAAGTGTCTTACGCAATTGGTGTTGCAGAGCCTACGTCTATCAGTGTTGAAACGTTTGGTACAAGTAAGCTTGAAGAGTCACGTTTAATCGAACTTATTCGTGAACATTTTGACCTACGCCCTTACGGCTTAATTCAAATGCTTGATCTTGAGCGCCCTATTTATCTACCAACAGCGGCTTACGGCCACTTTGGTCGTGATGAATTCCCATGGGAACGCACAGATAAAGCAGACGCACTTCGCGCAGCAGCTGGCCTATAATTTCAGCCTCTGTATGAATAAAAAAAGCGCCTTCTGGCGCTTTTTTTATACTCGTAAACTCTATCCATTTGTACTTAATGACTTTTACTATAATTTCATGGTAATAAAGTTAATCTGATAAATAATTTAAATTTTTTATGCTGCTTTGGCGGTGCACTCACCGATTTTGCTAACGGTGTTATTGGTCTGAAAATCTTTGCTTAATAACTTTTTCTCTAACGTGAGCATAGTTAAAAGAGCACTTTTAAGGCCAACCTTATTACTTATCCAATGCGGTATAGCGCCACCGGGATCTGCATATATTTCATGAACAATCGTTAATTGTGGCAACCCTTGGACTATTTTTTCGCTTAAAAGCCAACTACCTTCTATTTCAGTAATGCGGATCATATTAGGCTGTTCATCAAAGTAATCCGGATATGCCGAAATTTTCAGCTCAGTGTCCGTATTGTTTAATCGCTTATAACAAGAATAACTCACCATATCGCGATCTGAGACAGGCCATGGTGAGTCTAATTGAGTGTACACGACAGTTTCTGAGGGGCTTAATCTTGCTAAAATTTTGACACTCTTAACATTTTCAATCCATTGCGGCGCATTCTCTGCATCACTAAGTAACGCCATAAAATCACCAGCATTCGTGTTACTAACAGTCACTGTACCGCGTACTTCAAAAATACCATTATCATGTTTTTTGTAGTGAATGCTAACACCATTCTGATGCTTCCATAATTGCCATGACTTTACTTCGGCCATTGCACTCTCACTGCAAAACAGCGCAATAAATAATAATTTTTGCCACATACACTATCCCTATGCACTCGCTAAATATGGTTATAACCAATAAGGTGAAATTTTATATGAAGCTAATCGACTTTGTTCCATTGCGCTTACTAAATATTCCGATTTTTTCTCAAGCCAGTTTTGAATTTTTGCAAGTTCGTCATCATCTTGCCCCGCACATAACTGCTTTAAATACTCAAGCGTACTGAGTTCATACATACCATGAGAAATATCAAGCCAAGGAATGCGGAACTCATTGCGATCGTCTTTTTCAAACAAAGAGCCAAGGCAATTACCACTGAGCAAACTGTTTTCTAAGCGAGTACGTAAATTTAAATAATCTTTAAAAGTCAGTGTTTTTTGTTCTGGCAGTAATTGGTGTAGGTCTTTCCAATCTTTATCAAATAATCGAGGCGCAATATCAGCAACGGGCTGCTCTGCGGCTTGAAATTGTGTTTGCCCCCAACTCTTTCGCCATTGCTTATCAACCAACCATGTTGTAAGTGATAACAATAAGCGGTTGTAGCGTGCACTGTGAAACAGTCGATTAATATCTTCAATGCTAGGTTGCAGCTCTTTTAAGTCATTTATGACTTGTGTTAGTTCTGGCGCGCTGTTAATTTTTTTATAATAGGCATGACGTTTAGAGGTATATGTTTTTAATTGAATTGCATTCTCTACCCACGCTAACTCACTTAGGAGCCATTTAAGCTCTGTTCGTAATCGTTCCGTGGTGTTTTTATCTACAATATCATCAAATAACCAGAAGGTATGACGTATCAAGCTAATACCGTCAGTCACACGTTTGAGAGTTTTTAAACTTGGTTTGTCAAAATAGCATTGCTCATGCTTTTGTACAAAACGAATGCCAAAACTTATAGCCTCAATGAGAGCTTGCTCTTGTGTTGCATTATTAGGCAAAGAAACAAAACCAATTGATTTACTCGGCTTAAGTGGTTTTTCATCCGCAAGGCGATAGCCTCGTGCCGCTTTTGAGTATAACCCTAAACGAATATTACTTTGTCCAACTAGTATATCGGCTAAAGTAAACAATTCATTGCGGCTTCCTTCTACAAGCTCTATCTCAAGCTCACAGATCGGTTCTACCTTTGCAGATGCTGCTACTTCGCCTTTATCTAGGACGACCTCAATTTTAGCGCCACTGTTTGTTTCTATTAACCACGTGCGGCGAATAAAGTTAGTACTAAAAATAGGATAAAGGTTTTGTGCAATTACATTTACTTGCATACCATGCGGCCAAATATTAGCATCGAATGCACTTAAATCTGGACGAGAACCGTCCAAAGGTAAATTGTACTCTGGACGTTGATGCAAACCGCCCATAACTTCACCTGCGAGCTTAATTGTCTGCTCACATTGATTGTCAGCACAACGTGTTCGAAAGCCTATATCTAATGCCCTAAGCTCACGGCTCGGCGTGTCAAAGTAAGCATTTTGCAAACTACGAGATGGCTTATTGGTAACGGTTTTAGCAAATTGAGTAATTAACGCGGGGATCAGTGGAATAACGGCATCTGACACCAAAAACTTCAGTTCTATCTCAGTATCCATTAGGCTTGAGGATTACCTTTAAAATAAATAAGAGCTCAAAATAAACAAAGCAGCCCAACATTGCAAATATTTTAGCTGATTGAGCCTTTATGCTCACATACACGATTACAATATCAGCCTTGCTATTAGAGCGTTAAATCCATACTATCTCACTACTTAACTATGAAAAACACTATTGCCGTAGCAGTCACGGTTACATTAACAAGGTAGATTGATGTTAAAACATTCTTTATTAGCGTTGCTGCTTGCAGCTGCTACATTTATGAGCCACGCAGAGCAGGCCGATGAAAAAACCGCTTATATAGTTGATAACCTTTATACATTTATGCATTCAGGTTCGAGTAAAAATTACCGTATTATTGGCTCTGTTGATGCTGGTACTAAGCTAACTCTTACTTCATCGGAAGAAAATGGTTTTTTTAAAGTAATCGATGATAAAGAACGTGAAGGTTGGGTTGAAGCCAAATTCATTTCTCAAACAGCTGGTATCCATCAACAATATCGTACTTTGAGCTCTGAAATGACATCAATGCAAGAGCAACTTCGTCAAGCTCAAATTGAATTACCTCAGCTTCAAGAACAAAACCAAACGCTGACAGACCAAAATAATGTTCTTTCTGAGCAAATAATTAAACTTAAAAGCACCTTAGAAGCTGAGCGCACCCAAAAACAGCAAGCAGGCGCGAAAGAAAAACGTCAGCTACTAACTTACGGCGGTGCAATTGCATTCATCGGTTTATTTTTAGGCATTATTCTTACTATCGTATTATCGCGTCGTAAGCGCTATGACGGCTGGGCGTAAGCGTTAAATAATATATTAGATATAAAAAAAGCACCCTTGGGTGCTTTTTTTATATGCGATGTAATTAATATTACGCGGGATAACCCCCCGCCTACATGCTGGTAGCAGTGAGTTAAATTTAAGTGTCGAGTCTAAGTCCGCTGTCTTGTTTGATTTTCTCTATCACCATATAAGTGTGATGTGTACCAACCCCAGGGATATCAACTAAATCACCTAATACTTGGCGGTACTCATCCATATCTGATACGCGGATTTTCAGTAAATAATCATAGCCACCAGCGACCATATCGCACTCAACAACTTGATTAATTTTTAAAATATGCTCACGGAATATTTTAAACACCGCAGTGTTGGAGGTCACTAAAGATACTTGCACATGCGCAAGCAAACTTTGGTTTAGCTTGGCTTCGCTCAATTTAGCAAAGTAGCCTTCTATGTAGCCCTCTTGTTCGAGTCGTTTTACTCTATCTAGACAAGGGCTAGGGCTTAAGTTAACCTGCTTTGCGAGGTTAACATTAGATATTCTGCCATTTTTTTGCAGTACATCTAATATTGCTAAATCGATACGATCAAGCAGGCGTAATCTATTCGAACTTGTCATAACAGAATTTTATGCGGATAAGTTAAAGGTATGCCCTGTAAATTATCGTAAAACGCCAAATTTAACCAGCATATTCTGCTGGAATTTAATTAGAATGCACGCATTACGCAACATGATAATCGAGCAGCATACTTTTTTAGCTGCAAGACTCCACACACCAGAGGTTACTTATGTTATTCAACGGCGATTTGACAACAACGTGTCCAATTCGACAAAAGATCCGTGACTTTTACCGCATTGACGAAAATGCTGTAATTGATCACATTTTACCCCTTGCCGAAGTAGGCGTTAAAGCCCGTAGCCGCGCATGGGAACGTGCTCGTCAGATAGTTCACAATATTCGTCGTGATCAAGATGGTCAAAGCGGTGTTGATGCACTATTAAATGAATTCTCACTTTCGAGTGAAGAAGGTGTGGTATTAATGTGTTTAGCAGAAGCCCTGCTACGTGTGCCAGATAAAGCAACTCAAGATACCTTGATCCGCGATAAGCTTGCAAAAGGCGACTGGAGCTCTCACCTAGGTAGCAGTGATTCGTTATTTGTAAACGCATCATCTTGGGGTCTATTAGTTACCGGTAAAATGGTTAACTACACTGATAAAACCAAAGAACAGCAGTTTGGTGTATTGAAGAAAACGATTGGTCGCTTAGGCGAACCGGTTATTCGCAAATCAGTAAATTTTGCCATGAAAATCATGGGTAAGCAGTTCGTTATGGGCCGTACGATTGACGAAGCTATCGAACGTGCTGCTGAAAAAGAACAAAAAGGCTATGTATACTCATACGATATGCTAGGTGAAGGCGCGCGCACCATGAAAGATGCGGATCGCTACTTCAATAGCTATATGAATGCGATTCATGCCATAGGTAAAGCCGCTAATGGCCGTGGTCCAGTAAAAAGTCCAGGCATATCTGTAAAGCTTTCTGCAATTCATCCTCGTTATGAATTCACGCATAAAGAACGCGTGATGAACGAGATCGTGCCTAAGCTCAAAGAGCTAGCAATGGTTGCTAAAAGCTATGACATTGGCTTTACCGTTGATGCTGAAGAAGCTGACCGTCTTGATATCTCGCTTGATGTCATCGAAGCTGTATTTAGCGATGATGACCTAGCTGATTGGAATGGTTTTGGCTTAGCAGTACAAGCGTACCAAAAACGCGCAATTTTTGTGATTGAATGGTTAACTGAACTTGCCAGCCGCGTTGGCCGTAAGATGATGGTACGTTTAGTTAAAGGCGCATACTGGGATACCGAAATCAAAACCACACAACAAGATGGTTTAGATCACTTTCCTGTATTTACACGTAAAGCAACCACTGATGTTTCTTACAAAGCCTGTGCAATTAAATTACTTGAAGCACGTGATGTGCTTTATCCACAGTTTGCAACACACAATGCTTACACTGCAGCGACTATTTTAGAAGTTGCAAAAGGTGATAACCAAGGTTTTGAATTTCAACGTTTACACGGTATGGGCGAATCATTATTTGATCAAATCGTTACTGAAGAAAAAATCCAGTGTCGTGTGTATGCTCCAGTAGGCCAACACGAAGATCTACTTGCTTATTTGGTTCGTCGTTTACTTGAAAACGGTGCAAACTCTTCATTCGTAAATGCGATTGTTGATACTACTAAACCTGTTGAATCGTTACTGCCGGATCCGGTTGAAACACTCCAAGGCTTACGTAACAAGTACAATACACAAATCAAAATGCCAATTGATTTATATGGCGAAGAACGTGCAAACTCAAAAGGCATGGACTTAACTGATATCAATATCATTACGCCATTCAAAGAAAATCTTGATACTTGGTTTACAGAGCACCGTATTGCAGCAACTGATGTACCTGAAGGTTCATTAGCCGTTAAAAACCCTGCAAATCATCAAGAAATCATTGGTCACGTCAAACTACACTCTAGTGATGACATGCTGACCTTGCTAAGCAATGCTGAAACAGCGTTTGAATCATGGTCACAAACACCTGTAAAAGATCGTGCTAATTTACTGCGCCGCATTGCTGATATTTTAGAGCGTCATCACGATGAGCTTGTGGCTATTTGTATCAAAGAAGCTGGTAAAATAGCGCAAGACGGTATTGATGAAGTACGTGAAGCCGTTGATTTTTGTCGCTACTACGCAGCACGCGCTGAAGAGCTAAGTGAAGATGAGCGTTTTGAAGCCCGTGGCGTGATCTTATGTATCAGCCCATGGAACTTCCCACTGGCAATCTTTTTAGGTCAAGTTGCCGCTGCAATCGTAACGGGTAACACCGTAATTGCAAAACCAGCTGAGCAAACAAGTTATATTGCACTACGTACTATCGAACTTATGTTATCTGTTGGCTTACCTGAGTTTGTTGTACAGGCTGTAGTAGCTCGCGGTAGCGATGTGGGTAAAACAATTGTTCCTGATGAACGTATTCAAGCTGTTATGTTTACTGGTTCAACTGAAACCGGCACAATCATTTCGCAAACTCTTGCTGCTCGTAACGATATTCAAGTACCACTCATTGCCGAAACAGGTGGCCAAAACTGTATGATCGTCGATTCTACAGCGCTACCTGAGCAAGTTGTTGATGATGTGATCAGTTCTGGCTTTCAAAGTGCCGGCCAACGTTGTTCTGCGCTTCGTGTATTATTTTTACAAGAAGACATTGCTGATGGCGTGATTGAGATGATCAAAGGCGCGCTTAAAGAGTTACACGTAGGCGACCCTTCATTGCTATCAACCGACATTGGTCCTGTAATCGATGAAAAAGCGCTTAAGAACTTAAACGATCATGTGGAGTACCTAAAAGGTAACGCAACACTGCATTATCAATGTGATATTCCAGATAATAGCGAAAATGGCGCGTATTTCTTTGCTCCTCGTTTATACGAAATCAAAGATTTGTCAGTGCTTAAACGTGAAGTATTTGGCCCATGTGTTCACATCATTCGCTTTAAAGGTTCAGACCTTGATAACGTAATTGATCAAATTAACAACACTGGGTTTGGCCTAACAATGGGTATTCATTCACGCATAGAAGAGCGTTGTGAATACTTAGCGAAAATGTCGCGTGCGGGCAATGTTTACGTTAACCGTAACATGATTGGTGCAATCGTTGGTGTGCAACCATTTGGTGGCCGTGGCCTTTCTGGCACAGGTCCTAAAGCAGGTGGCCCTAACTACCTACAACGTTTAGTGAAAGAAAAAGCATCGCCAGATAACGTACAAATGACTAACCTAACGCCTGACGAGCTTGATTTACACCACTACTCGGGTGCAAATGAGCAAGTTGAAAAGTTAATGGCCAACTCAATGCGTGACGAGAAAATCTGGCGCGCAACACCTCTTAATGACCGCGTTTCTGCGGTACGTCAACTACTGGCTAAAATAGCAACTGTTGACATTATTGACGAGCTTGCGGACGATTTAGCCCTTACACTTGCCGATGCACGTGCACAGCTTAACCGTCTTGAAAAACACATGCGCAAACATACAACGTTGCCTGGGCCAACGGGTGAATCAAATACCCTGCACCTTGAAGCGCGTGGTTGTGTAGTGTGTTATGCGGATAAGAGCACGTCATTTAATTTCTGGGCAATTTCAATTATCACAGCACTCGCTGCCGGTAATACTGTAATCACTGTAGCCTCTGAAATATTCTATGACGAAGCGGTTGCCTTTAAAGATAAATTTATCTCTACCGGCGTTGCTGAAGGTGTTTTACAAGTAGCTAAACCTAACCAGTTGCAAGCGCTTTTAGCACACCCTCATTTAGCCGGCGCAGTAGTTGCCGCTCGTTCTTCTCGTTTAGGTTACTTTAGCCAACAGCTTGCAGGACGCAAAGGTGCGATATTGCCAGTGATAAGCTCAGAATACTACGACACGCTAATCAAGCGCTTAGTCACAGAAAAGACTATAAGTATTGATACAACAGCCTCTGGCGGTAATACATCGCTAATGACGTTAGTAGAAGACGACGAATAAATACGTAATAAGTACTAAAGGGCGCTAAATAGCGCCCTTTTTCATGTCTATTACTACAGTTATAAGCAAAAGTTTGCTAGGTTTAAAGAACAACCACTTTAACGAAGTAAATAATTTGAAGACCATCCCTATTAATCAACTTCTCCCTGGTATGTTTGTTCAGAACGTGACGAAACAAACTGGAAAAATTAAGATCAAAAACCAAGGTTGGGTTAAAACGCAAACAGGGATCGATAAACTTATTAAAGCCGGTATATTAGAGGTTGAAATTGATCCTGATAAAACCATCGTAGATCCGAGTACAGAGCATGCTTGTGATGAAATTATTGACGATACCCCCAAGCAACGTGATCCTTGGCTAACAGCTAATAGTGTCGAACAAGAAATGCATAAAGCCAATAGGCTTTATACAGAAGCAAAACAACTGCAAAGCAAAGCATTTACCGATATTAAAGCAGGTAATACAATTGATATTGCACCATTTAAAGAATTAGCGAACGGCTTTATAGATTCTGTATTTCGCAATCAAGATGCGCTTGCATGTATCACTCGTATGCGTGAAAAAGACACCTACCTATTAGAGCATTCAATCAATGTTTCTATTTTAATAAGTATTTTTGCCAAACACTTAGGCTTTGAAAAAGATCTCATCGAAGAGCTCGCTACAGGCGCTCTCCTACATGATATTGGAAAAATTCAGATCCCCGATGAAATTTTAAATAAGCCTGGTAAGCTAACCGAACAAGAATATAAAGTTATTCAAGATCATGCACTCTTTAGTAAGCAAATTTTAGAAAAAGCAGGACTAACCGGGATCGCTGTCGATATTGCAGGTTTTCATCATGAGCGTTTAGATGGCAGCGGTTACCCATTTGGTAAACCTGCGAA
The DNA here is from genome assembly GCF_013002825.1 of Pseudoalteromonas sp. NEC-BIFX-2020_002. Lineage (NCBI taxonomy): Bacteria > Pseudomonadati > Pseudomonadota > Gammaproteobacteria > Alteromonadales > Pseudoalteromonadaceae > Pseudoalteromonas > Pseudoalteromonas sp. NEC-BIFX-2020_002. Next base: position 378,792 of record NZ_JABEPJ010000002.1, read on the forward strand.
TGAAATAAGCCAATACGTGCGTATGTCCTCTATTGTTGATGTATATGATGCACTTACAGCTGAGCGTGTGTACAAAGCAGGTATGGAGCCAATAAAAGCCTTTAAAATATTAAAAGACGGTTGCCCTGACAGTTTTGATGGCGAGTTACTCACTAAGTTTATTCAATGCATAGGTATTCATCCTGTTGGCACCTTAGTTAAACTATCGAGTCAAAAAGTGGGGTTGGTTACTAAAAGTAACCCTGCAAGCCCACTCAAACCTCAAGTAAAAACGTTTTATCATGCCAAACACGCACGCTATACTGAAGTGCAAGATATTGATCTTGCTCACAGTCGCAACCAAGATGCGTTAGAAGGTGCAGTCAAACCCGCAGATTTTAATATTGATTTAATTCGCTTTTTTAAACATTCAATTTTGCCTTAAGATCCATTGACCCGTCAGGATTAAAATTTGTTCAATCTAAGGGCGATTTAATCGCGGCGTGTAATTTGTAATCGAGTGGGCTAAGTAAAAGTCGAGCAAAGCTTCCATGTCCTGCTCACGTCTATACATCCATGTAGATACTCGGGAGTTAATCCCCCTACTGTGGCCAATCTTGCAGCGCCTTTAAGCTAAACTCATAATCATCAAAGCTCAATACGGTTTGCTCGGGGGTGATCTCTAAAATTCTAAAGTCGCCCATTCTATCGCCTTCATATAACTCACGGTTATTAAGTTTCACCCAACGTTTATCCGGTGATGATGAGTAGATATGCGCTTGATACTTAATCTGTGGTATTAAAGCCAATAAAGCATCGGGTAACAACTCTATCGGTTCTGCATAAGATGAATTTTTAGTCCCTTGCGTTATTTGATGAGTCTGCGTATTTTGCGTATCTTCAATGGCACGTGCAAATGCATTTTTAAGGGCTGTAGGTACAATCTCTAACTCTTCTTCGGTCACGGTAGCTACTGGTTTAGGTTTGGCCGGTGCTTGTTCGCCTAACGGCTTACCTAATACTTTGTATTTGCTCATATCGATACTGCTAGCGCTGGTATTTGGTGCTTGCTGTACTTGCATTACATTCGGGTTATATTGTTGCTGAGGTGGCGCGGTATAAACCTGCTGATAGCCATTCGGTGTTTGTACTAGCATTGGTTGACTTTGCGAATAAGTCGGCACTGTATTTACAGGTACTTGCACCCACTGGTATTGACCCGAGTTTTGTTGAGGTATTTGCTGATTAATTGGCTGAACTATCTGTGGTTGTGGCTGTGCTACAATTTGCGGCACAACCGCACTGACTGTTGGTTGCGCCGTAGTGTTATTAACGGGCACTTGATTCGTTATTTTTGGGACCGCATCGTTTTTCTTTTCTTCTTCTACGCCAACAGCAATAATTTTATCTGACGCTACGAGTGCATCACCTTGACTGTTCTGCAACCATTTACCAATTGAAAAGCCAGCCATGAGTGTCAATATAAAGCCGACTAGTAAACCCAATGAGATAGCAATGAAACGATAACGCTGTAACTCTTTTTGCTGTTTTTCTTGCTCAGCAGTGCGATCATGCGCTGCAGCTTCATCATGTTGTTGCGATTGTTTTAATGCATCTAATAAATACGACATAAATTACCACTACTAAAAAATAAACGACAAGCCAATACCCATACTAAGCACGACTAAAAAAGCCACAGGGAAAAGCCAATGGTAAGATGTTTTATCAGTCTTTAGTTCACTGCTTAACGTTGTTGGCGGCAAAGCCTCTTGTGCTGAACGCATCACGATATCGCTATCTATCATCATGAGTTGCTTAGAAAATGCGCCTACTAAACATCGCTCACACAATAAGTTAACTAACCGTGGAACGCCCATGGTCAGCAAGTATAATGCCTTTAATGCATCTTGAGTGAAAATTGTACGATCACAACCTGCAACGTAAAGTCGGTGTTTTACATAGGCAAATGTTTGCCCTTGCGTTAATGGCAGTAAATGATAGCGAGCCGTGATCCGCTGTGCCAATTGACGCAACTCATTACGTTTAAGTAAATCGTTTAATTCAGGCTGACCAATTAATACTATTTGTAATAATTTTTTATGGTTCGTTTCTATATTCGTTAACAAACGTAGCTGTTCTAATACATCGGGCGATAGCAGCTGTGCCTCATCAATGATTAAAATTGTATGGCCACCACTAGCATGATTTGCTTCTAAGTGTTTTTTAATTGCATCTGTTAACGTTTTTAGAGTCGCATTTTGCTCATCATAACCAATACTAAATCCATCACAAATACTGGCTAATAACTCTAATTCAGAAAGTGCGGGATTATAAATTAATGCCACTTGGGTATTTTCAGGCAACTGATCTTGCAAGCTTCGCGTTAGCGTAGTTTTACCCGTACCCACTTCGCCAGTTAATAAAACGAACCCTCCCGCTTCGCCTAACCCATAGGTCAAATGCGCTAAAGCTTCTTTATGGCGTTCACTTAAAAATAAGTACTGTGGATTCGGCGCGATTGAAAACGGTTTTTCTGACAAGCCAAAATAGCTTAAATACACCCTAAATATCCTTGCTTAGTAAATCAGCGTCTATAATGGCAAAAAAATGCGCTAAGTGAAAACCTTGTTAGCATTTTATTCGTGAAATAACGTAAAATAACCTGCACAGTTAATACTTAGGGTGAAATATGCAAGTTTATTTGGTCGGTGGAGCAGTTCGTGATGAACTATTAGGGCGGGTCATCAAGGAATGTGACTATGTAATCGTCGGTGCAACTTCGGAGCAACTACTCAAGCAAGGCTATCAACAGGTCGGTAAAGATTTTCCTGTTTTTTTGCACCCACAAACCAAAGACGAATACGCGCTCGCCCGCACAGAGCGTAAACAAGGAAAAGGGTACACAGGTTTTGTATGTGAGTTTTCTCCCGATGTAACCCTTGAAGATGACTTGCGCCGTAGAGATTTAACTGTAAATGCAATTGCAAAAGCAGAAGATGGTAGCTTAATAGACCCTTATCACGGAAAACGAGATTTAGATGCTCGTATTTTACGTCATGTTTCACAAGCATTTAGTGAAGATCCGCTACGTATACTTCGCATCGCTCGCTTTGCTGCGCGTTATCACTATCTTGGTTTTACAATTGCAAAAGAGACACAAAGCTTATTAAAGGCAATGGTCGAACGCGGTGAATTAAATACTCTAACACCTGAACGCATTTGGCTAGAATGCGAAAAGTCATTGACCGATGGTGCTTTTGATCATTTTTTAAATACGCTGGCACATCTCAACGCGCTTAGTGTGATTAGCCCCGCTTTAGCAAATATATGGAATGATCAGCTATTCCAAAAGCTGCAAGCACGCTTTGAGTATGCTAAAAAATATAATATTACCGACAATGCGCTGCTATTTAGCCAAACCACGAGCAAACTCAATAGCGATGAAATAAGCGCAATCGCTAAAGCAATTAGGTTACCTAATGATGTACGTGATCTTGCCCTGCATGCCTCGCAGCATCAAGATGTTTTAACAAGCGCTACAATACACCCTGAACAGCTTTTATTTAGCTGTAATAAGCTTGATTTATGGCGACGTCCTGAACGCTTTAGTGCCGTACTTAAGGCCATAGAGATAGCTAATTGTTCAGTAATTAAAAATCAGCAATTACTGCTTCAAGCCAGCAAAGAAGCAAGAGCAATCAACCCAAAGCAATTTATTGACCAAGGCATTAAAGGCGCAGATATAAAAACCGCGCTAGAACATGCGCGGTTAGAAGTATTTAAACGTTACTTTCGTTAAAGATATTTATTTTTCATAACGAACAAAGCGCAAATAAACATTAGAAGTTTTTGCATGTAGGCTGTTAAGCCCTTTATCAAATTGATACACCCATGCAAATGTTTTATCAGCTATCCCCGACGTATTAGTCCAGTAGTTTTCACTTTTATTGCCTTTGAAAACGCTCTCATTAATACTAGGGGTAACGCAGCGGTGCTCTAATATACTAGCGAGTTCTTTAATACTTGGTACTTGCCAATCGCTATAATTACCGGTGCGATCATTTACAGCTCCCCGTAATGCTTCTTGCCAAGTAATTTTTAGTGCATTATTCTCACATAAACCACTATCACTATTATAAGTTTGTCCATAACTACAGCTTTGCCACATTAATCCTGTAACGCTGTCACTTATCGTACCATCCGTATTAACTGTAAAACGCTCTGTGGGTGTTGTTTCTGGGATACCATCATAACAAGATTGCGCAACGGCCATTACAGGGCTCAAGAGTAAAAGACTGATTAAGGCTATTTTCATTGTGATTCTCCTGCTGTTCTTACTAAGCGGACAAATGCAGTATTATTTTTTGGATACGCCAAGTCATTACCATCATTCATATCAATAATATAAGCCTGCGATAAACTGGTGCCATCAGCAGCTGTTTGCGCACTCCAATAGCGTAAATGAGTGAGTAAACTGACACTTGGTGTATTAGGGAAAAAATCACTATCAATAAGCACAGATTGCCCCTGTTTTGAGTAATCTAACAAACTCAATAACTCCGGGTAAGTTGGTACACGCCAGTTTGTTCCGCCACAGTAATCTAGGCTATTAACGGCATCAACATAAGCTTGTAGGCCACAATGAGATATTGTTGAACACGTATCTGAAGAGCCCGCCACACTGCCCTGCTGTATGCCATTACTGCTTGTTAAATACCACGTGTAGTGATTTTGCCCTTCTCGAAGTTGTGTACTACTTGGCAGTGTGCCTGTGTTAGGGCTTTTCACTTCCCAAATTAAGCCACTAACATTATCGCGAATACAGCTAAAGTCCGCTGCATCGTCAGCAATTTCATCGGCGAATTCATTGAGTTTGGTGAAATCAAATGCCAGCTCGCCTTTGCCAACTTTATCTATATGCGTACCCACAACACTATCGCGTCCTAACGCGGCGTCTTGGCGTGGAAAGTCAGGACTAGTACACGCTATTTCTTGGGTATTATTAAAGCATTTTGCCATACCAGTATCATTGATCAAGCCCAGTGGTTTTGAGTTCACAACAACATCAACGGTATCACTATCCGAACGTCCTTGACTGTCTGTAACCGTCACTTCAAATGTCATGGTATTAACTGCATCGGTTGTCGGGGCTATAAACGAAGTTATACATTGATCTTGGTTATCTAATGAAACGCTTCCAACGGTTTGCTCCCACTGACAATTAAATGTTGTGGTCACTACTTCGCTATTCGTTGCATTTAACGTTACTTTTTCAAGCTCAATAACACTTTGATCTTCACCCGCTTTAGCTATCACCACATTATTTGTTTTATTAAGTATATGAGTATGCTGCGTACTTGCCTCACCGCCTTCATCATCAACAACGGTCAACTGCCATATTACCGTGGTGTTTTTATCCAACAACGGATGAGTAAAGCTAATAGTTTGGCTTTTATAATCACTGATTTCGAGTGTTGGACCTGCAATTTTTTGCCAGTTGTAGCTACTAATACTGCCATTTTCATCTGGATCGATTGATGTAGCTGCACTTAAAGTAATTGTATCTTGATAAACTGACGGCAGTATTGTGGGTGCAGTTTGGGTTACGACTGCTTGAGGAAGTTGGTTATTCGACTGAATACTAATCAGCACATCATCGCTGACTAACTTACCATCTGGACTTTGATAGTTAACACGCAGCACAAGCTCACTGTCGACTTTAATGTCAGGGGCAAGTACGGTTTGAGAAGCGCCTTCTAAAGGAAAACCTTCAACTATTGGACCACTCACTCTTTGCCACGTGTATGTACCGTCAACAGGAGAGCCTTTCGCTTCGATTGTAAATTCGCTTTTTTCGATAATTTGTTGATCAACACCTGCATTCACTGATGCAGCAATAACGGGGTTATCATTACCTCCTCCGCCTCCACCACACGCTGTCAATAAACCTAAAAGTGAACAAACCATTAAAGGGGATTTCATACACTGCGTCCTCATCTTAACCAAATAAATTCCGTAGTATTAAAATCTACGCTAATTTATATATTAAGCAACTACAGTGCCAGTAAGAAGTAAATACTATAAATAACTATCTTGATGAATACGAACAAACAGTTTAGTACCGATTTTACTATAATCTACTTTGTATTCACGCCCATCCAATGCCTGAATGAACAATAAACGTTTTTCTTCACCAAACACATCAGCACTGCCAATATAAACCATGTCTAAGTAACGCTCTTTTGCCTCACGGCGATTTTTTGGCAGATCTTCTTTAAATGGCTCTAAACCGTTTTGAGTAACTTTTATTTTAGGGTGAGTTTCAGAGTTCACGATAACTAAATCGAGTTTTTTCTCTTTGTGGATTATTGTATTTCGGCCACTTTTAATAAAAGATCTATCTTGACTCATCGCTTCATCCTACTAACATCTATTTTGGCTTTTCGCCTTTAATTGGGACTCAATAAATACCCTAGGGTTTCTTTTCCAGGTATTTAAACTTTGGCAGAAATCCCAGATATTTCTGTCTAATACACTCGCGGGCAACAATAAATCATACCCTGTAAGTTGCTCTAAATGTCGCATTCTATTTGCGAACATTGCGATTAATCCATTAAAGTTGCGACCATTGGTAGAGGTATAAAAATTATCTTCACTTAACCATTCTGATGGGCAATTGCCATTTTTGCAATGTTTTTGGACTGCCTGCATAAAAAGATGGCGCTGCTCAATTAATAATTTACCAGCAATTCTTGGAGATAGCTGCAATAAAAATTCATCTGTATCGTTAAGTTTAATACCTACAGCATTTAACTCAAGTTTTTCCAATGTTTGGTCGGTTTTAGGTATACCCGCATGATTAAAATTAGCATGCGTTAAAGCCCAATACCCGTATTTATGTTCATACCTAAGATACTGTTCTGCCATTATTAAACTATAAAAAGGTTCTTGGGTTTTCAAAAAACCAACAAACACAGCGGCAATCGACATACTTATTAAAAATATTTCGACGATACTAATCTCACCTGGGCGCAGTAAGTTAAAAAGCATAATAAATATTACACCAAAAGCACCAACCAGCAAAATTTCTATGCCATGACAAGCACCTTGAGCCCGTAGCTTTAAAACCCCAGGGTCAGACTTAAGTTTAGCCATAACGATAAAAAACCATGTAAAAAACAAACATAATAATTGCCCAAAGTACTATTTTTCGCATTTTCAAGCAACGACGACAGGTAGTAGAAAACTTCATAACACTCTCTTTTAAAATAAAAAACAGGTACAAATAGGTAATTAATTTTATTTTTACGCCTAATGCACAAATTTACGAGATACGTGACAGCTCTTTGTCGCCGTTATTTCGTACACTACATACAATTAATTTTTTGGTATTACTAAGATGTACTCAAAGCAATCAGGCAAGGCGCTATTTCCATTTATTATTACCCTACTTATTGGGTTATCGGTTTATCTTTATTTACCCAGCAGCCAAGGTAAGCAATCTGGGTTTACAAACTCGGCAACACAAGTAACGGCTCACGCAGTCGCAAGTGAAGAAAATGCGATTCTTATTGAGGCTATCGGCAGTGCACGCGCTAATCAAGCAATTTATATAAAAAGCGCACAAAATGATTACATTACTCACATCTACTTTAAAGATGGTGATCTAGTTAATAAAGGCCAAAAGCTCGCTCAGTTACAATCACAACAAGAAGAGCTAACGGTTAAAGAGCTAGCTATTAATCTACGAGAAGAAAAGCGCCAACTCCAACGTTTAACGGAACTTTCCCGCTCACAAGCTACGGCAAAATCACTGTTAGAAGAACAGTTATCACGCGTTGATGCTACCGAAGCGAAATTAGATAATGCCAAAACAAAATTAGCAGAAATGACAATTACAGCCCCGTTTGCTGGTGTGTTAGGTAAACGTCAAATATCTGTCGGTGCATACGTTAATAACAGTACCGCCATTACCACCTTAGATGATATCAGCATCATTAAAGTTGATTTCAAAGTACCAGAAAAATACTTAGCTCAATTACAGCTTGGTATGAAAGTTATGACACAGAATGACGCTTACCCAGGCACAACCTTTACAGGAAAAGTAACGCATGTAAGCTCTCGTATCGATGCCGTAACTCGCAGTGTTGAAGTAACAGCCAGTTTTGCCAATAACAATACTTTATTACGCCCTGGTATGCTGCTTAATACCGCACTAGAGCTTAGTTCAAATCAAGCAATAATGGTGCCCGAAAAAGCGATTATTCCGCAACAAGACAAACATTATGTTTTTCAGATAACGGATGGTGTCGCAACTAAAGTTGAGGTGCATGTAACAGGTCGTCATAATGGCTGGGTTGCAATTGATGAAGGAATTAGTGCAGGCCAGCTTGTTGTGACTGAAGGAATTATTAAAATTCGTTCAGGCAGTAAAGTTACAGTGAAGGGGTGATCTGTGAAAATTACTGATACAAGTGTTAAACGCCCTGTCTTCGCGATTGTTATCAACTTATTGTTACTCACATTTGGTTTAGTGGCATTTTCGATGCTGCCACTGCGTGAATACCCTGATATTGAATCACCTATTGTTAGCGTAAGCACACAATATTCTGGTGCATCGGCTGAGATCATCGAGACCAAAATAACGCAAGTACTTGAAAATCGTATTTCAGGTATTGAAGGCATTAAAAGTATTAACTCTTCAAGTCGTAATGGGCGCTCAAATATTACTATTGAGTTTAATATTGACCGCGATATTGATGCCGCATCAAACGACGTACGTGAGCGAGTAGCACGTGCACTTGATAGTCTTCCAGAGCAAGTGCGCCCACCTGAAGTGTCTAAATCTAACAGTGATGAAAGCCCTATTGCTTGGTTTGTACTTAATAGTACCACTATGGATTCATTGCAGCTTTCTGACTACGCCCAGCGCTTTATTGTTGACCGTTTAGCCGTCGTTGATGGCGTGTCTAATGTACGTGTTGGCGGCGAGCGTAAATATGCGATGAAGGTATGGCTTAATCGTCAAGCCATGGCAGCACGTGGTATTACCAGCGTTGATATTGAAAATACGCTACGTACTGAAAATGTTGAATTGCCTGCGGGTGAAATTGAATCCATTGACCGTGACTTTACTGTGCGAACGGCTCGCAGCTATAAAGATCAGCGCGACTTTCAAAACCTTGTCATAAAACGCGGTGAGGACGGTTACCTTGTGCGTTTAGGTGAAGTCGCTGATGTGCACCTAGAAGCTGCTGACGATGAAAGTTTATTTCGCGGTAATGGCCGCAACATGATTGGTCTTGGTATTGTAAAACAAGCTAAAGCAAATACACTGACCGTTGTTGATAATGCCCGTGCCGAACTTGAAAAAATCAAACGCAACCTCCCTGAAGGTACAACAATTGAAGACAGTTACGACTCATCTATTTTCATCAATGAATCGATTAACGAAGTATACAGTACGCTCGCTATTTCAATGGGCTTAGTCGTATTAGTGATCTACATCTTTTTAGGTAATATTCGTGCAACACTTATTCCTGCCGTAACAGTACCGGTGGCATTAGTGGGTAGTTTTATGTTTTTACTGGCGATGGGCTACTCTATCAACTTATTAACTCTACTCGCATTAGTGCTGGCCATTGGCTTGGTGGTTGATGATGCGATTGTGATGCTTGAAAATATTCACCGCCGTATCGAGCTAGGTGAACCACCGTTATTAGCCTCCTATCGTGGCGCGCGTGAAGTTGGCTTTGCCATAATCGCAACCACATTAGTGCTTATATCGGTATTTGTGCCACTGGTGTTTATGGATGGCCGTATTGGCGCGCTGTTTACTGAATTTGCTATGGCTGTCAGTGCTGCGGTATTTTTCTCTAGCGTAACAGCCTTAACACTCTCCCCTGCATTATGCTCTAAAATATTAAAGCACTCAGAAAAACCAAGTAAATTTAGCCAAGGCATGGATCGCCTATTTAGCAAAATAGAACGCAGCTATCAAAACGCTTTACGCTCTAATATGACTCGCTCTGGCGGGTTAGCATTAACTTTATTACTTGCCGGTTTTGTTAGTTATTCATTATTCCAACAGATCCCATCTGAGCTAACACCAAAAGAAGATCGCGGAACTTTCTTTATCATGATGAGTGGCCCTGAAGGCGCAAGCTACGAAAATAATGCCGCCAACATGGCAAAAATTGAAGAACGCTTAATGCCTTACTCAGAGTCAGGCGAGTTAAGTCGTGTGCTTGTCCGTGTCCCTGGTTGGGGTGGTAGTGGCGGTGTTGCCATCATCGGCATGGCTGACTGGGATGAACGAAAACGCTCAACGTGGGAAGTCATGGATGAGATAAGCGGTAAAATGCGCGAGGTCACTGACGTGCGCGCTTTTGCAATTATGCGCCGCGGTATTGGCGGAGGTGGCTCATCACGCCCTATTGAGTTTGTACTCCAAGGCAATGATTATGATCAACTGGCCGATTGGCGTGATCGCATTATTAAACGCGCTGAGGAAAACCCAGGCTTAGTAAGAATCGATCATGATTACAAAGAAACATTCCCACAATTTTTAGTTAGCATTGATAAAAATAAAGCGGCTGATTTAGGTGTGTCGGTCTCTGATGTGGGCCGTACGCTTGAGACCATGTTGGGGCAGCGTCGCGTTACCACGTTTATTGACCGTGGTGAAGAATACGATGTGATTTTAAAAGGAACTAAAGCAGACTTTAAAGATCCTACCGACATAGCCAATATTTACTTAAAATCACGCAGTGGTGAACTGGTCCCGCTTGATAGCTTAATAAGCCTTAAAGAAGAAGCCACCGCGTCGCGTTTAAATCGCTTTAATCGTATGCGTGCCATCACGCTCAGTGCCAACCTCGCGGATGGCTACACACTAGAAGAAGCACTTAACTTTCTAAACAAAGTGGCGATGGAAGAAAATGACATTGATGGTGCCGTTGATTACAAAGGCGAGTCGCAGCTTTATTACGAAGGCGCATCAGCAATGACCTATGTTTTCATTCTAGCGCTGACTGTAACCTTCTTGGTATTAGCAGCTCAGTTTGAAAGTTTTATGCATCCTTTTGTTATTATGCTAACCGTACCTTTAGGATTAATGGGCGCGATGTTTGGTTTATGGGCAACAGGGCTTACTTTAAATATTTACAGCCAAATAGGCATTGTAATGTTGATTGGTCTCAGTGCTAAAAATGGTATTTTGATCGTTGAGTTTACGAACCAGCTACGTGACAAAGGCGTAGAATTTAGTGAAGCAATTATACAAGCTGCCAGCCAACGTTTACGCCCTATAATTATGACCTCACTAACGACCGTTATGAGTGCCGTACCACTAGTGCTTGCATCAGGCCCCGGCGCAGAAAGTCGTATGGTTATTGGTGTTGTTGTATTTACGGGAGTTATAGTCGCGACAATACTCACGCTATTCGTCGTTCCTGCGGCCTATTATGCACTGGCTCGTAACACGCAATCACCAGAGTTTTTACAACAAAAAATCAATCAACAAGCAGCTGAAAAGCCTCTTAAAGAGCTTTAATATTAAAATAGCGTTGCGTCTGCTAGTCGCAACGCTATTTTTGCGTCACAGATTCGATGAAATAAAAGCCCAGCTTACTCGTTCTTCTGATACGCTAGATAACCTGCGTCAGTTAATAATTTTGAGGAGCAAATAATGAGTACAACAAATCAAACCGCAACATTTGGTGGTGGCTGTTTTTGGTGTATCGATGCTGCATTTAGACGAGTTCAAGGCGTTTTAAATGTAAGCTCAGGCTACACGGGGGGCGATACGACGGATCCTAGCTACAAACAAATATGCACGGGATTGAGCGGTCATGCTGAAGTCGTACAGATTGAATTTGATAGCACTGTAGTAAGCTTTGAAACCTTATTAGCAATGTTTTTTACGTTACATGATGCAACTCAACTAAACCGCCAAGGTAACGATATAGGCACGCAGTACCGCAGTGTTGTGTATTATCATGATAATGAGCAGCAAGCGCAGACAAATGCATACATTGCAAAATTGCAAAGCCAAATACGTGAGGACATAGTGACAGAAGTAAGCCCTGCTGTTACTTATTATCCTGCAGAGCAGTATCACCAAGATTACTACAGCGAAAATCCAGAGCAACGCTATTGCAGCTTGCTTATTGCACCTAAACTGAAAAAGTTTGAGCAAGACTATAAAAAATACCTAGTTAGTTAACCGCATTTTTATACACAAAAAAAGCCCGACACAGTAACGTATCGGGCTTGTATATTTATGCTTCAAACTTGATTAAAACTGGTAACTTGCACCAATAAAGAATTGTCGCCCTGCGCTGTTATAACCTAATAATTGACCGTTTTCAGCAGTACCAGTTCCTGCAGTAAAATACGCTTTGTCTGTTATATTCTCAATGCGAACTTGGAAAGATAACTCATCTAACAACTGATAATTTGCAGCGATATTAAACACAGTAAATGCTGGTAACTCAGTCGCTAAAAATGAAGCTGAAGGACGTGATGAACGATACTGCATTGCTATATTAGCATCAAAATTACCCCAATTTTTACCTAGCGTATAATTAAATGTTTCCGAAGGTCTACGCGGTAAATCTTTATTAGTTGTTTCGTCTTTCGCATCTAAAAAGCTCAAGTTAACGTTATGTTGAAAACCTAACCCTTCAAAATCAGCCGACAGTTCAACACCTTGCATTGATACTCTATCAATATTAGTGGCAACATATTTACCACTAAGCTCAGGGTGTTGTATATTGCTGATTAAATTCGTAATCTTATTATTGAAGATGGCAATATCGTAACGACCCCACTTGGTTTCTAACGTAACTCCAAGCTCATTATTAACGGCTTCTTCAGGTTTAATGTTTTTATTCTGTACGTACCATTGGCTCTCGGTTACAAATGCGTTGATTAATGACGGTGCTCTAAATGCAGTGCCGTGATTAAAACGAACGGTTACAGACTTATTTGCTCTGTAGCCAATACCTGTAGTGTAGGTATTAGCACGTCCATGAAAATCATAATCATCTGTTCTAACTACAGCATTACCTAGCCATGTATCATTGTCGTAAAATACACCCACAAACAACGCTCCATTATCGCGTTTTTCTTTAGATGATGTAGCTGACGATTCCGATAAATCTTCATTTAAGTAGTTAAAACCCCCCGTCACATCTAACTCTTCAGTTACGGTGTAGAGTCCACTGTATTCAAATTCAATACGTTCAGTGCTATAAATTTGCTGAACATCTGTGCCCGTTTGGATATTTTCTTCTTGTGATAAGCTCACAGATGCACTTTGCGTGTAGGTAGCTGAACTTTTTTTCCAACCTAATTTAGCTATATAGTTTTCAAAATCGTATGCATCATTTCCCCGCGCGCTATCATATTCCCCTTGGCCTTCGCTATATTGGCTAAGTGCACTAAATTCACCTACATTATCGGTTTTATATGCTAGGTTAAAGCCAATGTTTTTATTCGTGTAACCGTCATCATCATGGTCTTTAGTGACGGGCTTTGATGGGTCTTTACCCGTTACATCGTAACCATCCGTATCTTCATAACCTAAGTTATAATTAAAAGTGATAGCATCTTTTACAAGCCCACCCGCCACTTGATAGTTAGAGTAACTATCACTACCTAGAGTCGCTGATACGGTATTATTGCTTGCTTGGCGAGTAATAATATTAATTACACCAGCCATTGCATCAGAGCCATAAATTGCAGCCCTTGCGCCTTTTACAATCTCAACTCGCTCGATACTATTAACGGGTATATTCGTTAATGATACGCTGCCCGAGCTGCCGTCACTAATTCGTACACCATTGACTAAAATCAAAGCATGCTTTGCACTTGCACCACGTACAAACACATCCGCTTTTTGGCCAAAACCACCATTACGAACAACATCTAATCCAGCAATTGTGTTTAATATTGATGGTAAATCTCTGTAATTAGCTTGCTCTATATCACTTCGCTCGATAACGGCAACGCTTGCTAGTACATCAGTGATTGATTGCTCAAATTTATTCGCTGTAACGGTAATGCGTTCGATTGATTGTTCTGCTGAGGCAGAAAAAGATAATGCAGCAGCAATTGCTACACCTAAAGTAGATTTGATTAACATGACATCCCCTGACCTGCGCCCGCCGCACAAGTTATTTTAAGTTTACTTCAAGGCCGGTCTCCGGACTCTGTGCTGTGCACATTACCGTTGCGGGGGCAGTGTTGGGGTTGTGATCATCATGAACACGCACCAACTTCCCGATTATCTTGCTGTTAGTTTCAATTCTTTGAAATATCTACTGAGAGGGTAAGCAAGCACCTTGAAAATAGGCCGCTATTGTGATTATTTTAGAGATGAAAGTCAATGGACGTCTATATAGCTAAACTGGCTTTATCAAGGTCTACATGTACAACTTACAGCCAAAGACTGAGAAAGCCTGAAAAATTTCATCCTACCTATTGGGTATTAAAAAAGGTAAATTAATCAAGTAACCTCATTCAAAGCTGATAATTTTATTTATCGTTGTGATAGTACATATCCAAAAATAACTAAGCCATTGTTTAAGTTGAGTAATTAAAGTTGGAGTAAATAAAAGTGGAACAAATTAAACAAGTTATCATTGTTGGCGGCGGCACTGCTGGTTGGCTAACTGCTAATCACCTCGCTAAAACGCTTAACTGCACCAACCCATTAAGCGTACAAATTACACTTATTGAATCAAAAAATATTCCAACAATTGGTGTAGGTGAAGGAACAGTGCCTGTTATGTGTCAAACATTAGCGCATTTTGGCATCAGCGAAACAGATTTTATCCGTCAGTGTGATGCTACCTTCAAACACAGCATTAAGTTTATTGATTGGTTAGATAACCCTACCGATAACAAAAAAGAAAATTACTTTCACCATTTATTCAACTATCCAAATATTGAAGAGCTCGATCTGACTCCGTATTGGCTGCTTAATAAAAATAACACCAGCTATGCCAATAGCGTATCAACTCAAGGCTATATGTGCGATCAAGGGCTTGGTCCTAAAAATATGACTCATCGTGAATTTGAAGGGATGGCAAGTTATGCGTATCACCTTGATGCGGCTAAGTTTTCAGCGCTACTCACTGACAACGCTGTCAACAAGCTAGGCGTTAAACATATTCTAACCGATGTATTAGATGCAAAACTCAATGTTGCAGGTGATATTGAAAGTTTACAAACAAAGTGTGCTGGCACGGTCTCTGGCGATATTTTTATTGATTGCACAGGCTTTGCCGCTAAATTGCTTGGCGATAAACTTAAAGTCCCTTTTATTGACCAGAGCCATATTTTATTTGCCGATACAGCCCTTGCAATTCAAGTACCTTATCAAAATCCAGATGATCCTATTAACCCCTACACTAACGCCACGGCAAAAGAGGCTGGATGGATTTGGGATATTGGCTTATCTAGCCGCCGCGGTATTGGCCATGTTTATTCAAGCAATCACACCAGTGATGACCAAGCAGAGCAAACACTACGTGACTATATCGGCCCACAGGCAGATGATTTAACCGCCCGTAAAATTGCCATGCAAGTAGGCTATCGTAAAACTCCATGGAAAAATAATTGTATCGCCATTGGTTTATCACAAGGTTTTGTTGAGCCATTAGAAGCAACAGGGTTATTAGTGTTTGATATTACGGCGCGGATGCTGGCGCAGAATTTCCCAGCAACGCGTAAAGCAATTCCCGCGATAAGCGAGCGCTTTAATGACAATATTACTGGGCTTTGGCAAAAAGTAATTGATTTTATTAAGCTGCATTATTGTATTTCACGTCGTGACGACAGCCAGTTTTGGCTAGATAACCGAGCATCAAGCTCAATTAGCGATTCGCTGCAAAGTAATTTAGCCTTATGGCGTGACACTGTGCCAAACAAATATAACTTCACCAGTGCATTAGAAGGCTTTAACTTAGAAAATTACTTGTATGTGTTGTACGGTATGGAGTTTCCCACCAACTTACAACCCATAGCCACACGTTTTGAAGCGC
This sequence comes from Pseudoalteromonas sp. NEC-BIFX-2020_002, assembly GCF_013002825.1. NCBI lineage: Bacteria > Pseudomonadati > Pseudomonadota > Gammaproteobacteria > Alteromonadales > Pseudoalteromonadaceae > Pseudoalteromonas > Pseudoalteromonas sp. NEC-BIFX-2020_002. The sequence goes on from NZ_JABEPJ010000002.1 coordinate 394,823, forward strand.
ACCAACAGGCAGCATTCAGCATGGAGCAAATAGCGCAAGCCGCCAATTACTGTCAGCAACAGCTTATCCCGCATAGAGAGTTAATTGAAAAAATAAAGCGCTATGGTTTAACAAAGATATAGCTAAACCGTAAGCCAAACTAAAAGCCAAACAACATCAATGTTATTTGGCTTTTTAAATACGCCCTAGCATCTCACTAGCTTTTAATCGCGAAAGTTTTTAAACTGGAACGGTTGACCAAGATCGGCAGCACGAACTACTTGCATTGCTTCTTGTAGGTCATCACGCTTTTTACCCGTAACGCGTACTTCTTCACCTTGAATAGCAGCTTGTACTTTTACTTTTGAGTCTTTAATCGCTTTAACTACTTTTTTAGCCATATCTTTTTCAATGCCTTGCTTAAGCGCAACATTACGAAATACATTTTTACCCGCACGGCTAATATCTTGTAGCTCTAGGCTTGAAACGTCCATGCCACGCTTTGAAATTTTATTAGCTAAAATATCAAACAACTGCATTACTTGTGAGTCGGCTTCAGCTTTTAGTTTGATTGTTTTATCATTAAGCTCAATAGACGCATCTACGCCTCTAAAGTCAAAGCGTGTTTCTAATTCGCGGTTAGCGTTATCAACGGCGTTTTTTGCTTCGTTCATTTCTACTTCAGAAACGATATCAAATGAAGGCATGTGTCTCTCCTAACAAAATGTTTTTAATTTAAATTTGGATTTGACGACAATTATACCGTCTATTTCATAAATCTTTACATTTTTCTGCGCTTTGTTCAGGTGCGATACTAAATATGTTTGATATACTGCGGCTCTATTTTTAAGCTATTTTAGGATTAACTGTGACTCGGCGTGTATACCAAGCCCTATTTTTAATCAGTATAGTGGCCTTTACATTTTTATTTGCTAAAGAAGTTAAAGGTGCTGCTAATCTATTTCCACATGTTGATAAAGTGGCTCATTTTGGCATTTTTTTCATACTCGCAGTTGTCATGGATAAAGCTTTTAAAATTCCTTTGCTCTTACAAATATTTTTACTTGCTGGGTATGGCGCAGCTATTGAAGTTATGCAAGGAATGCTACCTTATCGCCAAGCTTCAGTTGCCGACTTTATTGCCGACTTTGCAGGCGCAGCAAGTTATTTTACGATTAAATTGATATTTCACATTGGTAAAAAACCCAACCATGGCTAATATCGTAATTATCGGTGATGGCGCTATAGGGCTGTTATATAGCCACTTTTTAAGTGCAAATAATCAGATCACATTAATAACGAGAAGTGGGGATTGCAAAAGCAATTACTACTACCAATATAATGAGCAGCAACAGGTAATTTCGGCAACGGTATTAAATACAACACAGTTAAATCGATTAAAAACCAAGGCGCTCGACACGGTTATATTTGCAGTAAAAGCATACCAAGTAAATGACGCTTTCTCACTTGTAAAACCCTACTTAAGCGATAACTGCAATATTGTGTTATCACATAATGGGCTCAGTGATTTAGACCCTTTATTGTGCCAATTACAAAGCCAACAAGGCTTATACTTTTTAACCACGCGTTTGGCGGGCTTTAAAGTAACGCCAATAAAGGTTGCGCACACGGGTTACGGGGAGAGTATTTTAGGCAGCTGTAATGCAATTGCAGCAACACGCTATAAAGCGGTATTATCACAATTAAATAATTTACCTAATATTCGTTTTAGTGAGCATATCAACCAACTTCGTTGGCAAAAGTTATTAATAAATATTGCCATCAATCCGCTTTCCGCACTTTATAACGTAAAAAATGGTGCCCTTAGAGCCCCCATATTTAGCCGTAAAATCTTAAATACAGTAAATGAAGCATGTCACGTTGCCAAAAAAATGGGCGTTAATGTAACTCTTGCTGACGTGCTTGCAACGGCTTATCAAGTGATGAGTGATACACAAAATAACTTTTCATCAATGCAGCAGGATGTTGCCCATAGTCGAGTAACAGAAATCGATGCTATGTGTGGCTATATTTGCCAGCAGGCTAAAATACTCGATATAAACACCCCACATAATCAATCTCTTCTTGATGCCATCAGGCATAAAAAAAGCGCGATTTAAATCGCGCTTTTTCAATCAGGTAGGCCTTACTTAAGGGCGATATACTTTTACATTGGCAAAACCATTATCATGTAAAATAAGTGCCTGTAGTTGGCTCATTACGCCCTTCGCACAATATAAGTAATAGTCTTTATCTTGCGGTAAATCGCCAAACTTTGTTGCTAAGCGAAAGAAGGGTAAATGCACTACTTCAATCCCATCAATTTCAAGTGGTTTAGCGTCTTCTTCTTCTGGAGAACGAATATCAACAACCACTGCATCGCTAGGTAAGTCAGAAACTGACTCAGCCTCTTTAAGCTCTTGCTTGGCTTCAAGGTCAATATCACGCACATCCATAACACGTGCATTTTCAATAACAGTATTAAGTACATCAAAGTCAAACTTTTGCTCTTCTGCTTTTACAACCTCAATTTTTGCTTTAACTGTTGGTTTTTTAGAGATAACCCCGCAATATTCAGGCATGGTCTCTGCCATCTCGGCAGTACCAATTTTACGGGCAATATCGATAATTTCTTGTTTATCATGCTGAATTAACGGGCGTAAAATAAGTGTTTCTGTAACACGATCAATGACGCTGAGATTTGCCAGTGTTTGGCTTGAAACCTGACCTAAACTTTCACCAGTAACAAGTGCTTGTATACCTAATTTTTCAGCAATTTGGCTACCCGCACGCATCATCATACGCTTGAGGATTACGCCCATTTGACTGTTTTCAACATTTTCTAATATTTCAGCGACAACTGGCTCAAAATCGACACTAATAAATTTAACTTTATGCGTTGAGCTAAACTGCTTCCAGATATAATAGCTTGCTTGCTTAACACCAATTTCGTGTGCTGCGCCGCCTAGATTAAAGAACAAAAAGTGAGTACGAGCCCCCTTACGGATCATTTGATAACTTGCAACACCTGAGTCAAAACCACCTGACATAAGTGACAATACATCTTCCTGAGTTGGTAGTGGGAAACCTGACATACCATAATGAGTTTGCGTTACTATATATGCTTTATCATCTTTTATTTCTAGGCGTATTGTTACTTCTGGATTTTTAAGCCTTACACTTGCCCCTTCAACATGCTGATTTAAGCCACCACCAACATAACGTTCAACATCTGTTGATGTAAAGTCATGCTTGCCCTGACGCTTACAGCGTACGCAGAATGCTTTATTAACAACGGTGTGGCCAATCAGATCGAGTGCTTTCTCATAAATGTCGTGAAGGTTTTCGTAGTTTGTCTCAGTTACTTCAATAAATTGCACAATACCAGGGATGCGCTGCAGACCATCAATAAAATCAATGCGCATTTGTGCGTCATCAGATTTAGTGACAACTGATATATTGTCCCAGTTGTTCTGAACTTGTACTTTTTCGTCAAGCTTACGTAATACAATTTTAATGTTGTTCTCTAACAACTTTGTAAAACGTTTACGCACGGAGCGGCTTTTAATGGCTATTTCAGGATGGAGTTTGACGATAAATTTAAGCATAGTTCACTCGTTAGACAATTTTAAGAATTCACGCACCCACGTGTTGGGCGCGCGATTATAGCAAAAAATATAACGTCTAGGAAATAAACAAACCTCAAATCCCCATCAGGCAGGTTCGGCTTCTTGCGCTAATTCACTATACTTTTCACGTAACAAGTTAATTTTTGGGATACTTTGCTCAGTCCCATATGCTTTAACGAGCAATAATATTTTTAAAATTCCATTATAAATATCTTGCTGCATAAGCTCACCACTTAAACGACGAGCTTTGATGTAGGGCGTCCAAAAGCTCACCGTAATCTTCAACATATGAGCAAGCTCAACCGCATCTTCGTCATCAATTGTAATAACCCCGCCTTCACGCAGGCCTATTATAATTTCTCTAACTTGACCAAGCAAAGCGGCTTGAAAATCAATGTAATCTTTTTTCAACACTTCATCTCGAGATAAAATATCCCCTAAATTGTCATAGAAAAAATGAAAACGCCACATCAATTCAAATAATGCATCCAAATAGCCAGACAAATGCGAAAGTGCTTCATCGCCTTTGACTATAGGAAGAAACTGGGTATGTAAATGCTCACTGTAAAGTGAAAAAATATGACGAATAATGTCCTCTTTATTCTTAAAGTGATAATAAAGGTTCCCAGGGCTTATCCCCATGTGAGAAGAGATATGGTTGGTAGTAATCGCACGTTCCCCGTGCTCATTAAATAGCTTAATGCTAGTCTGAATTATTTTATCCTTGGTACTCATATCCTGCTACTCTAGGTTGTTTTTAAAGCAAATGCTCAAAGTTTACTCAAATATAATTAGCCGCGCAGTATAAACAATAAATAAACAATTAAATACCATCATGAAAATTTCTAACCCATAATTCGTATTGTTTACGTCATATTGAAATAAACTAATTTACATACGTGTCACTTATCCCTCAATTGGAAAGGCTGATTTGGATTACAAACGCTGTTAATATAGCCGCAAACATAACATTAAGCCGATACTTATGAAAGTCACTGCAATTTACCCAGGAACCTTTGATCCATTAACGAATGGGCACACAGATTTAATTCAACGGGCAGCTAAGATGTTTGATACTGTCATTGTTGCCATTGCTCATAACCCCAGTAAAAAACCATGTTTTAGCTTAGATGAGCGGGTAGCCCTAGCAAATAGTTTATTAACTCATATTGATAATGTAAGCGTGATTGGTTTCTCAGGATTACTTGCTGATCTTGCCCGTGATCATAATGCCAATGTATTGATCCGAGGGATTCGGGCGGTGTCTGATTTTGATTATGAGTTTCAGCTCGCCAATATGAATAGGCGATTAAACCCCGATTTAGAAAGTGTATTTCTCACACCCGCTGAGAAAAATTCATTTATCTCTTCAACCTTAGTTAAAGAAGTAGCGCGTCACAAAGGAGATGTAAGCGAGTTTGTAAGTCCTTTAGTAGTCAAGGCATTACAAGATAAGCTACATGGCTAAAACAGCCTTTAAACAATAATGAGTTTCCGCAGCCATCTTTGGGCTAAGGAAGCTCAGCAGTTTATTTTTAAAAAGTAAATAATGATGAGCTTGTGGCAACATAGCCATGGGCTATTAAATGCAGCGCGATTGGGAGAGTGTTTTGTTCTTTAAAATCCATTTATAACACTTAGCAAAACCAAGAAAGTCCTTATTCAGCACAAGAGCAATAATCATCATGATGTCGGATAAGTTAACTCCTAGCGAGTAGACTGACCAGAGCCACCACTGCTCTTTATTGTCTAATATGTAAATATCAGTATGGATTGCGATCATTAATATCGAGTTGAAAGCTAACCCAATATAGAGGTAATAAATAATGGAAATATCTTTTTTAATAATATGATAGTGCCACATAACTAACACTAAAACAGTTAATATATCGTATATTAACCAGTTCAAATAATTTGAATGAGTAAATTTATATAAATCACTCAATAGGTATGAAGACGCCATAATAAAAGCAACCTGCACAATTGCTTTATCTGGATTGTTAAGCCTTGACACTAAATTATAGAGAAAAGCCATTAAAAAGCCCCACTCGATAAACACACCGATGTAAGGGCCTATTACATCATTAATAACCATAATTTAGATAGAGTGGTTAATACGGCGAGTTTTGAAGAAAGACATAACTACATGTTTAAGCTTAATTAAACCTAAAATATCACGATCGACAATCAAGGCAACTATCATTGTAAAATCAATAATATTCACACCAAAAGAATATATGTCCCAGAGAATCCAAGTTTTTGTATTTTCAATAACATGAAGATCATAATACATACTGAAAAAAAGAAACGTGTTCGCTATCAGCCCTAAAACGACATAGAAAAATGCAGGGCTCTTTAGATTAGGTTTAACCATGAAAGCACTAGCGAATATGACCCCTAATGTTGCAATATCATAAAGTGCCCATTGTAAGTAGATTTGAGAACTTTCAAACCAAGTAAATAGGTGATCACTAACAAAATAAGATATAAAAGCAAAAAAAGACGTAATTAACAGAACTTTATCTCGCTTTAAATCAGCAAACCATAAAAATAGATTAAAAAAGAAAGCCATCATAAAGCCCCAAACTACAAGGGCTCCTAAAGACAAACCAAAATGTTCTGTTAAATACATCTGCCACTCATAGTAATCTATCTTGGGCGCTTATCTGGGTCTAATACGATAATCCCACCGCCACGTTGAATTTCAGCTTCGCCTTTCGATGCAAGCAAAGCCTCATTAGATATAGACACTGTATCAGATTGTAGGGTTTTATTGCTAGCGCTTTGTTCTAAAGCGGGCTTTGATTGTTGCATAGAGCTGTATGCTTGCATTTGTAATTGGCTATTACCTGTAACTTGCATGAGACTATTCCTTTCATTTAATGTTAATAGTGACCTAAGCAGTTTTAAGTCGCTGTTGATAACGCTCTGTTAAATTTTTGGCGTTTTTGTAAAGATGAATCAATTTTTATCCATCTCATGTACCTAATAGCAATTTACGATCCAACTTTTTATAAAATTGATCTTTTTTGATCTAGTAAATTTAAATAGCCGATTTGCAACTTGAAAACTCAGAGGTGAGGTCATACCAGTTTGTGTCAAATATAAAAAAACGCACAGGGATAACCGTACGTCTTTTATATCCAGGGATTTTAAGCCACGTTTTTACACGGGATCTCCGCACTATTACTTAGCTTCAAAATAAATTCCATTGCGACTTCATCGCAATTATCTTTACGTAAACACAGTTCACAATCTTTCATTACCTTCTCTGGTAAGCTGTCTTTAGTACAGAATGTGAAGCCTTGTTTTTCAAAAAAATCAGGGACTCGCGTCAAAACGATAATACGATTAAGCGCCAACTTTTTGGCTTTAGTTAGTAAATGCTCCACCAGCTGCCGCCCTTGTCCAGTTACGCCTGTATCAGGGTCAATACCCAAGGAGCGTATTTCAGCAAGGCCGGTATCATAAATATACAATGACGCACAGCCTGCAACTTTCCCGTTCACTTGTGTCACAGCAAATTCATTAATAGAATGCACCATATCGCTTTTAGCACGTGGTAAATTTTCACCTACGGTAGCCCAGTGTTGTATTAGCTTCGCAATACCTTCAACATCATCAAGATTAGCGTCGCGTACCGTTATTTGCTGTTTTTTTTTGGCATCTTTAACTGCAATGGTAACTTGCTCTAACGATGTGCCACCCAATGCTTGACGTGCTTTTATACATGCGTCTATTTCTAATACAGCATATACATCTTGTTCAAAAATACTATGCACTGATTGGAACTGTTCTAAACTTAAATCCTCTAAGTTATTCCCTTGTGCGATAGCCATTTGCACAAGCACACCCACAATATGATGCCCCTCTCTAAAGGGTATACCTTTAGCTACCAAGTAGTCTGCAAGTTCGGTTGCATTTGAGTGCCCACCCTTAGCTGCTGCTAAAGTTCGTTCGCCGTTAACTTTAACCCCCTTGAGACACGCCTGAGCCATATGAATGCACGCAAGCCATGTAGGCATTGCATCAAATAAGCCTTCTTTGTCTTCTTGCATATCTTTATTATAAGCAAGTGGCAGGGCTTTTAAGGTCATCATCATGGCACTAAAGGCACCAAATACACGGCCTGTTTTACCACGAATAAGCTCCAGTGCATCGGGGTTTTTCTTTTGCGGCATCAATGATGAGCCTGAAGTGACATTATCTGCCAACTCTATAAACCCGGCTTCACCCGAGTTGTAGAAGATCAAATCTTCTGACATACGCGATAAATGGATCATGGAGATTGACGCACAGCTTAATAACTCAACAACAAAGTCCCGGTCTGACACAGCATCTAAACTATTTTTTGTCGCAGCGGTAAAACCTAGCCCTGCGGCAAGAGTTTGCCTATCTATTGGGTACGCCGTACCGGCAAGTGCGCCACTGCCTAATGGGCAAAAATTCATACGGGCTTTAGCATCAGCTAAACGACTTTCATCACGCTCAAGCATTTCAACATACGCCATACACCAATGACTAAATAGCAATGGTTGAGCACGTTGTAAATGGGTGTAACCCGGTAAAATAGTTCCTAGCTCACGTTCAGCTAAAGCAATAAATTCACCTTTTAACTGCGCTAGCGCTTCAAGTAAATGATCGGCGGTATCACGACACCATAGACGAAAATCTGTAGCAACTTGGTCGTTACGGCTACGTCCAGTGTGTAGTTTTTTAGCTAAATCGCCCACTTTTTCGATTAAAGCAGCTTCAACATGAGAATGAATATCCTCAGCGCCCGAAGTTGCCACTGCTTGTGGATCAGCTTTTACTTCGTCGAGTAATTCATTTAATGCTGCTACTAGCGATTGATGCTCGCTACTGCTTAATACATCAACTTGCTTTAAGGCACCAGCCCATGCAACAGAGCCAACAATGTCCTGCTCTGCGAGTTGATAATCGAAGGGAAGTGAGTCGTTAAATTGTTTAAACGCCTCATCTGGACCCGTAGAAAAACGTCCGCCCCATAATGCCATGAAATATCTCCAAACCCTGAAATTGCCCCGCTTTATGTACGGGGCTTTTGTAAAATTACTTCTTCGCGAGTGCTGAAATTCTGCTTGAAAGCGAGAATAAACGAATAAAACCTTCTGCATGCGATTGGTCGTACACATCATCTGCACCAAATGTTGCAAAGTCTTCGCTGTATAAGCTATTTGGTGATTTTTTCTGAACCGCAGTTACTTGGCCTTTATAAAGCTTAAGAATAACTTCGCCAGTAGCAACAGTTGATAATGCTTCTGCGCCCGCTAATATTGAGTCTTTAAGTGGTGTAAACCAACGACCGTCATAGACTAGGTGTGAGAACTCGCCGCCCAATACTTCTTTCCATTTACGACTTGCTTTATCAAGTACTAGCTCATCAATCGCTTGTAATGCAGCCATGATCACTGTCCCACCTGGTGTTTCATAACAACCACGTGATTTCATGCCCACTAAGCGGTTTTCAACGATATCAACACGACCAACGCCATGCGGGGATGCAATATCATTAAGTTTAACTAAACAGTCATACGGTTTAAGTTGTTCGCCATTTACCGCAACTACTTCACCTTCAACTACCTTTAAGGTAACAAACTCAGGTTCATTCGGCGCTTGCTCTGGTGAATTAGTCCATGTCCAAACTTGCTCACTTGGTTGGCACCACGGATCTTCAAGCTCACCACCTTCGTGCGAAATATGCCACGCGTTTGCATCACGACTGTAGATTTTAGTTGCAGACGCTGAACATGGAATATCACGCTCTGCTAAGTAATCAAGTAATGACTCACGGCTTGATAAATCCCACTCACGCCATGGCGCAATCACTTGAAGATCTGGAGCAAGCGCGGCAAAACACGATTCAAAACGTACTTGGTCATTACCTTTACCAGTACAACCATGAGAAAGTGCATCAGCACCTACTTTGCGAGCAATTTCAACCTGCGCTTTTGCAATAATAGGACGTGCCATTGACGTACCTAATAAATAAGTACCTTCGTAGATTGAACCTGTTTTAAGCGTTGGATAAATATAGTCACTTACCATCTCATCTTTTAGGTCAACGACATAACACTCAGATGCACCTGATGCGATCGCTTTTGCTTCAACACCTTCAAGCTCTTCTGCGCCTTGACCTACATCGGCCACAAAAGCAATGACTTCACAGCCGTAGTTCTCTTTTAACCATGGCACAATGGCCGACGTATCTAAACCACCAGAATAGGCTAATACAACTTTTTTAATAGAACGCATTGGTGATACCTTACACAAAATTTGGATTTAATAATGAAACAAGCAACGCGTTTTGCGCATGCATACGATTTTCTGCTTGTTGTATAATTTTTGACGCCGGACCATCCATTACTTCTGAAGTAATTTCAAACTCACGGTGTGCAGGCTGGCAATGCAGTACAGTGTCAGCCCCTGTTAGTTCAAGTAACGCCTTGTTTAATTGATACGGCATGTACTTTTCTTTTACTTGATCAAGTGGCGTTTCATCACCCATTGATACCCATGTATCTGCATACACAGCGTTAGCACCTACAGCCGCTTCAACACGGTCGCTGACCATCACTGATGCACCATTCATTGCTGCAATTTGTTCTGCTTGCTTTAAAATTTGCGAATCCGGTGAGCTGCCTTTAGGGCATACAGCAACGAAATCAGTACCTAAAGTAGCTGCAAGCAACATTAGTGAATGAGTTACGTTGTTACCTTCACCTAAATAAGCCAGTTTTAGTTGGCTTACATCACCATACACTTCTTGCAGTGTTAAAAAGTCAGCAAGTGCTTGGCATGGGTGATATAAATCACACAAGCTATTAACCACAGGAACGCTCGAGAACTCAGCAAGTGTAGTTAACGTTTTATGTTGATATACCCGTGCCACGATGCCGTCTGCCCAACTGGCGATATTCAAAGCAAAATCTTTCACTGATTCACGTGCGCCCATGGCACCATTTTGCGAATCAAGATACACCGCATGACCACCTAACTTATTAATACCAATATCAAATGATAAACGCGTACGTAAGCTCGGCTTTTCAAATAAAGTAACCACGGATTTACCCGCTAGGGCTTGACTAAAATCAGCAGGATTCGCTTTAATTTTTTGCGCAAGATTAAGTAACTTAAGTGCGCCTTGTTGGTCTAGTTCAAGACCCGATAAAAAATGATTAAACATATAAAAACCTATGGTGTAATTTTTGTTCCGACGTGCTCACCGGCAAGTAGAGCGACTAAATTTTCTGGCTTTTGCCAGCTCGAAATATACACTCCGCGTCGTAAGTGCTGGGCAGCAAGAAGGCTGGTCTTTACTTTGACCTCCATCCCACCCAAAATTACTCCATCTGTAATCAGAGTATTGATCTGATTTGTGTCAAGTTGATGTAACGGCTGTTTATTTGCATCAAGCACTGCCTCTACATCAGTCATAAAAATAATTTCTGCATTAAGTTCTTTTGCAATTGCCGCAGCAGCTTCATCGGCATTTACGTTATACCAAAGGCCATCATCACCAAAGCCAATAGAGCTCACCAGCGGTAAGCGTCCGAGCTTTAACAACTCAGGGAGCACGCTTTGCTCACCACTTTCACAATTACCCACTTGACCAAGCGCTTTTAATTTTTGTGACGAAATAATGCCCGCTTCGTATAAACTAAGTCCGACCGGTTTATGACCTGCAATAATTGCTTGGCTCATTAATTGTTTATTCGCACAGCCTGCCAATGCCCCTACAATATAAGGCATTTGCTCTTTCGGACTGATGCGTAAGCCTTGATGTTTCGCACTGGCAAACCCCGCCTCGCTCAACCAATTATCTACCAGTGAGCCACCGCCATGAACGATGACAAATTGCGCTTGAGTTTGCGATGCCAGCGCCTCAAATAACGCTTTTGCCGCGTCTTCTGTATTGAGTACTGCACCACCGAGTTTAATGACCCATGTTTGCATTACTAATTACCCTTTTAAACCAGTGCTATGAGGTATCCCCATCGCTAAATTTATACATTGTAGTGCTTGCCCAGCAGCACCTTTTAATAAGTTATCAATGGCAGCCATTACAATCAGTTGGCACCCTTGTTGTTGCCAAGCAATATCCACAAACGGCTGCTTAGCCACCCCTTTAATTGATGGTATTTTACTACCCAGTAATCGGATCAGTGGCTCATCAACAAGCACTTGGTAGGCTTGCGTAACTTGCTCTGGCGTTACATCTGCTTTTAGTTGTACATAAATGGTTTCTAAAATACCGCGCGGAAAATTACCTAAATGCGGTGTAAATAACACTTTATGACCTAAATGTTGTTCAATTTCAGGGCTGTGCCTGTGATTAAATAATCCGTATGGCGCTAATGACACTTCACAAAAATGCGTGCCCACACTGGCTTTACGCCCTGCACCTGTAACACCTGATACGGCATTAATAATAATAGTTTGATCAGCCAATAATCCGGCTTGTTGTAATGGCTTTAACGCGTTTAATGCAGCTGTTGGATAACAACCCGCCACAGCCACAAGCTTTGCTTTTGCAATTGCTTCGCTATTCCACTCAACTAATCCGTATGCCGCTTCACTCAATAACTCTGTATGCTGATGTTCAAAGCCATAATAGGTTTGATAATCTTCATTGCTGCTTAAACGATAGCCACCTGATAAATCAAATACTTTTTTGCCCATGCTTAAAAAACGTGGCGCTAAATCAACACTCACTTTATGATCAGTACATAAACAAACAAAGTCAGCCGTATTGTCAATATCGCTAAACGCACTTTCGCTCAGCGGTAATAAAGGAGAATCTAGTAAACCTAGATGCTCAGGGTACAAGTCACTTAATAATTTACCTTTATCTAAGCTTTGCTCAGATACATAGCAACCAGCTAAGGTTAATTGTGGGTGTTTTGCGACTAAACTGGCTAATTCTGCGCCGCTATAACCACTTGCGCCAATAATCACTACTTTCATTCGTTACTCTTTTTGGTTTTTATTACTACATTTATGTTCAAATCGGGTTTAACAGTGCATAAACACACTATTTTAGGAATGAAACTGGGTTATCGTCGTTTTATATTCATTGCGTCGCTTTAATATATTTATGCTTAAAAAGTGAATTGATATTCATCATAAATACTTTTATATTGTTATGCAATTAGATTGAATACTTATTTTGGATTTTTTTATGTCATTACCGTCTTTTTTATCTATGTATCAGCAATTGATCGCTGCGCCTTCAATTAGTGCTATGGATGAGTCATTGTCTATGAGTAATAAAGGGGTGATTGATTTATTAGCCACTTGGTGTACAAGCCTTGGATTTGAATGTGAAATAACAGAATTGTCGGGCGCTAAAGGTCGTTTTAATTTACTCGCAAAACGAGGCCAAGGGGATGGCGGTTTAATGCTTGCTGGTCATACTGATACCGTGCCATTTGATGATAGCCGCTGGAACTATAATCCGTTTAAATTAAGTGAGCACGATAATAAATTATATGGATTAGGAAGCATTGATATGAAAGGTTTTTTTGCTTTTGTATTGCACGCTATCAATGAACTAGATAAAGGCGCACAAACACAGCCAATTTTGATTTTAGCCACCGCCGATGAAGAAACGACCATGGCCGGCGCGCAACAAATTTGTAAGCACTCAAATTTAAAGCCCGCCCGCTGTATTATTGGTGAGCCTACTGATATGACGCCTGTTTTCACGCATAAAGGGCATATGAGCAGTGCTATTAGAGTAGTGGGTCGTTCAGGTCACAGTTCTGATCCTGAGCGCGGCTTAAACGCCATTGAAGTAATGCATAAAGTGATTGCAAAATTATTAGTTTTAAAAGAAGAATTAAAGAATAAGTATGCAGTTGAGCATTTTGTTATTCCTTACCCTACTTTAAACTTAGGTCATATCCACGGTGGCGATAATGCAAACCGTATCTGTGGCTGCTGCGAAATGCACATTGATATGCGCCCATTGCCGGGTTTAAGCGTACAAGAATTGCAAATGATGCTGCTAAAAATGGCCGCTGAAATAAACAATCAATACCCAGATTCAGTGAGTGTGGTCGATATGCACGAGCCAATTCCCGCTTTCACCGGCAGCACTGATTCGGCATTGGTTAAACTGGCAGAAAAAATATCTGGCGAGAAAGCGGTCGCAGTTAATTACTGTACTGAAGCACCGTTTATTCAGCAATTAGGCTGTGAAACCATTGTTATGGGGCCAGGCTCTATTAATCAAGCTCACCAGCCGGATGAGTTTTTAGCGATGGAAAAAATAAAACCATCGCAAACTATTATTAGTGAAATGATTAAAGCGAGTTGCTTTAGCTAATGTACAAAGCATTAATGGTGTTAATTACATAACTAACACCATTAATTATTACTTCATATACTTAGATAAGTATTTTTTAAAGACAGGATCTGTTTTAGCCAGTTCTTTTTGCTCAGCCAAAATATCTTTTAAGATACTCTGTGATGTAAGTGGGTTAGCAAGTACCACTCTAAATACCACGGTAGGTTGATGATCATACTGAGCTGGTGTTAAACGTGTACGCGAAACGAATGAGCGCCCTGCTTCTCGTTGACGTTTTTGCATACTGGCGGTAAAACGATTTAGTGAGGCAAAAATATCTAGCCGTGTTTGCTCGCCTGCTTCTGCTATTTTTTGCTTAATTTTCTTTGGTACATAACGGTATGTTAGCAAACATAATTCAGGCTCTGAGATCAGCTCAAAATCGTCATCCGCTTTAACTAATTCAGCAAAATACTGTGCTTTTTCTATGCCTTTATCAATCAATATTTCATAGCCTTTACGGCCAATTACTCGTAAGCAAGCATGCACTAACATCGCCATACCTGGGCGACTGCCTTCGAGCGTATGGCTACCTAAGTCTTTTGAACCTTTGCGTAAAATATATTCAGCATGATGCTCAATAGCATCCGTCGCTGTGGGGTCTTTGAATAACACGAGCCCCGCCCCCATTGGCACATACATTTGTTTATGCGCATCAATAGTAATTGAATCTGCTCGCTCAATACCTTTTAGAAGTGATCGGTGAGTTTGCGATAATAAAGTTGCCCCACCCCAGGCAGCATCTACATGAAAATGACAGTTAAGCTCTGCACTTAAATCAGCCATGGCATCAAGTGGATCAATATTGCCGGTTTCAGTAGTGCCCGCTACGCCTACTATGGCCATCACTTTTATGCCTTGCGCTTCTAACTCATGTGCTTTCGCGCGCATTGCATCAACATCGACCTTATTGTTATCAGCCGTTTTAATGGCTATAAAGTTATCACGACCAATACCTAATAAATCAGCTGATTTACCCAATGAATAATGGCCACGCTCAGAAATCAGTACCGCTAAGCCTTTATAACCATAATGCAGCATGGCACTAATTAAACCCTGTGTACCAATCCCTTTAAATTCCCCATCCGCTTTAAGCAAACGGTTACGGGCAATCCACAACGCGGTAATATTTGCAATTGTGCCACCAGAGCAAAATGCACCGAGTGATGTTTTAGCACTGTGCATCCATTTACTATAAAAACCGTCATCTTGCCCGTATGCTAAATGATGCATCATGCCAAGCACTTGGCGTTCAAGGGGAGTAAATGCTTTGGAGGTTTCAATTTTTACCAGGTTTTGATTAAGGCCCACCATCAACTTAGATAGTGGCAGCACAAAATGCGGTAGCGCTGAAGTCATATGGCCAATAAAGCTTGGCGCGGCTGTATGCACTGAATGAGCAACAAGTTGCTCCATAATGTCCTGCGCATAAGCTGAAACAAAAGTTGGATCTTCTGGGATCACCGCTGATTGAAAATCTTTTTCAATTTCATGCAATGGCTTTTCAATTGCCGCAATGTTCTCATTTAAAAAACCTGCTAAGTTGCTCGAGATCTCAAGTTCGATTTTACTCAAAGTTGAGTCAGGTGCTTCAGGCACGGTAAATATACGCATCAGAGTTTCTTTAGAGGCGACGGCACAACGCTTTTGATCCATCTTTATACCCAGTAAATGTAGCTTTCTTTTATCCAAAGACCCAATTAAAGGCCCTTAGCATAAACAACGCCAGCTACAATGATTCTACGAAATGCGTTAACTTTACTGCAATAGAGTAGTAATGTCTCGTATAAAGCCATAAAAGCAGTCAATTGCATGACAAATTAATGATAAATTGATTAATATTTGCTGCTAAAATGCGCCGTAATTTATTTATAGCTGAGACAGCCATTTTTTGTATAATGGTGTAGCGACCACAAAAGAGGCACACATGATAAAAGGAAGTATACGAACCAAATGGATAATGGCCGGTTTTGTCGTTTTTGTTATCAGCTTACTTGCTTACGTTTACTACACATACCACAGCACGCGTAATGATATTATGCAAAGTGTTGATACTCGTTTGCTTAATGCGGCACTAAGTGTAAAGCATATATTGGGTGATGATTATCATCGTCAACTCAATGCGGGGCTACATGTCAGCCGCAGCGAATATCAACAAAAAAGTCGCCAACTATCAGAGTTTGCCAATACTCTCGATATTGCCTATGTTTACGCGATGATTTTAAAAGATGGACAAGTCCATTTCAGCGCCTCAAGTTATACCCAAAAGGATCAAAATACCGGGAAAGTAACACAGCTTCTTGACCTCTATCCTGAAGCAACCGATGCTAATAAAGGCGCTTTTTATTCTACTGAACCTATATTCGAAATATCAAAAGATCAATGGGGCCACTTTAAAACAATCTTTATTCCTTTTGTTGATAGTAATGGTGTTACTTATATTACTGGTGCCGATATTACTATTTATGACCTAAATCAACGTCTACAGTTAAGTGCTTCAAAAGCAGCTGCTATGGCTAGCTTTTTCTTTTTCATTGCGTTATTGGTTGCTGGCATTTATATATTTTTATTAAAACGTGCCATATCGACTGATTCAGCTAGTGGCTTTGCCAATCATATTGCGCTTGAATATTTCATCAAAAAATCACCACTTCACCATATGCAACTTGCTGTTATCTGGGTCAATGAAATAGAAGATATAAATAGCTTTTATGGCACCGAAGTTGGCGACAGAGTAATGAAAAACCTGTTAGAGCATTTTAATAAACGTCGGCCAACCGACAGCCGAATATTTCGTTTAGCAACGAATAAGATTGTTCTACTTACTTCATTCGATGATAATAACAACAGCTTTGTTAACATTATTGAAGAGTATAATTGCAGCACTCCACTACTTACTAACCCATTTATTTATATTACTTTATGCGCTGGTATCGCTAACGGCAATAAATCTATGCTACTTGAGAATGCCCACATTGCCGCACTACAAGCAAAGCAAGGGCGTCATACTGTTGTTAATTACTCAAAAGCTCTACATGATGTAAAAAGCCAATACCAATACAATGTTGAAATGGCAAAAGAAGTTAGAGAGGCCTTTGAAAACAACCGCATTGTTCCCTATTTTCAAGCAATCTATGACAGTACGCATAACAAAATAATCCAATATGAATGCTTAGCTCGGATGATTACTTGCCAAGGTGAAATATTAAAACCTGACGCATTTTTAAATGTTGTAAACCGCTCGCGCATGGACGGCATGTTAACGCGATCTATGCTAACGCAATGCTTTGAACGATTCCGAAAAACCAGTATATGCTGGAGTATAAATATTACCGCCCAAGATATGCTTGACCCCGGTTTAAGTGAGTTTTTAGAAAGTGAACTAAAACGTTATCCTCAACCTAGAAATATCACCTTAGAGTTACTCGAAACAGAAGCTATCGCTAACTTTTCTGAAGTTAAAGCGTTTATTGCAATGGTTAGGCAACGAGGCGTAAAGGTCTTCATTGATGATTTTGGTACTGGGTATTCTAATATATCTAATGTCTTAAAATTAGAAGTTGATGGCATTAAACTAGACGGTACATTGATCAGACAAATAATTCACGATAAAGATATATATCTCTATATTGAGCACATTGCCAGCTTTTCAAAGCAACTAAACTTACAACTGATTGCTGAATGGGTAGAAAATAAAGCGATTGTCGATGCCTTGTTAAAGGCAAATGTGACGCTGATGCAAGGTTATTACTTTGCCGAACCAGCGCCACAAATAAGTAGTCGTTTAAAAAAGACTATAACAGCGCAATCACTAATCGGTGGCTCTGCTGAGAGCTCGCCCAATACTTTCTCTCAAACGGAGTAATGGCGGTATCGCTACTAAATAGTTCTACTTCACAATGCTGCCCAGTCAACTGTAATGCTTGAGCAAACTCTTTTACGTAGATATCCCAGTTACTGCGAACTTCGAGTAACCCGCCTAACTTAACGATGAATGGGAAGATAGCAGCGCCGTGCCAACGCCGTTGAATATGCTTAGCTTTAGGCCATGGATTTGGATACAACAAATAATGGTGCGTTGGCTGCCAATTGGCAGCAACAGCTAAACGCCAAAAATCATTAAGGTCAGCTTGCACTAAAATATACTGGCCCGAGTCTGTTTGCTTGTATTCAATGTCATGCTTATCTAAACGATGTGATGACTTATCAATACCTATCACTAACGCATCTGGGTGACGCTTTGCTAAATTAGCAGTACTTTCGCCTACGCCACAACACGAATCTAAAATAATGGGTCCAGCAAAAGCCTGCACTTTTTCATTTACTTGATCAAATGCCATTTGCGTATGCGCTGCAATGGGTTTTTTAAACTCAGCAGTTAAATGTTTATTAACTATCTCATCCAGCTTTTCATGCAAGCCTTGTTGATTAGATACAATACTTCGTGAATTTGCATCACTCATTAGTGTCTTAACCCCACACCTTTTTTAATTAACGTCAACGCGACTGTAAATAGTGCTGTAATAAATAACAACAACACACCAAATGCAACAGATAAATCAACATCTGATACGCCTAAAAAGCCATACCTAAAGGCATTAACCATATAAATAATTGGGTTAATCTGCGATACCCCCTGCCAAAATTCTGGTAATAACGTGATTGA
This sequence comes from Pseudoalteromonas sp. NEC-BIFX-2020_002, assembly GCF_013002825.1. Classification (NCBI taxonomy): domain Bacteria; kingdom Pseudomonadati; phylum Pseudomonadota; class Gammaproteobacteria; order Alteromonadales; family Pseudoalteromonadaceae; genus Pseudoalteromonas; species Pseudoalteromonas sp. NEC-BIFX-2020_002. The sequence goes on from NZ_JABEPJ010000002.1 coordinate 413,469, forward strand.
GTAAAATACCCCACCTAAATAAGTCAGCGGTGTTAGAACAAAGGTAGGAATAATACTAATATCGTCAAAGCTATTCGCGTAAATAGCATTAATCAGACCACCTAATGCAAATACCGCTGATGTTAATATTACCGTCGCTATGATCACAAATACGTTATGGATTTGAATATCAACAAATAACAAAGATACACACGTAACAATTAACCCCACCAGCATACCACGCGTCATACCGCCGCCCATGTAACCCAGCACAATGATATAATTAGGCACTGGCGCGACTAATAGCTCTTCAATACTTTTTTGAAACTTGGTTGAATAAAAACTTGAAGCCACATTAGAGTAGGAGTTAGTGATCACCGACATCATGATTAGACCAGGAACAATAAACTCCATATAGCTAAAACCGCCCATATCACCGATACGAGAGCCTATTAAATTACCAAAAATCACAAAATATAAACTCATGGTAATCGCAGGTGGCACTAAGGTTTGAATCCAAATACGTAAAAATCGAATGCATTCTTTAAACCATAAACTTTTTAAGGCTACGCCATATTTAAACATCTACTTGCCCCGCCCTTGCTCTAGTAAACCGACAAACAACTCTTCTAACCTGTTCGCTTTATTACGCATACTAAGTACGGTATTACCCTGCTCAGTTAATGCTGTAAATACCGCATTCAAACCTTGTGATTTTGCCACTTCTACTTCAATGGTATGATCATCAGCCATTGTAAATTTATAGCCATCAAGCGTGACTGTAACCGGCTGTACTGGTTGTTTTAAATCCAGAATAAACGTTTCTTTATCTAATTTGGCAAGCAATGCTTTAATCGTGGTATTTTCAACGATAATACCTGAGTCAATAATAGCGATATTTTTACACAATAATTCAGCTTCTTCTAAATAATGTGTAGTAAGGATAATCGTTACACCTTGCTCATTAATTTGGCGTAAAAAATCCCACATAGAACGGCGCAGCTCAATATCAACACCCGCTGTTGGCTCATCTAAAATAAGCAGTTTTGGTTCATGCATTAACGCACGGGCAATCATTAACCTACGCTTCATACCGCCCGATAAAGTACGCGCTTGTTTGTCTTTTTTCTCGAGTAAGCCTAATTGCGCTAAGTATTTATCAGCTCGCTGATGGGCTAATTTTCGCGGTACACCATAGTAACCGGCTTGATTAACTAATATTTGTGTAAGGGTTTCAAACTGGCTAAAGTTAAATTCTTGCGGTACAAGACCAAGCTGCGATTTAGCGGCTTCTAAATCGGTATCAATGTTATGACCAAATACTTCCACTTTGCCTTGGCTTTTATTAACCAATGACGAAATCACGCCTATGGTCGTTGATTTACCCGCGCCATTAGGCCCAAGTAATGCAAAAAAATCGCCTTCATACACTTGCAGATCAATGCCTTTGACTGCTTCAACACCATTTTTATAAACCTTAGTAAGACCTTCAATATTCAAAGCAAGTGCTTTACTCATGATTTCCCTTCCCCATAACCCCAACGTTTAGTGAGGGTATGTTCAATATTTAAATGATCTAGAATACGCGCAACCATAAAGTCAACTAAGTCATTAATGGTTTGCGGTTGATGATAAAACCCTGGTGCCGCAGGCATTATGGTCACCCCAAGCTTGGCGAGTTTTAGCATATTCTCAAGATGAATTTCACTAAATGGTGTTTCTCGTGGCACTAAAATTAACTGACCGCGCTCTTTAATCACTACATCTGCTGCACGCTCTAATAGATTATCTGACGCCCCCATTGCAATCGCAGAGACTGACCCTGCACTACACGGGCATACAACCATTTTTTTCGGTGCGGCAGAGCCTGACGCTACCGGGCTAAACCAGTTATCTTTACCAAATACTTGTAACTGACCTGCTGGTGCATTAAATAATGTACTTAATTGCTCGGTCGCCTTATCTTCATTACCTGATAACTTTATGTTTGATTCAGTATCAAGTACTACACGAGCAGCACTTGAGATCAACACATACACGCGAAACTGCTGCGCGAGCAATACTTCAAGTAATCGTAAGCCATATGGCGCACCTGACGCGCCACTAAAGGCAAGCGTAATAGTTTCTTTATATTGCACTGTCGCTCCGGTTTATTACTGTATAAATTTATGCTGCAAAGCGGTAATTAACTTATCATGAAGGCCGTTAAAGCCGCCATTGCTCATGATTAAAATATGTTGTTGTGGCTGAGCGCTTGCAACGACTTGCTCAATAATCTCATTGGTATTACTTAAGCATACCATTTCTGCTTGTTTTGCTTGTTCGCTTAATGACCATGCTAAATTGTCAGGCTCAAATAGATACACATCATTAGCATCGACTAACGACGCTAATAAGGTATGTTGATGCACACCCATTTTCATAGTGTTTGAACGCGGCTCGAGTATAGCGATAATTTTTTCATCACCCACTTTTGCGCGCAGCCCTGCAAGTGTTGTAGTGATAGCCGTAGGGTGATGAGCAAAATCGTCATACACTTTAATATTGGCAATATCCGCTTTAAGCTCCATTCTGCGTTTTGGGCTAATGAACTCTCCTAACCCCGCAATACTATGCGGGATAGCAATACCTACATGACGTGCGGCAGCAATTGCCATAATCGCGTTTTTCACATTATGCTCACCAAACGCTTGCCATTTTACAGTGCCTTGACTCTGATCATTAAGTAACACAGTAAACTCGCTACCATCAGCCTTGATAAGCTGATAGTTCCAATCTGCGCCGAGTGTTTCACTTTCACTCCAACAGCCTTGCTTTACCACAGCTTGCAATGCGTTATCTTGCTGGGGCCAAATTACTTTGCCACTACTTGGTAGTGTACGCATCAAATGATGAAATTGTTTTTTAATGGCGTTTAAATCGTCGAAAATATCCGCATGATCAAATTCAAGGTTATTTAAAATAAGCGTGCGTGGTAGGTAGTGAACAAACTTGCTGCGTTTATCAAAAAATGCAGTGTCGTACTCATCGGCTTCAATAACAAAAAATGGCGTTTCGCCAACTCGGGCAGACAAGCCAAAATTTTGCACAATGCCACCGATTAAAAAACCCGGCTTTAAACCTGCATATTCTAAAATCCAGGCCAGCATACTTGCGGTAGTGGTTTTACCGTGAGTACCTGCAACAGCCAGTACCCATGAATTTTGCAGCAAATTATGCTTCAACCATTCAGGGCCTGAGGTATAAGGTAGCCCTTTATCTAATACATATTCAACACATGGGTTACCGCGACTCATTGCATTACCAATCACAACCATGTCTGGCGCAGGGTCTAACTGAGAGACATCATAGCCCTGCATTAATTTAATACCTAGCTCTTCGAGTTGTGTGCTCATTGGTGGATACACGTTTAGATCTGAGCCCGTTACAGTATGCCCAAGCGACTTAGCAATCGCCGCAATACCGCCCATAAAAGTGCCACAAATACCTAAAATATGAATATGCATATTATTCCTTTGCCGCTAAAAATAGCTTATGCAGCACTAAAAAAGAGATAAAAAATGAAGCTGATATAATGCCAAAAATAGTGCTCAGTTACCATTATCATCTAACACAACACTTGTGCTAGATGGTAACTAATAGCATATAAACTAAAAAGTTCCCCTACTCTTGCTCAACTGCTCAAATATCACTCGTCACTTTTTGAGCAAAATTAACATTGCAGTTCAATTTTAAAGCAAGGTTATTGACGTACAATTGCAAAATAGTTAATTGCAAAATATAAAAACAACTTAAGAAATTACAAAAAGTAAATGTGTAAATCTATGATTACAAATAATATTAATAAAAAACAATGCAATACCAACATATACCCACAATAAAAACAAAAAGCACTTTTTAGCAACAAAACTCACATTCGCCACATAAAAGACTCCATTTAGGGACTGTGATAAAACATAGCGCTAAATTACATTTGGTTACATTGAAAGGCATATATTTAACGTCAAAGTTAATATGGCTAACAATGTTGACCCTTTGCAAGTTCAATCAAGTTTAATTGCCCTGCGGGCAAACCTTGTCAAAATAAAAAGGTGTTATGTTGAAAAAATTAAATCTTATTACAGCAGCAGTTAACGCAGTATTAATTACTGGCACAATTGGCGTATCAAGTGCATTTGCACAAGAAACTACTGACGTAAAACCCGTTGAGCGCATTCAAGTAACAGGGTCAAAAATAAAACGTTTTAATTTGACCTCTCCGACTCCTGTTACTGTGATAAGCGGTGTTGAGCTAGAAAACCAAGGTATCACCAATGTAAATGATTTACTTGCAGACATGCCGCAAGCGACTGTTGGCTTTTCACCAGAGACAACAACCGATTCAATTTACGCGTCAGGCTTAAATACTACTGACCTTCGTGGTTTAGGCTCAGAACGTACATTAGTGCTTGTTAATGGTCGTCGCTTTGTTCCAGGCTCTATTGGCGACACCGCTGTTGATTTAAATAACATTCCAACGACGATGATCGAACGCATTGAAATTGCAACCGGTGGTGCTGCAGCTGTATATGGCGCTGACGCTGTTGCCGGTGTTGTAAATATCATCACTAAAAAATCTATGGATGGTATTGAGTTTGACGTTTCAACTGTTCGCCCTGAGCAAAGTGGTGGTGAGCAAAATAACTTCTCTATCACCGGTGGTATGGAAGGTGATAAATTATCGTTCATTGCATCAGTTAACTACACTGAGAATAAAAGTTACGGCAAGCTAAGTCGTGACTTTTACCGAAATCCAGTTAACACATACATTAATCCTGCCAATTTAAATGGTACAGATGGTATTCCTGAGCGTATTATTTTAGGTAAACCTACAGGCCTTGCTTATTATTCTGAAGGCGGTGATTTCTTCTCAAAAGGTGCCTTTACAGATGATGGTTACAACAACCACCACTATACCTTTGATGAAAATGGAAATATTCGTCCTTTTCAGATGGGTTCTGGTCGCATCCCAAATCCAAACCAAGCATTGATTGATCACGAGAACAAGCTTGCAAATCCATCAAATAGCTATTTTGAAGGCGGCAATGGTGACGGCGTATTTGGTCATGGTTATAAAAGCTACTTTCAAACTCCTTTAGAGCGCCTTATTGCTTCTGCTTACGGTACTTATCAACTAAATGATGATCATACATTAACGTTTGACTTTACTTACTCAAACACTGAATCGACTACTGAAAGTACACCGGCTTTCTTCCGTCATACTATTCGCCGTGATAATGCATTTGTAAAAAATGACATGGCTAAGTTAATGGATGATAACGAACTAAAATCAGTCACTCTTCGTCAAGCCAATGAAAATCTATGGGGCGACCGCGCATATAACCAAGAGCGTGAAGTGTTCCGTACCTCTATTGGCGTTGAAGGCATCATAAGCGATGATTGGGGCTATTCAACATATGCGCAGTTTGGTCGTATTGAGCAAGACACACTGTGGACTGGTGAAGTATTAACGCAAAATCTAGCAAACTCTATTGATGCCGTTGAATATCAAGGTAATGTTGTTTGTGCTAAACGTAATGATGATGGCGAAGTAATTGGCGCAATTGAAGGCTGTACACCATTTAATACTATGGGGGCTACATCAGCAACGCAAGCACAAGTAGATTATATTGGTACTACCGCAACCCGCTTTGCACAACACGACCAAGTTGTTTTTGCATTAACTGTAGACGGTTCACTTTTTGAACTTCCAGCTGGTTACGTTGCAGCCGCATTCACCGCAGAGCACCGTCGTGAATCAGCAACTACAACACCATCTGAGAATATGCAAAAAGGCTTAATCTTTGGTAATTCAAGCTTACCAATGGATGGCGAAATTGATGTCAATGAGTTATCAGCTGAGATTTCCATCCCGTTACTAGAGGATGTATTTCTAGCAACTGACTTAACATTTGAAACAGCTTTACGTTACATGGACTACTCAGTCACCGGTGAAGATAATGCATGGAAATTGGCGCTTAACTGGGGTGTAACAGATGAACTTCGCGTTCGTTTAAATCGCTCTAAGTCAGTACGTGCACCAAATATAGGTGATTTATTTACACCTAACTCAAAAACATTTAGCTCAGGCCGCGCGGATGTCTGTAGAGCTGACTCAATTGCTACATCAGGTAGTAAGTATAAAGCAAACGTAATTAAAAACTGTCAAGCAGCAGGTTTAGCTGAAGGATGGAAACCTTCGGACGCATGGCTAGCAGCCGGCAGCTTACCGGGCTATATTCAGGGTAACCAAAACCTTAAAAATGAGACATCTAACGATTACACCGTTGGTGTAATTTATACTCCTGAGTTTGTTGAAGGTTTAGATCTAACTCTTGATTATTGGTCATTCGAAGTGGAAGGCGCCATTGAGTATTTTGGCCGTAATAGTGTTGAACTATGTTATGAGTCATCATCTTTAGATAACCCTTTCTGTAGTAACGTTGTGCGTAATGAAAAAACGGGTGAAATTGAAAACTTCTTCACTCGCCCAATTAATGCCGCTGTTATTAATAAAAAAGGTGTTGATGTTGAATCAGCATACCGTACTGAGTTGTTCTCTGGTGACTTAGCACTAAAATTAACTGCAACCTACCTAATTGACGACAACAGTAACTCAACTGGTCGTGCTGAAGATTTTCGTAGTGATGTAGGTGAAATAGCCTCTCCACGTTGGAAAGGTCGTTTTAATGCTGTGTACTCACATGATGACTCAGCTTACGTATTAACAATGAATTATCGTCATGCAACTGTTAATGACAACGACTGGAGCATTGAACAGAATAACTATAATGATATCCCATCTTACACGACGTTTGATTTTATGTATAAAACAAACATCTTAGATGAGCTACAATTACGTGTAGGTGTTAACAACATTCTAGACCGTGAACCACCACGTAATCCGTTCACTTACGATGATGGTGAGTTCTTTGACGTGAAAGGACGCCGTATATCACTAGGTGCTAAATACACGTTCTAATTTAAACGTGTTTTAGAGCAATAAAAAACGCCTTACTCGTCGAGTAAGGCGTTTTATTTTAATCACAGCAAGCTTATTAAAATAAGATGCTTATACGCGCAGCTAACGATAACTGCATCGCTTTATTCGGGTTTAACTTATCCATGGCAAGCGAAAAATCAAACCACTCACTTTCATAACCCAGTTTAGGTACTAAGTTAACAGGGTCTATAAGTAGTTTAATCTGGCTTTCTCCCCAGGGCAGCTGAACACCAAGCTGTACAAAATTGATATCACCTTGACGGAGTAAGTTGGCAACATAACTCAGCTCTCGCTGTTTATATGACAACTCAATAGCAACGTGTTCTGGGATCCTAAAATCATGTTCACTTTCTCCCTCAAATCCTTTTAGGAGTGGGCGAAAACTACTAAACCCTTGGTTATCAACAAAACTACCTTTTGTATTAATATTGGCACGCGTAAAACCGACATTATCAACTGTAAATTGGTTATAAATATCAATAAAACTTGCGCGAACTAACACATTTTCCCATGGCATAAACTCTGTGAATACATCAAATGAATAACCACTGCCACTGTTATCCCACCCTCCATTATTTGGACGTTTTAAAAAGTTATTGTGCGTGTAGTACTCTTGGTAATTTAACTCGCCTAATAAACTATTATCTTCGCGACCTTGAACATTGCCGCTCACGAATGAGTGCCTAAAATAATCAACCCCCCAGTAACTCCCTTTTACACCAAGTAGAAATAATTCGAACTGATGTTCAAATGTAATACCAAGCCCTTTACTGCGGTTTGCAAAGTAGTCTAGTTTAGCCTGGTAGTTTTCTTTGCTCAGTAAGGGCGTTTTATTACTTTCTTGATAGTAGCCTAAAGCAGTGTCGGGGTTACTTTTTACAAAGTAGTCCAACCGCTGCTCTATATGAAAAGTAAATTGCTGCCAATCACTCGGCTGATAACTTAAGCCAATCCGCGTTTGTGAAAAACCGTTGTCTGCGTCGGTTTTTGGTGGTGTTTGCCATTCATCTTTAGCAAGCTCCAAAACAGGCGCTATATTGCTAAAGCTATTTGAATATACATAGGTTGATACTTCATGCTGCGCAATTACATGCATTGAACTAAACAATAAAGTACAACTAAAAAAACTCTTAATGTTCATTTTTTATTTCTTATAAAAAAGGCCAGCTAAAGCTGGCCCAGACTCACAATAAGCTAACTATAAACTTTCAACTGTACCATTAGTATAAACAATCAGAACAAGCCCTTCTCGCTTAACTATTTCAGCTGCCTTTTCATCACCAACCATAATAGTTCCTAACACTTGCTCTGCTGTATCACCACCGTCAGATTCAGCTAACATCAAAGTCACATTTTCAGCGTTCACTGCAGATAAAGTTTCAAGTTTAGTATCATATTTGACCATGAAGCTTCTTTGTTTATCGCTATTAGGAAGTTGATACTTCACATCAAGAACCAGCTTACCATCATCAAGGTCCGTTCTTTCGCCGCTCAGATTTAAATCAACATTATATTCACCGACCTTGACCTGTACATTAAGTGCAGCATTGATATCTAAGAATGTATCTTCATCTTCAACAACCGTTCCAAGTTCAGGTTGAGCCAAATACATATCGATTTTATATTCACCATCGACAGCCCAATCCATGTGTTCAGGTCTTGTAAAATCAGCTGCAACTTTTCCTAAACCATCAACATACCCATAAAAAGTGCGCCACTGAAATACACCTGGTTCATTTGGATCTGAAATCCATTGCCCTCTGAAACCGCCAATTTGAGCAGTAAAAATATCAACAGCCGTAAACGTTGCGAAATTACTGTTAATACCAAAGCTGCCAATCTCACTATTATAACGAATCGCTGAAGCTAACGACTCATATTCACCGCAATAGGATTCATAGGTATCAAAATCTATTATTTGGCCGCTACCATCAACGTATTCACCATTATCATTCATATATACTAAGTCATAGCATTGATAGTAATCAGCAACTTTATCTGTATTGGTATCTATTGGGCGATACAGCCGACTTAATTTTGGGCTAATTCGATCATTGTAAGAGTCCCATGAAGCAACTAACAATTCATCCCCCAAGTCACTTTCTTTACTTGATGACACAAGTTGTGATTGAGTTGACCCGCCATCTGAATAGGTTCGCGTGCTGTTAACGCTAACATTGAACTCATCGGTGCGCACTACGCTAACAACATCTTGGCTACCGCCCTCTACTGTAGCTGCTAGATTATTGGCGTTATTGCTAACACTTATAGTCAACAATTCATCTAAAATTGGCGATACAAGGTACGCATCTAAATCTACGTTAGCCCCGGCGCTGACCTGAACGTCATCATTAATTAAACGATAATCTCCTTCACCACCAACAGCAACGCCAAACCAACCATTTAAGGCGTCATTAAAATAATCACTCACACCTTTAATTGTAGTTGGGTCGACTTGGATCCCGATAAAGAGGCTTTCAACGGCTTCTTCGTAGCTATAAAACTCACCTTGTTGCTCATAAAAATTGAGTGCACTTAAACTTATTTGCTCACCATTTGGCGTGGTAAATAAACCATTATTATAATCAGTAAAGTATTGGTTAACGCGCTTTATAACAAACGGCTGGTAATATTCATCTTCTAATGATTTTTCTATGTATTCTACATAGCCATAAGTCAAATTATTAACTTGATTCTCGTAACTATAAAAGTAATATTGAGTGCCTTCAAACACAAATACTTCACGGCTAAATGAACCTTGAAAGTACCCTTCAATTTCAGTGGTTCTTTGAGCTTTCACTTGCCAGTTACCTAACTGCTCATTGGTTTTACTGTAAGTATAATTAGTCACAGTTTCACCGTTATTAACTGATAGTGATAACTCTGCATCGGCATTATCAACAGTGACTGCTGCAATATCTTCTTTCAACTTACCAAAACCCTTCAGCTCTGGCGGTGTATAAGTTGCTAAATCTTTAATATTAACCGTTGCGGTCGCTTTGATCATTTCACCTTGTTGTGATGAAAACTCGCCACTTAAGCTAACCATTTTTGGTAAGATAAGTGTGTCTTGCTCTAATGTATAATCCCATGCAGTTTCTGCATCATAGTTAGAAGTATCCGCGCTATAAACATTGACAGGTAAGAGCTCACCAGTGAGCGCCCCTTTAAAACTAATTGGGTTAGTTACTGTCTCTGTCGACTTTTGTGCAAGCTCCACAGTTAGACTCAGCTCTCCTTTTGTAGGCTCTGCATCCACATCGCCCGCTTCAATTTGCGCGCGTGTTACAGCACGGTCTAAACTGATTTTTGCATAACTACCCTGTGTAATCTCAAATTTAACTGCATCATTTTCAGCCATACCAGACAGCGCTAATTGATATTGCTGATTATCTTGTAACGCATTGATCGCGATATCAAGTGTCAGTGACTCTGTACCTGCCGCTGCGGTTACTTTAAACGTTAGATTTTCTTCATCAAGTATGACTGTACCTGTGCCACCTGTTGATAAGTAATCTTTTAAATCAAACATAGTTGCTGAATTATCAGTTTCTTGTCGTTGTTGATTAATTTGTGTAATTGCCTCTATTACATCGCTTAATAACGCAAAGCTATCACCCTGCTCTGCAACCATATCTCCTGCAGACTCAACTAAAGAAACAAACTTTTCACCTTCAGATTCAAAGTCTGCTCCTGACGATTTAGTCACATCAAATAGATTAGCAAACAGGCGAATATCATTAACCATAGCCGCGGCTTTTGCGATAGCATCACCTTGTGTTTGATCGCTAACTTTGCCTTTAATACGACCGCTGTCGCCCGCTTCTGCGGCCTTAGCCTTTTTTTCGTTTACGAGATTTGTTACTAACTGTTCAAGCGCATCTAAACCACTTAACTCTGTAACTAATTGAGGGTCTTTTTTTATTATTTCAATTAATTGCAATGTAGCTTGCTCAGCACCAGACAAAATATCTTCGACTGAAAATTCAAACTCGTCATCATCATCTGCTGCATTAGTAACTAAAATACCGCCATCAGCGGCGACTAAATCAGTAATTGCTGAGCTCAATTTAGCACTTACGTTATCTGTCCCAGCATCAGAGTATAATGCGTTTGCAATACCAGCATTGATCAACGCATAACGTACTGCAGAGATATTCTCTTCGTTTAAAATCGCTGAAGGATTTTCAATTGCGGTAGGCGCTAATGAATTTAATGCTCCGATCAGACCAAATACATTCGCAATTTGAGAATGTGCATCACTTACTGTTTGCTCAGTAATTGCACCACGACTTTGCGCAAGCTCAGTGGCAATATGCGTTAGTGGGGTGATGTTAGATGTGTTCTCGCTATTACTTTCACCTTGCGGCAGGTTTAATATTGATGTAAGTGAAAACTCAGGATCTTGAACCGTTAAATTAACGTCATCACCATAAGCTATCGTTTGATCTGCTTCATTTTTCCCACAACCTACGGGGGCATCACATACCATAATTGTCGGTGATGCGGTGTCTTGACTGGCTGATACTTTCACTTTAACAAGCCCTGCTCCCCCCTTCAACGAAACACTATAGTGACCCGTTTCATCTGTAACTAAACTAGAATCTCCAAGCTCATCGGCCGTCAATTCAATAGCTTCACCGTTTTCATATTTATAAAATGTCAGCTGTGCATTTTTTAATGTCCCTTTAGAGGCCACGCCTTTTACTTGTGCTTCACTTACAACTGGGGTGACCGGATCGGTAACAACAGGATCCGTTATTTCTGGTTTTTTATTGTCTGAAGACCCTCCACACCCTGATAGAACAGCAACTACACTTAATGCTAACAATGATTTTTTAAATTCCATTTGTATCCCTTTTATAATCAATTATTAAAAACCACTTCAGTTTAGCCAAAAAAGTAAAAAAAAACACCTACGAAATCGAGGTGTTTTTTCTCAGATAAATTGCCTAATTTTATCTCAATTCCAATACTGTTAAATCATCAAAAAAGCAATTAGACCTACACCGAGTAGTAATCTGTAGATCACAAACGGCATCATTCCCATACGCTCGATGATTTTCAAAAATAAGAAAATACAGGCATACGCTGAAATAAATGATAAACCAGCGCCTAAAATTAACGTAGTCCAATCAACTATCTCATCGCCTAATGCAAGCTCTACTGTGTAATAAAGCCCCATCATCGTGATGACAGGAATTGCCAGCAAAAATGAAAAACGCGCTGCGCTTTGCTTATTCATACCGAGCATCAAGCCTGCCGTCATGGTTATGCCTGAACGTGATGTACCCGGGATCATGGCCATGGCTTGCGCCATACCTATCATTAGTGCCGACTTCCAATTTAACTGGTAAATTGTTTTGGTTTGCTTGCCTTTTGCATCCGCATACCACAGTAATAAGCCAAATAAAATTGTGGTGATGGCGATAACCCAGGCACTGCGTAAATAAAGCTCAATTAAGTCTTTAAAAAGTAAACCCAGTACTGCAGCTGGTATAGTCCCTAAAATAATCCACCAGCCTAGTTTACTGTCGTCTGTTGTGCCTTGCGCACCAAATGATTTAAACCATGCGCCGAGTATTTCGACGACTTCTTTTCTAAAGTAAATAACAACTGCAATAAGCGTTCCAACATGTACAGCTACATCAAAGGCCAAGCCTTGATCTTGCCAGCCAAGAATTTGTGAAGGAAGAATAAGATGAGCGGAGCTTGATATAGGTAAAAACTCGGTCAATCCTTGGATAAGGGCTAAAACAATAATTTCAATAATGCTCATGGGTTAATAAACTCCACCTTCCATAGTTTTTGCTTGGGGTTGTTGTATGTACCCCATAACTGCGCGATCGTTTGCTTAGCTACAGGATGATAAAAATCAGGGGCTATCTCAGCCAGCGGCTGAAGTACAAATGCATTTTTTGTTATTTCATCACGAGGCAACTGAGCTGGCGAATCACAAACTATATCATCGTAAAAAAGTAGATCAAGATCGAGTGTTCTTGGGCTAAACTTTTTATCGTTTAGAGTACGGCCATTATCTCGTTCAATATTTTTTAATAACTCACACAGCTGTAATAACGGCATATCTGTTTGCGCGCCAACTACAGAGTTAAAGAAATTATTACCAGCAAAGCCAACAGCTTCGCTTTCAAACACTGAAGAATGCTCAATAGGAGTAAAATACGATTTAAGGGCAAGTAACGCTTGTTGAATATAATGTTCTTTATTAACATTCGAACCAAGGCTAATATAAATCTGTGCCATCTTAACTTGCCTTGCGACGGGTAATTTGCACACCTACAGTGTTTGCCTGTGCTACCGCTGCCGGCTTACTAACTCGAATAGTTACTTCATCAGTATTAAACTCAGCCAAAATAATTGCAGCCAATTGTTCAACCAATGTTTCTAATAACTCTAATGGTTTTGCTGTTGTATGAGCAATAACACGCTCACTCACCTTTGAGTAATCAAGTGCTAAATTGATATCGTCTGTTTTTGCCGCGGGTTTAATATCACACAGCATTTCGATATCAAAATATAAACTCTGCTTAGTTTCTTTTTCAAAATCGTATACACCTATGATAGTGTCAACATGTAGTTGCGATATAAAAACCTTATCCATAACTGCTCCAACTTACAAAGATTCAAACTCTATTTAAGAGTTTACATACGCTATATTTTGTATTTATAACGCTTATACACTTCAAGTGTGTTTTATTATGTAAAAATTAACCATACAATAGCCTATAGGCACAATTAAGTACGCGGATATTGAAATCGCAAATATATGCAAGGCTATTTTTGCGGCCAATGATAGCCGAAAAAGAATGATTTAAAAATAAGGAAGCGCGTGATAGCCGTTTTAATGTTAGTTTTAGCCTACTTACTAGGGTCGATTTCATCGGCTATCCTAGTGTCACGGCTATTCAAACTGCCCGATCCTCGTACTCATGGTTCAAATAACCCCGGCGCAACGAATGTTTACCGTCTAGGGGGAACATTACCCGCTTGTTTAGTTTTAGTCTTTGATATCCTAAAAGGTACCATTCCGGTATGGGGTGCTTATTTTTTACAATTAGATCCATTAACACTGGGCTTAATTGGTGTTGCTGCATGTTTAGGCCACATGTACCCTGTGTTTTTTCATTTTAAAGGCGGTAAGGCTGTTGCAACCGCTTTTGGCACATTACTACCAATTGGCTTATCTCTCGGTGGGTTACTAATATCAACATGGGTTGTTATAGTTGCAATTACACGTTACTCATCTTTAGGTGCTCTTGTCGCTGTTTCTTTAGCGCCACTCTACACATGGTGGATTAAGCCACTTTACACTCTGCCAGTTACATTTTTAACTATTTTGATTATTTTTCGCCACCGCGCAAATATTAAACGCTTATTTAGTGGTGAAGAACCTAAGATTGGCGACAAGAAAAAGTCGCCACCTAATAATACACCGACTAAATAGGATCTAAACTATCAATTGGCCAGCGAGGTTTAGTTTTCATATCAAGGCTTGCAAACTGCCCTGCTTTTAAACGCTGCATACCTGCATAAGCAATCATTGCACCGTTATCAGTACAAAACTCTGTACGCGGATAGTAAACCTCACCTTTCATGCCTTGCATCACACGTGCTAATTGCGCGCGTAATTGCACATTTGCACTTACCCCACCCGCCATCACAAGACGTTTAATGCCCGTTTGCTTTAACGCTCGCTTACATTTAATCACTAACGTATCGATCACTGCCGTTTGAAACGCATGTGCAATATCCGCTTTAGTTTGCTCATCATCGTCATTATTACGAATGGCTATTGCTGTTGCAGTTTTTAAACCACTGAAACTAAAATCCAATCCTGGTTTATCTGTCATCGGACGCGGAAAAACAAATCGCTTTGCAACACCTTGCTCTGCAAGCTTAGCTAACCTTGGGCCACCTGGATAATCCAGGCCCAGTAGTTTTGCTGTTTTATCAAATGCCTCGCCAGCTGCATCATCTACTGATTCACCTAAAACGTCGTATTGGCCAATACCTTCAACCTTAACCATCATGGTGTGCCCACCAGATACCAACAAAGCAATAAATGGGAATTCAGGAACGTTTTCTTCCAACATTGGTGCCAATAAATGCCCTTCCATATGATGTACTGCAACGGCTGGAATATTCCAGCCGTACGCAAGTGAACGACCAATAGAAGTACCCACTAATAATGCCCCTACCAACCCAGGACCTGCGGTATAAGCGATACCATCAATATCTTCAGGGCCGCATCCTGCTTGCTCAAATGCAGCATCTATTAATGGTAACGTTTTACGAACATGATCGCGTGATGCAAGCTCAGGAACAACACCACCATAATCAGCATGAACTTTAACCTGACTATATAACTGATGGGCAAGTAAACCCTGTTCATCATCGTAAATTGCAATACCAGTTTCATCACACGATGATTCAATACCTAAAATTCGCACGACTGTATTCTCCTAAACCAAATCTATTCTCTTGCAAATACTTTGCTTAATTTTATAAAGCTATGCCAATATTGGTTTGACCATCAGCGATTGCCAACTGCTTTAATGCTTTAGTGCTCTCAGATGTCACTCGCCCCATTTGCTCTACAAAATCGATCATTTCACCTAGCACTTCGATTTCATATTGCATTAACGGATGCTCTCTAATAGTTTGATTATCAGCAATCTCACCTTCTACTGTCAGTTGATACTCAATAAATCGAGCAACTGTCGCTTGTGATATTTTACTAATGCTAATAAATTCTTGCTCATCTTGAGCCATCAAACCATGCATCAAACTCAATAAAGCGGTAGCTGCATCAATCGCTGGGTAAGTACCAAACATATCAAAATCGGCTAATTCAGGAACATTAGGCTCTATTTTCTCAATTTGCTTTTCTAAATCGATTTTACTTTTTGGTAAGAGAATTTTTTCCCAACATACGTTAAGCGCACTGCGCAATATTGCTTCGTCACCAAACCCTGTTGCCTCACTGAACAAACCGTAATTAGGGAGCATACGCTCAATAAGTGCACCGGCTAATACCGCTTGTTGTAAATAGTTAAGCTCTCGTATACGCTGAAAATTATTCGCTTTAGTCATTCTGTAACGCCCTACAAGACCAACATATTTCAAATGTTGGTCCATTATGCTCATTACAATTGGGGCATACCCAATCAGGAGCGGATTGTTTTACTTGTGCGTAGTTTACCAATATTTGGCGCGCCTGGCGCTCTTTTATCGCAAAAACCTGTACCCTCACCTGAGTTTGATCTAAAGGGATTTCTCCAACAGCTCCTTGCAAAGACTCACCGAGTAACTGGCATTCAATGGAGCTATTTAGTAATAACCCTTTAACTATGTTCGCTTCGATAGCATCAGCTGCAGAATAGACCGTTAACCATTCAAAAGGTGCTTGTTCTGCGCTGTCATTCGTTATTTTATTTTGCAATACGAACCTCTTTTTACTTTGTGATTAATTGACCCTAAGCTACTCTAAGCAAGGTAATTATTATCTAGGAAGTCATCATGACCCTCACTACACCTGCACTACTTTTTCCTGCTATTTCTTTACTGCTGTTGGCATACACCAACCGGTTTTTAGTGTTAGCACAATTAATTCGGGAATTAAACGCCCGCGAAGGTGATACTATTCGCCCTCTCGTTGTAGCACAAATTACAAACCTAAGGAAACGCATTAAGCTCATAAGAACAATGCAAGTATATGGTGTTGCTTCATTTTTAATGTGTACGTTTTCAATGTTTGCATTATTTATAAAGTTTGACACTACCGGTGTCATTTTATTTGGCACCAGCTTAGCCTGCCTCGCCCTCTCTTTATTGACTTCGTTATATGAAATACATATTTCTTGTGATGCAATTGAAATAGAACTTAAAAACATTGAAAAAAAACCATTAAGCAATAAGGCAGACTAAAAAACAAGCACTATACTACTTAGGTGAATGATAAAACTAAGGGTGTAGATGTGAACGACTTTTTATTTTCTGAAGATGTAGTTACTGAAGAGTCGACTGCCCAGACTGAGCATGCGTTTTGGGAAATACTAGTCGTAGATGACGAAGATGACATCCACCAAGTAACCAAACTAGTGCTCTCTGGATTCACATTTGAAGATAAAGCACTACGTTTTCATCATGCCTACTCGGCTAAAGCTGCAAAGCAGTTGCTTAAACAAGATCTCGATTTTTCAGTTGGGTTAATTGATGTAGTTATGGAAACCAGCCATGCTGGTCTTGATCTTATTAAATTTATTCGTGATGAAATTAATAACCACGATATCCGCTTAATACTTCGTACAGGCCAACCTGGTGAGGCACCTGAAGAGTCAGTGATCCGTGAGTACGACATCAATGACTATAAAAATAAAACAGAATTAACAGCCATAAAGATGAAAACATTATTGTATTCCGCTCTTCGTGCCCACCGAGATATTCAAATTATTGAACGACATAAAAAAGGCTTGGAAAAAATTATTAATGCCTCAAGCTCTTTTTTAAAGTGTGAAAGTGTCCATGAATTCGCATCAACGATTTTATCCCATGTCACAAGCGTAATGGGCCTTGATGATGCTGAAATATATTGTGCAGCCGCTGTAAACCAACAAACTTCACCAGCTACAGATTTTAAACTACTTGCGGTTTCAGGTGTAGAGACTCAACCTAGTAACAATACAATCCCTGAAAATGTTAAAAATTTATTTGTAGAAGCTCACAATCGTAAATCCACGCAGGCAACCTCGCATGATTATATTGGCTACTTTCCAACACAAGCAGGCCTTGAAACGATGCTCTATGTTCACAAAGGGTCACAACTCGACCCAACTGAACATCAGCTATTGGAATTTTTCGCAAATAACATTGCCCTAGCCTACGATAATTTAAAACTGCGTGAAATTGTCAAAGAGTCACAAAAAGAACTTTCCTATATTTTAGGTGAAGCTGTTGAAAAACGTTCCAAGGAAACAGGTTCACACGTCAAGCGTGTTGCGCTTTATAGTGAGCTGCTCGCAAAATTATATGGACTCAATAATTTTGAATCGGAAATAATTAAACTAGCTTCACCACTGCATGATATTGGAAAAATAAGTATTCCTGATCAAATTTTAAATAAGCCTGGCAAGCTTGATCCTAAAGAATGGCAGATCATGCAAACTCATGCGCAAGTGGGTTATGAAATTCTCAGAGGTTCGTCTAATGAGGTACTACGATGCGGTTCTATGATCGCGCATTTACATCATGAAAAATGGGATGGCAGTGGCTATCCTAACCAGCTTTCGGGTAAAGATATACATATTGTAGGAAGAATTACAGCTCTTGCAGATGTATTTGATGCGCTGGGCAGTGACCGCTGTTATAAAAAAGCATGGCCATTAGATGATGTACTTAGTTTAATAAAACAGCAAAGTGGTCAACAGTTTGAACCTAAGTTAGTCGACATATTTATTAACAATTTAGAGCTTTTCCTCGAGATAAAAGAACGTTACCCTGATTAAATATTGTAACAATTGTGTAAAATGCACTTTTCAAATTAGGTACAATGCATTACTATCTATTAAAATAATACTATTTATGTTCGCCATTAGCGCGGCTTACTTATACAAAGGACTATAAAAGTGAGATTTGAACAATTAGAGCAGTTTGTAGCTTTGGGCCAGCTACGACATTTTCGCCAAGCGGCTGAAACGACAAAAATTAGCACATCAGCCTTAACTCGCAGCATTCAAACACTTGAAGATGAAGTTGGCTATGAATTAGTCAAGCGTTCAACTAGATCGGTAAAACTAACGTCTGAAGGGGAGCTGTTTTTAGAATATGCACAGCAAACCCTATCAGGCTTAGAAGATACAAAAAAGCGCTTATTTAAATCTCTTAATGGTTGCTCAAATGAAAAGCTTATTATTGGATATACGACCAAAGCCAGTGCAATAGTTCCTATTTCATGTGGTCAATTTTTAGCACAATATCCACACGTTAAAATTGAAATGCAACTGCAAGAACAAAGTGAATTAGTCCGTAAGCTACAATTGGGCGAAATTGATATTAGCGTATGCTCTCAAGCAATAAACAGTATCGGTAGCGATATCCACTTACCGGATCAGCTTATTTTATTTGTTTCTAAATTTCACCCGCTCGCAAATAAAAGTGATATTTGTAAACAAGACTTAAGCGATTACCCAATGTTTGGCTGCTTTTCACAGTCAAAACAAATTCAAACTATGCTCAATGAAGCAATCGATGGTATGAATAAAGCCGCCAGTATAAAAGTCGGTAGCATTGACCAAGTTATGGATGGCCTATGTAAATCGAACCATTTTGCGATTGCAAGTATCGAACATGCAAATACAGTTGCTGAAAACAACGATTTAGTACAACTGAAAACTAATAAAGATTTAGCTCATGAACAATTAATTGTACAAACGAGCCAACAAGTAACACCTGGCGATCACGTGAATCAATTACTGTCACTAATCGAAAAGACAGCGCTGTCAGCTAATTCATAATCTTAGTTGGTTATAACCGCGGTATTTTAGCGTTTCAAATGATGTGCTTAGTTATAAATAACAAGCACATCTGCCGTAGTTACATATTATTTAGGGTGTGTTGACTTTTCAGAATTAAAATTTGTTCAATCTAGAAGTAATACAATCGAAATCAGAGTGAACACCTCAACAGCAATAAGATTATTTTAATTTATTTTCAATAACTTAAAAAACCATTCCCTATTACAATAGCACCCTGTAAAACTAAACATCTACTCACTAAAACTCAGCCATGGGTCTTTATCTGGTTAGGGGACTTAAAAGCGAAAAAGCTAGCTTATCCTCCCCCTTACGCTAAACTTACGCACCTTAAGCTCACTCTGTAAATAATGACTTTAAAATCCCCCTCACAATGCTACCTAGATGATATTGAAATCAAAGGTTATGCTGTCATTGAAGACGCTTTTGATAGTACTTTTATAAATGCGTTATTAGATGACTGTCACCGTATTAACCCTAAGTTTAAATTAGCGGGTATTGGTCGTCAGCAAAATTTACAAGTCGATAAATCTATTCGTACCGATAAGACCTATTGGTTTGATCATAGTAGTCAAGCACAAACAGCATATCTGAACACAATGGAAGAGATGCGTAACAACCTTAACCGTTATTTTTTTCTCGGCTTATTTGATTACGAGTGCCATTATGCAAAGTATCAACAAGGCGATTTTTATAAAAAACATTACGATGCGTTTAAAGGCCGCTCCAACCGTGTATTTACAACTGTACTTTACTTAAACACTCCAAAATCAGGTGGTGAGTTAGTTATTTATAAACCTAAAAGTAAAGACACTGAAATAACCCTTAAACCAAAGTCGGGTACGCTTGTAATGTTTGAAAGCGAACGCTTTATGCATGAAGTACTTCCAACGGCAAATGATCGCTATTCTATCGCTGGATGGTTCAGGAAAAATGCATCAATCAGCGGTGTTATAGATCCACCACGCTAAATTATATATTAAGTGGCAAGGATGCCACTAAGCCTACAAAAACAGCCATACCAACATAGTGGTTGTTTAAAAAAGCCTTAAAACAACGCTCTCTATCACGAGTATGAATTAGAGATTGTTGATAGACTAAAAAGCCACATGCAACTAAAACACCTAGCCAATAGGGGGTATCTAAATCATTAATAACCCCGACTACAGCTAATAAAACAATAAACACCGTATTAAGGATAAAGATGATTAACCTATCAAAATGACCAAATAAGATAGCGGTAGATTTAACCCCGATCTTTAAATCATCATCTCTGTCGACCATTGCATACATAGTATCGTACGCCATAGTCCACAGGACATTAGCAGTAAATAATAACCACGCTTGAAGGGGGACATCTCCTGTGGCCGCCATATATGCCATCGGTATTGCCCAACCAAACGCAGCACCTAAAACCATTTGTGGCAAATGCGTATAACGCTTCATAAATGGATAACTAAAGGCCAATAACAGCGCCCCTACGGATAATAGCATTGTTGGCCAGCTCAGCAGTAAAACTAAACCAAAGGCAATAATGATCAATAACAAAAATAAACTTAGTGCCTCACCACTACACACCAGTCCTGCGGCAAGTGGCCGTTGCTCAGTACGTTTTACACTGCCATCAATTTCGCGGTCGGCATAATCATTGATCACACAACCCGCACTGCGCATTACAAATACACCCAAACTAAACACAATTAGATTAACCAAGCTAGGCGTTCCATTACTTGCCAACCATAAAGCCCAATATGTTGGCCATAACAACAACAACGTGCCAATTGGCTTATCTGTGCGCATTAGTTGTTTGTAATAAGGAATGTGGGCTTGCTGTAATGCGGCTAATTTCATGTGTAAATAAAGGCTCCAGGTAAGAATATTTCAGAGACCAAGAATCGGCTTTTCATTAACGAAAAAACACTTCGGCGTCCCCACAAATCCGTGGCTGTTGAAGAATATTGACTCACTAGCTGCTGGATACAATGCTGACGATCAAAACATGCAACTTCAATTTCTGTTCGTTTTAAATCTGGGTGTTGAAAGATAATGTCGCCCAGAGGTTTATTACCAAGCACGAGTAATTGCTGCTGTTGCATATCATCCGTAACCGGCAACCAACTTTGTGCATAGACCATAGGCAGGCCATCACACCACAGTAGTACCTCACGGTTTATTATTTTTTCATGTGAACAATCCAATAATTGCTGCTGCTCAAGAGTTAAAATACACTGTAACTCACTTAAAACCTGTACTGAAAAATCACGCCCATGGGACTTTAATTTAGCGGTCAGTGAACCGGGTTCAAGCAACCAGCTTTGCTCAGTTGTTGACAATGAATTTAATGCTGCGCCCCGCTGCCAATTGGCAGTGAGTGGTAGTGGGTATGTGATCACGATAGCTCTGTTTAATAATAACCAGATAAATGATACCACTGCCTGCGGTTTGGAAAAAGTGATGATTAATGAATATAATAACCCCTTCAGCCTGTATCTTGACCAGTATTACGTATAAACTAATGGTAATTAAATACGGGACTCTTTACTTAATATGAAAAAAACGCTTTACGCTAGTATATTAATTAGCACCTTGTTGCTTAGTTTATTTGGCAGCTTTGCGAGTCGTGCAGAAACAACGGTAGGCTATTTTGGCTTTGAACCAGACATTATTACCAACTATATTGGCCAAAGTAACAAAAAACTCGGTTATGTGCGTATTACCGTCGATTTAATGCTGAGCGATATGGCAAACATTGCCATCGTCGAACATCACACACCGCTGTTACGTGATGCGATTGTAGGGATTTTATCGAAAGAACCTGAAGAAAAAGTAAAGTCACTTACCGGTCGTGAAGAGATCCGTAAACGCTGTGCTGAAAAACTAAAAGCCCTATTAAAGCAAGAAACAGGGCAAGAAGTTATTCGCGAAGTGCTCTTTACTAAATATCTTTATCACTAGATTTTTTTACTGTAAATAATTGAGCGGTGAAGGCATAAGCCATACCGCTTAATAAGCCGCCTAAATGCGCCCAATTGGCCATACTTACAAATAACATATCTTCAAAGCCTAGTACTAGCCACACAAGCATAAATCCAATAATACCATTGCTGACTAACTCCGGTTGTTTAGGATTAAATTCGCGATAAATCCAGCAATAGCCAAGTAAACCGTATACGACCCCACTCAAGCCACCAAAATTAGGGCCAACCATAATAAACTCAGCCCAACTACTCAATAGCGCTGTAATAAGAAAAAGGCCTATTAGAGTACTCTTACCTGCCAGTTTTTCTATACCATTACCAAGGGTTATCCACCAAATAATATTAAACAACAAATGCACGGCACTAAAATGCACTATAGCAGGCGTTAACCATGTTAGTGGCTGATTTGGGTTAAACTGCAACACACTATAAATTGGCTCAAATCCACCGAGTGTAAACGCGATATAAATAGCAACACATAATAACGTTACCGTCTGATTTAACCAGCTTAGCGCTTTAAAGCGCGCTTTTAAATTAAGCGACTGCCCTTGGTAACTTAAAACAGATTGCGTGCTGCCCACTTGCCATGAAGCAGCCTGGTAGCGTTCATGATGAGGGTTTTCAACAAACTCTTCCCATAATGGTTGGGCTTGATGAAAATCACTTGAGGCAATACAAATAATCACTGCTTGTCCATTGCTAGAACGTAACTGCGCATCAAGGCCTTTGCTTTTTACGTAATCTATAAAGCCTTGTGCCGCGCGGGGATTATTAATACTGCCTAATTCAATCATCGCTCTACATTCTCCGGCAATTGTGCCTCCCATTGCGTAAAACCACCATCCATACTGTACACATCTTCAAACCCTTGCTCTGCTAAATAGCTGGCAGCCCCTTGTGAGCTCATACCGTGATAACACACGATAATAATAGGTTGATCAAACTCTTTATTCATCATGAATTCGCTAATGCTCGCGTTTGATAAATGCTCAGAGCCAGGGATATGCCCTGCTTGGAATGAGTTAGGATCACGAATATCTGCAATCACTACATCCTCTTTATTAAGGAGTGCTTGCGTCTGTGTAATTGAAATATGCTTAAATGCCATAATACTCTCTAAATATAAAAGGCGACCTAAGCCGCCCTTTTTTAAAATCTAAATTGAGCTAATCCCAATTTAAAATAACTTTACCTGATTGGCCTGAAATCATCATATCAAAGCCTGCTTGGAAGTCATCAATTGAATACTGATGAGTGATAATTGGATTAAGGTCTAAACCAGACTGAATAAGGCTGGCCATTTTGTACCATGTCTCAAACATTTCACGGCCGTAAATACCTTTAATCACCAAGCCTTTAAAGATCACTTGGTTCCAATCAACAGCCATATCTGATGGAGGAATACCCAACATGGCAATTTTACCGCCATGATTCATGTTATTTAACATACCATTAAATGCAACTGGTACACCTGACATCTCAAGACCAATATCAAAGCCTTCTGTCATACCTAGCTCTTTTATTACATCCTCAAGCTTTTCATTGGCAACATTAACGGCGCGAGTAGCACCCATTTTACGTGCTAAATCCAAGCGATATTCGTTTACGTCTGTAATAACTACATGGCGAGCACCCACATGTTTAGCAACGGCAGCAGCCATAATGCCGATCGGGCCAGCACCGGTGATCAAAACATCTTCACCCACTAAATCAAACGACAATGCGGTATGCACTGCATTACCAAATGGGTCAAAAATAGAGGCTAATTCATCGCTGATATTATCCGGTATTTTAAATGCATTAAATGCAGGGATCACTAAATACTCGGCAAACGCACCTTCACGGTTTACACCAACACCCGTGGTGTTGCGGCATAAATGTACTCGTCCAGCACGGCAATTACGACAATGCCCACATGTAATATGACCCTCGCCTGAAACGCGATCACCAACACTAAAACCACGGACTTCTTGGCCCATATCAACCACTTCACCTACATATTCATGGCCAACAACCATAGGTGTTGGAATGGTGTTTTGCGCCCACTCATCCCATTTATAAATATGTACGTCGGTACCACAAATTGCAGTTTTACGGATTTTAATTAATAAATCGTTATGGCCAACTTCAGGTTTTGGCGCATCTGTCATCCAAATACCGGGTTCTGCTTTTAATTTAGATAATGCTTTCATGAATCACACTCAATAAAAAACCGCGACAAAAGCGCGGCTTAAAATAATAAATTAGATAACGCCCATTTCTTTACCAATGCGGGTAAAGGCTGCAATTGCGGTGTCTAGTTGTTCAATGCTGTGCGCCGCAGAGATTTGCGTACGGATACGTGCTTGGCCTTTTGGCACAACAGGGAATGAAAAACCTGTAACATAAATACCTTCAGCCAATAACTTATCAGCCATAGCTGATGCGACTTTTGCATCACCTAGCATCACTGGAATAATCGCGTGATCTTTACCTGCACACGTAAAACCTGCGGCTTCCATTTGTTCACGGAAGTACTTAGCATTTGACCATAATTTAGCACGAAGCTCACTGCCATCAGCTAACATTTCAAGCACTTTAATTGAGGCCGTTACAATTGAAGGGGCTAGTGAATTAGAGAATAAATATGGACGTGAACGCTGACGTAGCCATTCAACAATCTCTTTTTTACCCGATGTATAACCACCCGATGCGCCACCAAGCGCTTTACCTAATGTGCCTGTAATAATATCAACACGATCTAACACATTGCAATATTCAGGTGTTCCTTTGCCGTTTTCGCCAACAAAGCCTACTGCGTGAGAATCATCAACCATTACTAATGCATTGTATTTATCAGCAAGGTCACAAACGGCTTCTAAATTACAAAT
Source organism: Pseudoalteromonas sp. NEC-BIFX-2020_002 (assembly GCF_013002825.1). Classification (NCBI taxonomy): domain Bacteria; kingdom Pseudomonadati; phylum Pseudomonadota; class Gammaproteobacteria; order Alteromonadales; family Pseudoalteromonadaceae; genus Pseudoalteromonas; species Pseudoalteromonas sp. NEC-BIFX-2020_002. The sequence continues at coordinate 438,889 of NZ_JABEPJ010000002.1, forward strand.
AACACCGTCCATTGAAAACACGCCATCAGTTGCAATTAATTTATTTTTAACGCCGGCTTCGTCTGCTGCAATAAGTTGTTTTTCAAGGTCAACCATGTCGTTATTAGCGTAACGAAAACGCTTAGCTTTACACAAACGTACGCCATCGATAATTGAGGCGTGGTTTAATGAATCAGAGATAATCGCGTCATCAGGACCCAAAATCGTTTCAAATAATCCCGTGTTAGCATCAAAACATGAAGAATATAAAATGGTATCTTCAGTTTCTAAAAACTCACTGATTTTTTTCTCTAACGTTTTATGAATATCTTGTGTACCACAAATAAAGCGAACAGATGCCACACCAAACCCATGATCATTTAAGCCATTTTGCGCAGCTTGAATTAATTCAGGGCTATTGGCTAAGCCTAAGTAGTTATTTGCACAAAAGTTAATTACTTTATCTCCAGAAGCAACTTCAATTTGCGCTTGCTGTTGAGAGGTAATTATACGTTCGTTTTTATATAGGCCTTCGGCTTTAACATCTTCAATTTGCTGTTGAAGTTGGCTAAAAAATGCAGATGCTCTCATCTGTAGTCTCCAATTTATTGAACGGGGTTAGCGCGAATAATATAACGCGCAGCTCATCTTTGTGGCTATTGTAAAAGTTTAGCTAAACAAATGCACTGTTTGTAGTTCGTCGCAGAAAAAATAGGCTGCCATTAATGATCATTATTGAGGTAACAATATATGAGGCAAATCAGCTAATGAATCGCAAACATGGTGCGCAGACTCAATAACACTCATCTCAAAACGTTGCCCAGATCGTACAAGTACTCGCGTTGCAATACTCGCGGCACTTGCCGCTTGCATATCACTGATCTTATCCCCCACCATAATACTTTGCGCAGGGTCGATATTATGCTCTTTAATACCCTGTAATAACATGCCTGGAGCCGGCTTACGACAGTCGCACTCTTTAAGATAATTTGGCTGTGCGTTTTTAGGGTGGTGTGGGCAAAAGTACACATCGGTTACTCGCACATTGTGCTGATTAAATTGTGCAATCATCCAGTGTGTTAAAGCGTTGAAGTCCGCCTCATTATAATATCCACGGCCAATACCTGACTGATTAGTCACTATAATTAATTTATATCCAGCATCTACAAATGCTTTACAGGCTTGAAAAACGCCGGGTACAAATTCAAACTTTTCAGGCTCATAAACATAGCCATGGTCAATGTTAACCACGCCATCACGGTCTAAAAACAATGCTTTATTGGGATTCATAATGGTGGCTCTATATCATTATTTATTTCAAGAACAACCCTTTCAAACATGACAATCACATCATCAACTTGTATTTGGCTCATTAACTCACTGCCTTTAATGCGCGTGCCCCAAGGTAATTGTTCCGCTGTTTTGCCTGTTTGTTTAAGTAAATTTTGATGATACACCTCAACCACATAGTCTTGGTATAAATACGGCCCAGTGCGTTTTGGGTTTGAATGTGCATATAAGCCTATCACTGGAGTACCCACTGTAACCGCCATATGTCCAGGCCCCGTATCTGGAGCAAGCACCAATTCAGCACGTTTTAATACACATAAAAGTTCTTTGAGCTTCGTTTTACCCACTAAATTTAAAATAGGTGTTTGCGTATTAGCAATAATTTGCGCGCTAAGCTCAATTTCTAAAGGAGTAGGTCCGCCCGTAATAACGACATTAAACCCTTTACTATGTGCATGTTCAGCCATTTTTGCGTAACGCTCTGCCAACCAATTACGCTCTTTTTTACTGGCCGCTGGTGATATCACAAAAATACGCCCAGCTAAACGCTCAGCGCCAAGTAATTGATCCGCAATAGCCTGATCTTCACAGCTTACGGGCATCTTCCAAGTAGGCTGATAATCAGGCACGCCGATGGCGTGAGTAAAGCCTTTAAAGCCTTCTAATACATGTGCTTGCTGCGCAGGTGCTATACGCTTATTAATAAATAAACTATGTAACTCTTTTGACCGCGCCCAATCAAAACCCACTTTTGTTTTTGCAGGAATACAACGTGCCACTAAGTTCGCGCGCAATGCAACTTGCATATGCAGCAAAACATCAAACATGCGACCTTTAAATTGTTGCTTTAACTGCTGATAAGCCACTTTACCTTGCTTTTTATCAAACACCACCAGCTCTACGCCAGGTAAACCAGCTAAGAGCATCGCCTCAACTTTTCCTACCACCCAAGTTATTTTGGCATTAGGGTGTGCTTTTTGAATTGCTTGTACCGCTGAAACGCCATGGCACACATCACCAATTGCTGAAAGTCTTAAAATACAGATGTCTGAATAACTAGGAATTTGGCTCACTGGCGCTCTTCACTTAACAATAAACTATGGCTTGATCTTAAATTAACCACTCGCTATTGCAAGCACTTATGCTCCGCTTTAAAACAGGTTAATATACCCTTATCGGTTGTTATAAAGTAAATACGCTATGTTTAACCAACAAACCATTAATGAACACATTCTTTTAAGTCATCCAGAGCACAGCGCCCAAGTTAGCTTAAACTGGTTTGATAATGAATATTGGCAGCAGCAAAAAAAAATTGTCGGTACAAAAAAAGGCCGCGCAACAGCATGGTTTTTTTGTCATGACAAATTAACAGCGGTACTCAGGCACTATTGGCGAGGAGGTTTAGTAGGTAAAGTATTGAGCGATCAATACTTGTATTTAGGCCTTGAAAAAACACGCGTTTATCAAGAGTTTAATTTGATGATAAAACTCACTGAGTTAGGCCTAAATGTACCAAAACCAATTGCAGCTAAAGTTTCAAAATGTGGTTTAATTTACCGTGGTGATATTATTACCCAAGCTATAGCTGGCGCACAAAGTGTACTTGATGTTTTAAAGCAACGCCCTTTCACCGAGCAAGAGTTAACAAAAGTAGCAGATACGATTGCTAACTTTCATAACCATGGCGTGTATCACGCAGATTTAAATATCAATAACATCCTGTTTGATGAAACTGGTGAGGTCTATATTATCGACTTTGATCGCGGCGAACTAAAAACACCGACAAAACAATGGCAGCAAGCTAATATGGCCCGCCTTGCTCGTTCGTTCAATAAAGAGCAAGGTCGTAACCAAGTGATGCATTGGCAGCAAAACGACTGGCAGCATCTTGAATATGCGTACCAGTCAGCCTTAAGGGATTAACTTAAGCTAATTGCCCAAGGTAACTAATTAAAATAGTTAAGCTTTAATTTTACTGATCACTTTAGATGTAGAACAGCCATTTAAAAATTCAAGCACCTCTACTTTTCCGCCATGGCGCAGTACGTGCTCCGCACCTGCAATTTGATCAACCGTGTAATCGCCGCCCTTCACTAAAATATCAGGACTGATCTGTTCGATTAATTTAGCTGGGGTGTCGTTTTCATCTAAGCTACCAAATGGTATAACCCAATCAACTGAAGCCAGTGCACTTAACACCATTGCGCGCTCATCAAGCGGATTGATTGGGCGCTCAGGGCCTTTTAAGCGAGTAATTGATTCGTCATTATTTAAACCAACAACGAGACGATCACCTCGTGCTTTTGCCTGTGCTAAATAACGTACATGACCTGCGTGTAAAATATCAAAACAGCCATTCGTAAATACAATTGTTTCGCCATTTTGCTTAGCAAATTCAATATGCTGAAGCACATCATCAAATGGGGTTTGATAATGCTCACCCGTTTTTTGTAAATACTGACCTAGTTTACGGCTCAGCTCTTCAGGCGACACGGTTGCAGCGCCTAATTTACTCACCGCAATCCCCGCGGCAAGGTTCGCTATTTCTACCGCATCTTTAGGCTTCATGCCCGCACCAAGCATAACAGCGAGGGTTGCAATTACAGTATCACCCGCGCCAGTTACATCACTCACTTCAAGCTGCTGTGCTGCAAAATCATGTTTTTCATTAGCACTAATAAGCGACATTCCTTGCTCTGAACGAGTCAGTAGCATTGCTGCAACGCCCGCATCTTTGATTAACTGACGCGCACTGTCAGTAAGGTTTTTCTCAGAGTCAGTTTTACCACCAGCTAGCTTAAATTCATTTAAGTTAGGAGTAATGTAATCAGCACCACGATAAAGATTTAAATCCGATGACTTAGGATCAATTAATACCGTTTTACCTGCTTTTTTTGCCATTGTGATCATTTGCTGGATCAACGAAAGTGAGCCTTTGTTGTAATCAGAGAACAATACAAAATCATACTGATCTAGTACCAACTCTAGGCGATTCAACAACAACTGGCTATGCTGCTCTGTAAACATTTCTTCTAAGTCTAAGCGCACTACTTGTTGGTGACGGCTAATAACACGCATTTTTGAAATAGTCGGCAAATCGCATACACTCACAAGTTGTGAGTCAATACGCTCATCTGCCAGTATATTTTCAAGGATTTGACCGCTTTCGTCTTCACCAATCAACCCAAGCAGACCTACCTTGCCATCTAAACGAGCAATGTTCTTTGCCACATTGGCAGCGCCACCCGCTTTGTCTTCAAATTTACTAACTTTAACAATGGGAACTGGAGCCTCAGGTGAGATACGTCCTGAATCACCATGCCAGTAGCGATCGAGCATTACATCGCCAACAACCAGTATTCTCGCATTTGATAAATGTTTAAATAGCGCTAAATCCATTTACTTTTCCCCGCTACAACCATATCAATCGCTTCACAAAGCCAATGGCCAATAAACATGTGCGCCTCTTGAATACGGGCGGTTTCATCATCTTTAATTATGATCGGTAGCTTAGCAATATCTTTTACTTTACCGCCATCACGCCCAGTTAACGCAACGGTGTAAGCACCAATCTCATTTGCAGCCGCTAACGCTAAATTAATGTTGGCACTAGTACCTGAGGTTGTTAAACCTATAACTAAATCTTCAGGCTTGCACAGTGCAAGAACTTGGCGCTCAAATACAGTGTCAAAATGATAGTCGTTACTATGCGCCGTTAAAATTGACGTATCGGTTGTTAGTGCCATTGATGCCAATGGCCCACGCTCTAATTTATAACGCACAACAAATTCTGCGGCTAAATGCTGCGCATCTGCTGCGCTGCCACCATTACCAAACCATACCACTTTGCCACCAGCTTCGAGTGCGCTATGACACACTTCAAGCAATTGCATGACTTGTGGATGGTACATTTGCATTGTTTCAAACAATGCTTGGTGACGTGCTAGACTTTCAAGGTAGCTGCTTGCTACTGAATCAACATTAGACATTTATAATCCTCTCAAAATTAGTCTGACTAGCTACTATCAAAAAGGCGCTACTGATAAACAAGCATAGTCTTCACTAAACCACTATCACTGTGTGCGAAGCAGTTTTATATATTTTATTTGCGGCTATTACTAAAATGGTTTGTCGTATTAGGAGCCCTATAATGATGCATTCAAAGCGAGCTTCGGCTTTTTATAGCGAATTTAAATACCAACACTATTATTATTTTTGCAAAGATAACGAAATATTACCAAATTAGCGCTAACTAAACACCCAAAACTCTTTGATATAACGCTTTTTAACAATTTCATATTTTGCTTCTCGGTTATCCACGTTATCATTACACTTTATTATTTGAGGCTTAAAAATGGCACGTTTTTTTTATTCGCTTGTTCTTTACCTACTAAGCCCACTTATTGTTTTTTACGTCTATATACTGCGCGGTAGAAAAAATTCCGCCTATCGTGATCATTTTATGGAGCGCTTTGGTTTTATAAACGCTAATCTCTCCACTAATCCTCCTGTTATGATTCACTGTGCGTCAGTAGGTGAAGTACTTGCCGCATCGCCTCTCATTAAAAAATTACAACAGCAATTACCAAACACGCCTTTACTTATTACGTGTAATACACCGACTGGCAGAGAGCAAATAAAGAATAATTTTAATTCATCGGTGCACCTATCTTACTTACCGATGGATTTTCCATGCGCAACAGCCCGTTTTTTAAAACGTACGAAGCCCGCCATGCTGTGTATTTTAGAAACCGAGCTTTGGCCTAATTTAATGGCTCAGTGTAAGCAACAAGGTATTCCCGTACTTGTACTCAATGCTCGCCTTTCAGAAAAATCACTGCAAGGTTATCAAAAGGTTGCTCCATTAAGTAAAGCTATCATGGACTCAATAACCGCTTTAGCAAGCCACAACCAAGATGATGCAAACCGTTTTATTAAACTGGGCTTAAATGCAGAATATATTCATATCACTGGTTCTATTAAGTTTGATATTAGCCCAACAATCGAGCAATTAGATAAGGTAAAACACTTAAAAAAGCAATACAACAACCAGCGCTTCATTTGGGTGGCAGGCTCAACGCATCCTATAGAGCATGCGTTAATTTTGAATGCTCATAAACAGCTTTTAAAGCACTCCCCAGATGCATTGCTGGTTATTGCACCACGCCACCCAGAGCAGTTTGATAAAGTAGCTACATTACTTGAAGACTCAGCATTGAGCTTCAGCCGCCGTAGTAACAATGACTACCAGGGCGAACACGTACTTCTTGCTGATACTCTAGGTGAACTACAGTGTTTATACGGTATGGCTGATATAAGTTATATTGGCGGTAGTTTAATTGAGCGCGGCGGGCATAACCCGCTCGAATCTGCCGCTTTTTCAGTTGGCGCTTTAACTGGCCCTCATACTTATAACTTTAATCATGTTTACCCTGAGCTAATTGCACTGGGTGGCGCTAAAAAAATCACGAGTACCGAGGAATTAAGCCAGCAACTTATTACACTTTGTCAGCAACCTTTACTTTGTATACAGCTAGGCGAACGCGCTGCACAGTGTGTTGCAAATAACCAAGGTGCTATCGCTAAGACTACCGCTATCATTAATGAACATTTAGAGCCACGTAATGACTGAATTAATAAACCTAAGTTTACCAGAGCAACAAACCCGCGAGTGGGTTTCAAGCGTCATTGTTAAATACAATTTTTGCCCATTTGCCCGTAAAGAAGTTGAGAGTAACTGCATACATTATCAAACAAGTAATGCCATTAGCATTGATGATGCTGTTATGGAAATGATTGAGCAATGTATTGAACTCGATCAGCTGCCTGAGCGTGAAACTACATTGCTCATGTTTGAACAAGGTTTTACTGATTTTGAAGAATTTTTAGATCTCGTTGATTTAGCTAATGCGCTGTTAGTCGCTCAAGGGTTTGAAGGTAAATACCAAATAGCGAACTTTCACCCTGACTATGTATTTGCAGACAGTGATGATAGCGACGCAGCCAATTATACTAACCGCGCGCCCTTCCCAACCTTACATTTAATTCGCGAGGCGAGTATGAGTGCCGCGTTAGATGAGTACAACGAGCCTGAGTCAATTCCAGAGCACAACATTAACCTAGCACGTCGTAAAGGTATCGATTTTTGGCAAACCTTATTAGAGAACTGTAAAAAACCGAGCATGTGAGCTCGGTTTTTAATGCCCTTAAGTAATCACTGAGTTTATTTTTTAACCCATTCACCATTAACTTCAACGAAGTGCCCTGCTCGGGTTTTTTCAATCGTTTTTGCAGCTGCCAACGCCTCTACTTGCGCAAGTGATAGATTGTTCTTTTTAGCGAGTTTTAAATACTGCGCTTTACGCTTTGCATTAATTTCATCAACGACTGTTTTAGCTTCAGCGTTTTGAACTACTAATCCTAAATAACCAGAGCTATCTTCACCGACTAAGCCTTGGCTTTTTGCATCATCTAAACTAATAGCCCATGCAGAGAACGACAAACAAGCGGCACTCAAAAGTGTGATAAAATTTAGCTTTTTATTTTTAAATATACTCATCATTGCTCCTTAGAATAATTCACTGTCATCACTAAATAAACTGTCGAGTTCTTTATCAACTTTAACGCGAATTTCATGATCAACTTTCACATTTAAGTTAATTGTTATTGGTTCTTTAGCTGCCACTTCAACGCGGTGTGTGCACGCGCTTAGTAGCCCCAACGCCGATATAATTACTAACCATCTAGTCATTCTTGCTTCCTTTTGTTGAATACTCTTGTTCAACTTTTTGCGTAATTTCGTCACTTAAACGCAAGGCTCTGAGTAAAGTAAAAACGTTCTCTTCATGATTGTAGTTAAAGTTAACTTGTTGCGCTTGCTGTTGATTATAACCTTGTAAGTTTACTCCCAAAGTCATCCAACCATCAGGCTTTAAATTAACACTGCTATTAATTTTTTTAATGTCCAAATCTTCCAGCAAGCCCAGTACTGGGCCAAGTTCTTGCTGCTGGTCTTTAACCGCATTGAATGCTGCGTTATCTGTGATCAGCAACTTTGCTGTTCCTTTATTGACAAGTTCACCGCCTCGCACTTCAATGCCTGCGTCAGTAAAGTAAACAGGTAGTTGACCTGCGACTCTACCTGTTAAACTGATCCCCGATTTTTCATCAAGTGTGATCAGCTTACTTGCGTCGATATTATCAAACTTAACCAACGCTTGTTGGGGTTGATTTGTTAAACGATACTCATCAAGTAAAAAATGCCCACCCATAACATTGCCAGAGACATTTAAAAGCGCAGGCACGCTTTCCTGAACTTGCCAATACCCATTAAGTTGCTCAACAACTGCGCCTGCACGTAATTCATTTAGCTCAAATGTAGTAGGTTCAACATTAAGCTGCCCTGAATCATACCGCCCCGTAAATTGAGTATTTAGCTGCTTAGCAAGGTAGTCTGTGTACAAACCACTAACACCCGTAACCTGTAAGGAGATATCTGCCTGCTGCAGGTTTATATCGCCAGTAATACGCCCGCTGATAGTCCCATCAGTTAAGGTTGCTAACGGTTCAAACTGATGAAGCAGCGGATTAAGCTTAGTCACTAATTGATCCGATATTATAACTTCAAAAGGGTGAGCAGTACTGCTCATATTATGGCTGGCAACTAACTCGATGCCGTCTATAAATATGTGATGTGACGCTTGTAAAGCTCTACTTTGCAAACCTTGTGAACTAATGCGAATGTTTTTAAATTTGAACTCGTCACTTTGCAACATGGCCAACTTAGTTTCACTGGTTAAATCAAAAAACAGCTCCCCAACAGATAAACTTCCCGCTGCGGTTAACTGATTAGTAAGTTGAGTCAGTTTAATACTCCCTACTTTAACGATATCTAACTTACTTGATAAACTCGCTGTTAAATACTGATCACTTTGCAACTTAGCTTTAAATGTAGCGTGGTAATTATCAAGGCGGATATCGTCCACTTTTAGTTGCGCTAGCGCCAGCTCTGCTGATAACTCAACTTTGGGTTGTTCGCCCAATGCGTTACTTATTAAAAAATGCCCTTGCGTATTCACTTTTTGTAAATCAACAGCGATAAAATCAGGTAGCGTAGCCATTTTTAATTGGAAATTACCATCAACATGATTGTTGCTAGTATTCGCGGCTATTTTCAATTGGGTAATATCATCGCTGGTAAATAGTAAATCCACTTGTGCTGATAGAGTCTCCAAGGCGCTATTGATGTCCACAGCTAACTGCTGAATACGCATCTGTACGTGTGACTCTCCCTGCAAAGTTAGTTCATTCGCTGTCAATTGAGTGCCTTGCAGAGTGATTTTTTTGGGTAAAGTTAATTGCCAACTTAACGGTATTTGGTCAGCGATAAATTGCTGCTGCGCAGGATTAGTAATAACACCGTTTAAACCTTGTAAGCACTCGTTTTTAACATTGAATGTGCTTGTTAATTGCTGAGCATTTACATTTATTAATTTAGTATTTAAGTGATAGTAACTACTTACATCGCCGTTACTTTTAACGGTCATCGGACAACTATCAATGACAGAGGAGAAACCAGCATCTAGCTTAGACTTTAACTTCAACTCAATACCATCAAAAGTAAAACTATGTTGACTCGTGAAATTAAGGCCTGCGAGTGAATTTGCTGTTGTCGCTTTCATTTTAGTTAGTAGCGTATCATTAAGCTCAATATGCCCCGATACTTTAGTCTTTGTTATTTTAACATCCGCTTTTACGTCACCAGCTACAAAAAACTCATTGATCACTGACTCATTAATACTGAGAGTTAACGGTTTTTGTAACTGAGCTTGCGTGATCTCTAATCGGTTTATATGTAATAACGGGCGACTTTGCGGTAACGCCAATACAAGCTTTTTAGCTGTTGATGACTCTGTTGAAGTATCAGAATTTGAGAGTATTAAATTCGCACGGTCAATCGTAATGTATTGGGTATTTACTGTAATATCTGCTAACTCTAACTGTTGCCCTTGATAAATCACACATGCCCGTTGCACGTGTAAATCTAATTTAGTCGTTAATGACCAGTCTAAGCAATGCAGCTCGACGCCAGAGCCACTCAATGTTGGCGCTATAAAATGTAAAGTGATCGGCATACGAAAAACATAGCCAAGTGTGATCACACTCATCAATAAAACTAATAACCCCCAACCAACACGCTTTAGCATATTATCCTTAAAATAGTCACGTTGACCTTTGTACAAGTTAAACAAAAAAGGCTGCACAATGCAGCCTTTTATTTTATCGCTAAAGTATGAACCTAGCTTGTATAAATGTAAATTAACCTACATTTTTACGTGCGTTACGGAACATACGCATCCACGGGCTATCTTCTTTCCACTCATCTGGGTGCCAAGAGTTAGCAACAGCACGGAAAACACGCTCAGGATGCGGCATCATTACTGTTGCACGACCATCCGCTGATGTGATACCTGTAATACCTTCTGGCGAGCCATTCGGGTTGTTAGGGTATTGCGTTGTTGGTTTACCGTGGTTATCAACAAACTTCACTGCCACAGTACCAGACTCAAGCGCCGCTTTAACAGCTGCATCGTTTGCAAATTCAGCATGACCTTCACCGTGTGAAACAGCGATTGGCATACGAGAACCAGCCATGCCATTAAAGAATACAGACGGATTTTCTTGCACTTCGACTAAGCTAAAACGTGCTTCAAAACGCTCTGATTTATTAGTCACAAAACGTGGCCAATGCTCAGTACCAGGGATCAATTCTTTAAGTGTTGATAGCATCTGACAACCATTACATACACCTAAGCTAAATGAGTCTTGACGCTCAAAGAAGCTTTGGAACTGATCGCGTGCCATATCATTAAACAAGATTGATTTAGCCCAACCTTCACCAGCGCCGAGTACATCACCGTAAGAGAAACCACCACATGCCACTAAACCTTTAAACTCTTCAAGACTTAAACGCCCTTCAAGAATGTCGCTCATGTGTACATCAACGGCTGCAAAACCAGCACGGTTAAACGCTGCTGCCATCTCTAAATGCGAGTTAACACCTTGCTCGCGCAAAATGGCCATTTTAGGCTTAGCGCCTGTAGCAATATAGGGTGCTGCAACATCTTCGTTTAAGTCAAAGTTAAGTTTAACGTTAAGGCCCGGGTCTGTTGCGTCAAATTTGGCATCAAATTCTTGCTTAGCGCAATCAGGGTTATCACGGCGTGCTTGCATTTGGTACGTTGTTTCAGCCCAAATAGTACGTAATTCTGTACGCGTATTACTTAATACAGCGTTGCCACCTCGATTAAATACCACGGTATCATCTTTGTTTAGCGTACCAATCTCATGACTGATTGCAGTAATACCATGCTCTGCAAATACCGCATTCACAGCAGCTAAATCACTATTAGCTACTTGAATAACAGCACCAAGCTCTTCGTTGTAAAGCGCTTCGATATCTGAACCTGTTAAACCGTCAAGGTTTACAGTAACGCCGGTGTGACCCGCAAATGCCATTTCAGCTACAGTGGTAAATAAACCACCGTCTGAACGGTCATGATAAGCAAGTAGCTTGCTATCGGCGACTAGCGCTTGCATTGCATTGTAGAAGCCTTTTAATAACTCAGGGCTATCAACATCAGGTGTTACATCACCCAATTGCTTATAAACTTGCGCAAGGCTTGATGCGCCCATACGATTTTTACCCGCGCCTAAGTCAACTAAGATAAGTGACGTTTCGCCTTTATCTGTACGTAGTTGCGGAGTAACCGTTTTACGCACATCATCAACACGGCCAAATGCAGTGATTATCAATGATAATGGTGCGGTTACTGATTTTTGCTCACCACTTTCATCCCATTGGGTTTTCATCGACATAGAGTCTTTACCCACTGGAATTGTTAAGCCAAGCGCAGGACAAAGTTCTTCGCCCACAGCTTTGACTGCTTCATACAAACCAGCATCTTCACCTGGGTGACCTGCTGCAGCCATCCAGTTTGCTGAAAGCTTAATGTTTTCAAGGCTACCGATATTAGCACACGCAATATTAGTTAATGACTCAGCCACAGCTAAACGTGCTGATGCACCGTAGTTAAGTAATGCCGCTGGTGTGCGCTCACCAAGTGACATAGCTTCACCATGGTAAGTATCATATGTAGCAGCTGTCACTGCACAGTTAGCCACTGGTACTTGCCACGGACCAACCATTTGGTCGCGTGCTACTAGACCTGTTACTGAGCGGTCGCCAATGGTAATTAAGAACGTTTTTTCAGCAATCGCTGGCAAACGTAATAAACGTGTTGCCGCTTCACTTACATCAATACTTGTTGTGTCTAGTGCTTGACCTACAACTTGCTTTGATTGTGCTTCACGGTGCATTTTAGGTGCTTTACCTAGTAATACATCTAATGGTAAATCAACTGGGTTATTATCAAAATGACTGTCAGCAACAGTTAAATGACGCTCTTCAGTGGCTTCACCAATCACGGCATACTGTGCACGTTCGCGCTTACAAATAGCTTCAAAACGGTCAAAGTTTTCAACGCCTACAGCAAGTACATAGCGCTCTTGAGATTCGTTACACCAAATTTCATGTGGTGCCATGCCCGGCTCATCATTCGGAATATCACGTAACTGGAATTTACCACCACGGCCACCGTCATTTACAAGTTCAGGGAATGCATTCGATAAACCGCCTGCGCCCACATCATGGATAAACGCGATTGGGTTATCATCACCTAACTGCCAACACTTATCGATTACTTCTTGGCAACGGCGTTCCATTTCTGGATTTTCACGTTGTACTGAAGCAAAATCTAAATCTTCATTTGATTGGCCTGACGCCATTGATGAAGCAGCACCGCCACCTAAACCAATGTTCATCGCAGGGCCACCGAGTGCAATCAGCTTAGCGCCAACAGGGATTTCACCTTTTTGCACATGATCAGTACGAATATTACCTAAACCACCAGCCAGCATAATAGGCTTATGGTAACCACGTACCTCTAGACCATTATGACTTGTCACTTCTTCTTCATAGGTACGGAAGTAACCAACTAAGTTTGGACGACCAAATTCATTATTAAACGCAGCGCCACCTAATGGCCCCTCTGTCATAATGTCTAGCGCAGTAACGATACGCGCAGGTTTACCAAAATCAGTTTCCCACGGTTGCTCGTAACCAGGGATACGTAAGTTAGATACAGTAAAGCCAACTAAACCCGCTTTAGGCTTAGAGCCGCGACCCGTTGCGCCTTCATCACGAATTTCACCACCAGACCCCGTTGCTGCACCAGAGAATGGGGCTATTGCTGTTGGGTGATTGTGCGTTTCAACTTTCATCAGGATTTCAATATTCTCTTGATGATACGCGTATTCGCCTTCAACATTTGGGAAGAAACGACCTGCTTTAGAACCTTTCATTACTGCTGCGTTATCTTTATAAGCAGATAACACGTTTTCAGGGTTAAGCTCATAAGTGTTCTTAATCATCTTAAACAGTGATTTTGGCTGTACTACACCATCAATAGTCCAATCTGCATTAAATATTTTATGACGACAATGCTCTGAGTTTGCTTGTGCAAACATAAATAATTCGATGTCGTTCGGGTTACGCCCTAACTTTTGGAAGTTTTCTACCAAATAATCAATTTCATCATCAGCAAGCGCAAAACCTTGCTCAACGTTTGCTTTAGCAAGTGCTTCACGTCCACCACCTAAAATGTCAACCGATGACATTTGGCTCGGTGCGTCGGTACGGAACAACTTAGCAGCGTCATCAAATGCGCTATGCGTTGCCTCAGTCATACGATCGTGTAATAAAGCGGCAGTTTGGTTTAATTGTTCGGCGTTTAAATCGCCTTCAACATAATAAGCAATGCCACGCTCAACACGGTGTACTTGAGTTAACCCACAATTATGTGCAATATCCGTCGCTTTTGAAGCCCATGGCGAGATTGTGCCAGGACGAGGTGTTACTAACACCAATGTTCCTGCTGGTGTATGTTCGGCAATCGTTGGACCATAGGTAAGTAACTTCTCAAGCTTAATTTGCTCGTCACTTGAAAGCTCTGCAGTTAGATCTGCAAAGTGTGCATACTCAGCGTATACATTAGTGACTGGAAGTTGCGCCTGTTGGCAACGGGCTAAAATTTTCTGAACTCTAAAATCGGAAAGTGCTGGTGCACCACGAAGGATCAACATAGGTATTTTCATCCGGGGTTAGGGATTGAACGATATTTTAGACGGCCATTATAGTTCAAATAGGGTTCATATTTAACTCAAAATTACACTTTTCATCAAATTATCTTCTAAATTTTATACTACAGGGAATAAACGCAATAAAACCAATCGCCAAGTGACGTCATCACTTAGTTTTGATATAAGTGTATTATTGGATTTAAGGGGCTCGCTATGTTCAAACAAAAGCTAATTACAATCATTACGTTAGTAATGTTTTTGTGTGCATGCGATATGCAGCAGCAACAATCTCAACTCAGCCAGATAAAAACTCAAAATAAAATCAGAGTAGGCACCCTCGCGGGCGCAAGTAACTATTACCAAGCAGTCCAAGGTGAGCAAGGCTTTGAATACGAACTTGCGCAAGAGTTTGCTAATCACCTTGGTGTTGAACTGGAAATGGTGCCGTTTTTTAATTTATCAGATATGTTCTCACGCCTTGATAGTGGTGATTTAGATTTAATAGCCTCTGGTTTAACCTATAATAAAGTCAGAGCCCAAGACTATCGATTTGGTCCAACCTACCGCACAATAAGTCAAAAGCTTGTTTATAAACAAGGTCGAGTTCGCCCACGTGACTTTGATGATCTAACAGGTAACCTAACTGTCCTTTCAAAAAGTAGCCATTCATTAGCATTGCAGCAGATAAAAAACACGCACCCAGATATTAGTTGGCAAGAAACTGAAGATCTTGATGAAGAAGAGCTATTACAAGCAGTGATAGATGGCGAAATAGATTACACACTTGCAGATTCTCATACGCTTTCACTATTTCGACGTTACCACCCCAATCTAAGTATTGGTTTTTCTGTTACTCGCAACGATCCTATTGCGTGGTTATTGCGTAAAGATGGTGATGATTCCTTATATGCGTTAATGGTGCCATTTTTTGGTGATGCCAAACAAAACAATCAACTATATGTTTTAGAAGAGAAATACTTTGGTCATGTACGTCAGTTCAATTATGTGAATACGCTTGCCTATATAGAGGCAATTAAAGAAACACTCCCTAAATATCAACCTTGGTTTGAGCAATATGCTGGCAGCCTAGATTGGCGCTTATTAGCGGCTTTAAGCTATCAAGAGTCCATGTGGAATCCACGAGCGAGGTCGCCGACAGGTGTGCGCGGTATTATGATGCTAACGCGTAATACAGCAAAACAAGTGGGTGTAACTAACCGCCTAGCGCCAGAGCAAAATATAAAAGGAGGCTCTGAGTACTTAGCTAAACTTGTAAAAAGAATTCCAGATAGAGTTCCACAACCTGATCGTACTTGGTTGGCTTTAGCCTCATACAATATTGGTTGGGGTCATGTAAATGATGCCCGCATAATAACGGAGCAACAAGGCGCCAGCCCTGATAAATGGGCTGATGTGAAAAAACGATTGCCGCTACTCATTAAAAAGCGTTATTACCGAAAAACCAAGTATGGCTATTCTCGCGGTGATGTTGCAGTTAAGTATGTAGACAATATTCGTCGCTATTATGATGCGTTAGTTTGGTTGGATGAAAATAATGCGATTAATGAAGCACCAATACTGCTAGCTCCTACAGATCTAAATAATGACAAGGCGGAACCTAAAAAAGATCAAATAAAAGCACCTGCAATGACTAAAAGTAAGCAATAAAGTAGAGCATAGTGCGACTCACACAACTTTAAATAAGATAAAACAGTACAAACTAAAATATCTATTTACTTGTCACCAAATGATCACTAATGTGTAGTATCAAGTATATAATTAAATTATATCTTTCTCACTCTCACATTTTCAGGGGAAACCATGCTGAAACGTCGTCGCACACATTCGTTTAAACGGAATGTTATTTATTCATCATCTACCCGTCGCAGAATAATGCTGCGTAACCTGCAGAAAAAAGTAATTTGGCGTCGTAGAATGTTTGCCATGCAACAAATGGCGGAATTAAACGTTGCAGCCCCTGTAGGTTAAACCTTCAGGTCTCGCAATGCCTGCTTTGCAGCTTTTATTTCTCCTCGGCGACGTTTAAAAAAATCTGAAATGGTTTGACCGCATAAATCACTTAATACCCCAGCTTCAACTTCAACTTGATGGTTTAATCTACAATCTTGCAATAAGTTCATTATAGAGCCGGCAGATCCTGTTTTTTCATCCGCCGCACCAAATACCAAACGCTTAATCCGACTGTGTACCAATAATCCTGCACACATAGAGCAAGGCTCTAAGGTTACGTATAACGTACAGTCAATAAGGCGATAATTATTAAGCACCTTACCGCCTTCACGTATCGCAATCATTTCAGCATGTGCTGAAGGATCATTATCTGTAATAGATCGATTATAACCAGCAGCAATAAACTGGTTGTCTTTGACCAGCACCGCACCGACGGGAATTTCATTTAGCTGCTCAGCTTTTTTTGCGAACTCTAAGGCCTGTGTCATCCAGTATTGGTCGTTCAATAGCTCACTCATTAACTTAATCTTTTGCTAATTATTGTTTAATTATACTCATTTAGAGATATAAAATCATAACCATACTGATTAGTGATAAAAATAAAACAAATTAAAACCGCTTTAGCATGGCTCATACAGTGCAACTTGCGATATAATCCCTCGCTTTTTTTATTTAGCTCACAACACACGGGTAGCAAATGAAATTTCCTGGACGCCGCAGGCATAAACATTATTTTCCAGTGGAAGCAAAAGATCCACTTACTAATCAACTCAATGCCAGTGATAGGTTGCACCGCAGCTACATCACAGGTATAGATCAAATCGTAGTTGATATAGAAGCTAAAGTCGATCAAGCTTTCCTAGACGAATTTCAACTGCGCCGAGGTATGTCGCAGGTTATTGATAATGACATAACCAATGCATTATATGATCGTTTAAAACTCAACGACATGATCGATTATGAGTTTGCCGGTGGTACCATTGGCAATACCATGCACAACTACTCAGTACTAGCAGATGATCGCTCTGTACTGTTGGGCGTGATGAGCGAAAATATTAAAATTGGTAGCTACGCCTATCGTTTTTTATGCAACACCTCAAGTCGCGTAGATCTAGATTATCTGCAACCTGTAGATGGTCCAATCGGTCGTTGTTTCACACTCATTGACGATACTGGTGAACGTACCTTTGCGATCAGCGCAGGTTTAATGAATCATTTACGTCCTGAATCAATCGATCAAAACCTCATCGAAAACTCATCTGCGTTAGTGATAAGTGCTTACCTTATGCGTACACAAGGCAATGAAACTATGACCGAAGCTACAATGCAAGCGGTCAAATATGCCAATGATGCCGACGTACCGGTAGTACTTACATTAGGGACTAAATTCTTAATCGAACAAGACCCTACTTGGTGGGCGAACTTTGTCGATAAGCACGTTGATATTTTGGCAATGAATGAGGAAGAAGGGCTTGCAATAACAGGCTTTGAAGACCCTCTGCTCGCCGCAGATAAAGCACTTGATTGGGTCGATTTAGTGATCTGTACCGCAGGTGAGAAAGGCTTATTTATGGCGGGCTATATCGATGAGCAGTTTAAACGAGAAACTGAGTACCCATTATTACCTGGCGCAATACCAGATTTCAATCGCTATGAATTTTCTCGTGCTATGCGCAAAGTTGACTGTCAACAGCCTACCCGTGCATATAGCCACACAGCACCATTTATGGGTGGCCCAGACTCGATTAAAAATACCAATGGTGCAGGTGATTGCGCATTAGCAGCCGTATTACATGACTTATCTGCAAATGTTTATCATAAACTCAATGTAGGTAATTCAGCTAAGCACCAACAACCAGCAATGACTTACTCATCATTATCACAAATAAGTAAGTATGCTAACCGAGCTAGCTTTGAAGTATTGGTTCAGCACTCCCCTCGTCTATCTCGTGGCTTACCGGAGCGAGAAGATTGCCTTGAACAAGTTTATTGGGAACAATAGCCCCCTTGGTATTTATTTAAAATATAGAGATATCAAGCTTATTAGATAGCAGCTCCAATGCTGCTATTCCCGCAACAGAATTACCAAATGAATTTAACCCAGGGGACCACACAGCCACTGTAAATTTATTAGGTAAAACGGCTAAAATTGTTCCTGACACACCTGACTTACCAGGCATTCCAACCCTATAACCAAAGTCCCCAGCTGCATCATATAAGCCACTCGTAAACAACAATGAATTTAGTTGCTTACTCTGAAGGCTAGAAAGGACTTGGCGGTTTGAAGTATTATCAACCCCCTTATTTGCTAAAAAATTATACGCTTTAGCTAGTTCAATGCAGTTTAACTCTATCGCACAAAAGTTAAAGTATGCCCACAATACATCATCAACTTCATTATTAAAGTTACCAAAGGACTTCATCAAATGCCCCATCGCGGCATTACGGTGACGAAACTCATACTCAGAGCTAGCAACTTTTTTATCGATACGAATCATTTTATTTCCTGATAAAGCTCTAAACGCTTCTAACATGGAATGCATCGGTGCCGATAATCGACTATATAGCGCATCACAGGTCACGATCGCACCTGCATTAATAAAAGGGTTACGTGGTATACCTTTTTCAAACTCAAGCTGCGTTAGCGAGTTAAATGCAGTTCCTGATGGCTCTTTACCTACTCTCTCCCATAACTCGTCACCATAGCGTTGTAACGCTAGCGTTAAAGTCATCACTTTGGAGACTGATTGAATTGTAAAACGTTTGGAGCAATCACCAGCACAGAATGTCTGACCGTCAGTTGTGTAAATCGCAATTGAAAATTGATTAGCATCCACTTCAGCTAACGCAGGAATATAATCAGCAACTTTACCCTGTGAGAGTAATGGCTGTACATCTGCGGTGATGTCATTTAATACTTGTTGATAATCAGAGGTAGGCAATTTGACCCTCACTGGAATTGTAAAGAGAGATAAAATTCTATCATGTTAACTTCAAACGAGGTAACTTTGTTACTCTAATTGTAAATTTCACAAAGAAAAAGTTCTTCAAAATTAAAAAGCTACATCACCCTTCATCCTGTTATAGGGTATATCTCTGATGTAATACCAATCAGCGTAGATATGGGGTCTATTTAATGACAAGAAAATTGCGCTATAACTAGACAAAAATTTTTATATCTAGTTGTTCTAAATAAAAAATCTTTAACGACATTATAGTCTTGATTTAATTCGTTAAATTGTTCAAATATTTATGCAGATTGGTATAATAACCTTCCTTTCAATTCTCTCGTGTTCGGCCGCAATCCCTCATGCTACGACTGATACCAATCGTGTTAAGTTAATGACCATTTATAGCGAAAGATAAATACAGTGATAACAAGGCAGATATTTTGACATGGTGTTGTTCTCGGCAATTGCTCCTGCATTGCTCTACCTCCTGCATACATGCAGTCGTACATGAAAAATTACTAACGCAGTTAGCGCTTTATTTAGTCCGCTAGAATGGTTAAATATTTAAGCCGATTAGTATGAGTCTGTTTATTTTTTAATTGACCGGTTGCATCACTTTCTTCCAAACGAAAAAAAGCCGCTTCATCTCTGAAGCGGCTTTCTCTAATTTAAATCCTGGCGATGACCTACTTTCACATAACAAATGCTACACTATCATCGGCGCTGTTTCGTTTCACTACTGAGTTCGGCATGGGATCAGGTGGGTCCAAAACGCTATTGTCACCAAGAAAATTCTTTTCTATTTTCTTATTTTTATATTTGCGCAATGCGACTTTTAATTTGGAGCCTGGCGATGACCTACTTTCACATAACAAATGCTACACTATCATCGGCGCTGTTTCGTTTCACTACTGAGTTCGGCATGGGATCAGGTGGGTCCAAAACGCTATTGTCACCAAGCAAATTGGGTGTCAGTTCGTATCTCTACGCACTAACTAAAATTTGAAAATGCTGATAATTGTCTTCTTACACCTTCAAGCTTATCGCTTAAAACTGCCAGTAAATCTACTTTAGTTGTCGCGATAAATCACGACCTACAATCTTAACTTCTGCGCTTAAACAGTCACATAAAACGCGTTTGGCGTTGTATGGTTAAGCCTCACGGGTAATTAGTACAAGTTAGCTTAACATATCACTATGCTTCCACACCTTGCCTATCAACGTTGTAGTCTCCAACGGCCCTTCAGAGA